>JAGXIB010000110.1 GCA_024635865.1 Flavobacteriales bacterium
AGCTATAGGTTATTCAAATATCTATTGGATTATCATATTCATCTATATAGTCTAAGTTGCTAACATGTCTATTGAAGAGTATGATTGGTTTATTTAAGGGGTAGTACAAAATGATAAGAGCAATCTTAATCTTGTAATATAACTCGTTAATTTATTTAACTAATGTCAGCTTTCTCCAGGTCTTTAATCTTAAACTCAAGTTCTTTTGAAAAATCAATTTTAAGTGATTGATATTCTTCATCTATAATAAAGGCATATCCTTTGACAGTTAAATTACCTGGAATAGCTTCTGCTTTTTTATGTTTTTTGAATGCTTTTCCGATTGCTTTAGATTCATTTCTTTCTATCGCAACCAATCCATTTGTATTGGTATCTGTATAGTTATTATAAATCGGAGTATTAAAATTTAAATCCATTATTTAATACTTTTTTGAAACTCAGTTTTCATATAATCAATGGCGGTAGTTGTAGGTAAGTGATCTAACTTAGATATAATTTCAAAAATAATTGCACTTAACTCCAAACCTGTAGAATTTTCTTTCATTTGGTTTTGAGCCATATTAATGATTTTTACTGTTTCTTCTTTAGCTTGTTTAAGCTTGTCCCAGCTACTTTTCGCAATGTAAAGTTGCTGAACCATATTATGGTTGTATTCTTCTCTTATCGTGTTTAATAAAGCGGAATGGAACTGTCTAGCATTCATATGAGGTTGATGAATACGCATAATTAAATTATTAGGATCTATACGTTCAATATATAAAAGAGCGCGTTCATAAGCTTGATTTTTTAAAGGAATAAAATCTTTTTTAGCTTGTAGTTTAAACTCTTCTTGCTGAACTTTTAATTGTTGATTGTTAATACTTAACTCTCGATTCAAGAATTGTTTTAACATAAAATATACCACTCCAAATACTAATAGTGAAGGTATTGCTAATTTGATTACTTCTATAAATTCTTCCATGTTTGTTGTTTTCTATTAGATGTAATTCAAAATTAATAAAATGGTACAATCTAAATCGTTTTTTTATTTTTATTCATAAAAAAAGGCAAGATTTTCTTTAAATCTTGCCTTTTGAATTTCTTAGCGGTGTTATTATTACCTTAATAAAGTTACATGCCCCATGCGTTCTATGTCTTTACTTCCTTGGTTTTTGGTTGCTAATTTCCATATATAGACACCGTCTTGACATTCCTCTCCTTTATGACTTCCATCCCACTTTGCAGTAGGTGATCCAGAAGACCAAATTAGTGTCCCCCATCTGTCAAAAACAAATAAATCATATTCAACGGAACTAACTCCTAAACCTTGAGGAAAAAAGTAATCATTATCCCCATCCCCATCTGGAGTAAATGTATTTGGTAAAAAGAAGATAAAGTCATTATTTATAATCACTTCCTTACAGATAGAATCTGAACATCCTAAAACGTCTTCTATAACGAGACAAGTATTATATGATCCAGCAGAATCAGCAGGATAGATATGGGCATACTCACTTCCATTACCAACTAACACACTATCTACGTACCAAGTAAATGAAACTCCGTTTATAGACTCTTCAGTTAAAGTAACTTCAGGGTTAAAAATCGTTGTAGGCTGAGGTGCTGCACTAAAATTTGAGATAACATCTGCTGGAGCTACAAAGGTAATTAAAGTATCTTTTTCGCATCCATTATCATCAATTACTGTTAATGTGTAGTTGTTAATACAAATGTTTGAAACAGAATTACCGGTGTTGGAAGATAGAATTCCAGACCACCTATAAATAGGGTCGTTAGCAATTGTTCCTCCAGTTACTGTTGCTTCAACTGAGGCGTCACAAGCGTTATAACAAGTAGGATCAGTAATCGCTAAACTAATGTCCATTCCAATAGGTTCTTGAACTTCTACAATCGTATCAAAAGTACACCCAGAATCATCAGTAATTGTAATGTTATAATTTCCAGCAGTAACATTATTAAAAACCGTTGTATTTTGTGGTCCACTACCAATGTCATAAGTATAAGGAGCAGCCCCACCAACAGCTGTTAAAATAATTCTACCATTGTCTCCTTGATAACAAATTAAGTCAACAATACTAACATTTCCTGATACAGATCCAACATCACTTAAAGTTATTGTAGAATCTTTTACACAACCACCGACATCAGAAATTAATAAATTGTAAGTTCCAGATGGTAGTCCAACAAAGTTTGAATCTGTTGATACATTTACTCCATTATCAATACTAAAACCAAATGGACCAGAAGAACCTGTTGTAGCAAAGACGATTGAACCGTCTGTTCCTCCACAAGATGGGTTAGTTAATGTTAAGCTATAATTATAAGATTGACTTGTTAAGTTTATGATGGTATCCTTTCTACAACTCGCAGCATCTTGTATAGAGAGATTATAAGTTCCTTCTGCTAAAGATGTAAAATTAGGGGTTGGTAAAAAAGTAGTTCCATTGTCAATACTATACTCAAAAGGAGTTGTTCCTCCATTAGGAACAAACTCAATTGCCCCATCAGCACTTCCGCAAGAAGGAGAAGTAATGTTCAAGGAAAAAGTAAAAGCATTAGAACTAAAATTGAAAGAAGTGTCTTTAGAGCATCCTCCTGTCACATCAGTTATACTAACATTATAAATTCCTTGACCAATAGCTGTTAAGTCCTCAGTAGTACCATTAGTACCCCAATCAAAGGTGTAAGTTCCAGAACCGTTTGTAATTGTCAAATCTATACTTCCATCAGTATTTCCACAGGTAGGATCTACCGTCACAGCAGATATATCAAAGTTACAACACGTACCAGCTACTGTAACTGTAACATCATCTGAGATAGGATTGACACAGGCGTTAGAATCAGCAACAGTTAAGGTATAAGTTGTAGTTGCTCCTGGACAAACTTCTGGGGTAACAGATGTTTCATTTGTCATATTTGTTGTTGGAGACCAAGTATATATTCCAGCTTGTAAACTATCAATATCTTGGAAGGTGATGTTCCAGCCAGATAACTCTGCAGAAGCACCAATAGTAACACTAGAGGATTCAAAAGTTAAGGTCCAAGTTCCATTTGTAGAACAACCATTTAAGTTAGAGAATGGCTCATTAGAGTTAAAACTTCCTGAAGCTGGAAATCCACCTCCATTCATGTTCCCACCTCCAGATGGGACAAAACAAACTTGAGAATATGGGCCGCTAGCTAATCCTGTAGGAACCATTTCTATAGAGCATCCATCTGGAGTTGATAAAGTTACCGTAAACTCATCTTCACTTAATGGACTGAATAAACTACCATTTGCTGTAAAAGCATCTACACAAACACTTGTTATCATTCCTGTTGTAATTGTTTGCTGATTTATGTTTTGAACATTGATATTTGTTGCAGCAGAAATTCCTAAAAACCCAGAAGCATCTTCTGCTTGAGTATTTGCATAGGTCTTAGTTCCTCCTACGTTAACAATCACTCCTGCTTCACCATTTAAGTTGACACATTCACCAGCACATATAGTAATGTCAGCTCCAGCATTTACTTCCAAAATAGGAATCTTAACAGGGACAGTTATGGTTTCAGTACAAGTATTTGTTCCATTAGTAATCGTTGCGGTAAAAGTAGTTTCTGTTGTTAATGCAATTGGAGTAGGATTTTCACCGCCACTAGAGCCCATAGGGTAGTTGTAGCCATCATGCTGCCAAGTTATTTGAGAGGTGGGATCATTTAAGGAAATTTGAACATTGTCGATTCCCCAATGATCATATTCTGGACCCGAAACAGCATCTTGATGCCATTGTATCATTGTGTTGTTTGTCATAGCTCCTGGAGGTATAGTCACACAGTATTGATTCCAAGCTGTTAAACCTGGGTCATTTCCTCCATTTGGATCCCAATATTCAATATCAATCCATGTAGCTCCATTGTCAATAGAATACTTTAAAAAAACTCCTTCATCCGACTCGTCTGGTCCTTCACATGGAGAAGCATCTCCTTGTACTGCATATCTCATTTCGAAACATATAATTCCACCAGGAGATAAATCTAAGGCAACAGTTGTCATATCTCTTGGATTGGTAGCTGCATCTCCCATCCACATAAAATCTGAACCATCAGGCGAAGGAACTCCGCATGTATTATTACCAATAGTTACACTTTGCGTAAATTGCCAACCCTGTGGAGATCCTCCACTAAAATCCTCATCAAAGGCAATATTTCCATCCATTGACCCAAAGGCGCTCAATGTTACTTCTTCTCCACATAAAACAGAGTCAAGAGATGAAATCAGGTTTAAGGTACATTGAGAAAAATAATTATTGAAAATTATTAACAATATAAATAACGATAAATATTTCATTTTTTAAATATAATTTGTTTTACTGACGACGATAGAACTTAAAAGTTGCTTTTTATCATTCATCAATAGCGTATTGACCAAACAAAAATAAATTTTTTATCTTACTTACCTATAAAATGGATAACTTAATTATTTTTTGAGTTAAAAAGCTGTTATTAATGCTACATTTTTGTACTTTAGGCACGACTTTTGAAATCATTAGAGTCAAAATCGTTTTTATTATGAAAAATTTATTAATTATACTTTCAGTTTTTTTATTCTCTCAAAAAACTTTCGGTCAAGACTATATGGATTTGTTAGCTTTATTAGTTGATGAAAAATATGAAAAGTGCTTATTTAAATGTCAAAAATTAATGGAAAATGATAAGACAAAAAAAGAGCCACTTCCATATTTGTACGCCTCTATGTCTTATTTTGAAATGAGTAGAGATCATCAGTTTAAAGATGATTATCCTAAAGCGTTCAAAAATTCAATTTCTTATCTAGGAAAATATAGAAAGAAAGATAAGTCATATGAGTTTAAAGACGATGCAGAAGAGTATATCGAACAGATCAAGCTTATTTTATTAGAAGAAATAGAAAATAATGCTTTAGATGGAACTGAAAAAAGTGCAAAAAAATCAGCTTCTCTATTGAAAAAAATAAACACATTTGATCCAGACGATCACGGAGCTGAATTATTACAAGGATTAAATTACATTCTATCTAAAAATAAAACTGAAGGGAAAAAAGTAGTATCGGAAGCATTAGATGCAATTAAAACAATCGGAACTGATATAGAGTTTGGTGATATGACGGAAAGTCAACAAAAATTTTTAAAAGTTGCATTAATACAGTATGCGAAGTTTCAGTTGCCAGTAGATCAAGAAAGTGCAAGTGAAACAATAAGTTTGGGACACCAATTCTTTTATGAAAAAAGAGATGACTGCATACTGGATGATAATACTGATTTTAAAGATTTATACGATAAGATAACTGGTTAATATGATCAGTTTTTAAGATTAAAAAATCCTCAAAGCGTTTACTTTGAGGATTTTTTAGTTTATAATATACAGTAAATTTCTAGAGTTCTTTTTTAAAACTGTAGCTCACAAAAATAAACCATTAACAACGAGGCTAATTGATTTTAATTAATGCGTTGGATCAACCCTAGTTTTTAGTTTCTTATATATATTAATTACAGTTTACCATCCAGTTGACTCCGAACTTATCAGTACATCTTCCGAATTTACCCCATTCTCTTTCTCTAAATTGATCATGTATTTGTCCCTCATTAGCTAGTGTATTAAATAATTCTTTTGCTTTACTTGCATCAGCAACATCGATACTTAAATGATGTTTAAACCCATGACTTAAAGGAGTGTCTGGAGTAGCATCATAAGCCATGATATGAATGTCTTTTCCTTTTAATTCTGCGTGTTGTAATTTTTTCCGATAATTTTCTGAGAGGTCTATTTTTTTATCTTCATAGGTTACTCTATTAGTTATTTTTGCATCAAATAAATCTCCGTAAAAATTTAGAGCTTCTTGACAGTCTCCGTCAAACGCTAAGTAAGTTTGTACTTTCATTTTTTTTTGTTTTTTAGTTAATATTAAATGTAACTCCTAATCTTAATCAAGAGTTGTTCTTTAGATCGGTTTTACCTGAGTGGAATACCAAAATGTATCGTGTATTTTAATTTTTATAAGTAGTTTTTTTTACTGGTTAAGGGTTATTTTTAGATGTGTTTTAATTATTATAGTAAACGAAATAAATGCCATAATCGTAACCTGCTGACACATAGTTTATTATGTTTTTTGTTGTCTTTTTTAATTCAAATAGATTTCACGTTGTGTAGAGTTTTTACACATTTTTAAATTTTAATCTTACTTTCTAGCCTATTGATAAGTGCTTTTAAGATAATAAATGCATCAACTAATTTTAACTAGCTATTTCTGATATGAATTTAAAAATCCGTAATTTTTCTTACCTTCGAAACTCTTAAATAAATCAATAAAATAAAGGATGAAAAAATTAATATCTTGGAATTTAAACGGAATAAGGGCAGTCGCCAAAAAAGGATTAATAGATATTATTCATGGTTTAGATGCAGATGTTATTTGTTTTCAAGAGACGAAAGCACAAGATGATCAAGTATTAGAAGCTTTAAATGGTCTAGAAGGATATGAAGTTCACTCTTATAGCGCAATAAAAAAAGGCTACAGTGGAACAGCTATTTTATCTAAAGAGAAGCCTCTATCTGTAGAAGTTGGACTAGGAATAGAAGAACATGATACAGAGGGTCGTCTAATAACAGCAGAGTTCGAGAATTACTATTTATTAACAACTTATGTCCCAAATAGCCAAGGAGGGTTAAAACGTTTGCCTTATCGTATGCAGTGGGATGCGGACTTATTGGCTCACATGCAAGAATTAGAAAAAAAGAAACCAGTAATTGTTTGTGGTGATATGAATGTAGCGCACCAACCAATAGACATTAAAAACCCGAAAGCAAACTTTAATAAAAGTGCTGGATATACAGAGCAGGAAATAGGAGGGATGGATAATTTCTTAAAAGCAGGTTTCACCGATTCTTTTAGGCATTTTTACCCTTCTGAAGTTAAGTATTCTTGGTGGAGTTATAGAATGTCAGCCAGAGATAGAAACATAGGTTGGCGCTTAGATTATTTTTTAGTGAGTGATAAAGTAATTGATCAAGCAAAAGATGCTTTTATCTTAAACGATGTATTTGGTTCTGACCATTGTCCTGTGGGAATAGAGATAGAGATATAGGTTTAAGAAAAGAGAGTAAAGAACATAGAAAAGAGATTAAAGAGAATAGATTAGAGATTTTCAAAGTTTAGTCAGTTCGAGTGTTTTCGTAATAAAATGGAGAAAATGTATCGAGAAATAGACTTTACCATTAAGAGAAAGATTATTTGAATCAAAACCAATCAAAATATAACTTCTACAAGCAATTAAGTTCAGCCTTTCAGGATGAATTTGATTTTGAAAAAGAAATTCCCTTTGTCAATTTTTTAGAGTATTCAGAACCATTAAATCACTCGAGTTTTGTTGTTTACGAAGATTGGTGGTTAGCTAAACCAGAAGTGGTAATTTCTAAATTAAAGTCCAAATTTGGGTTAAGCAAACGTATTTTTGCTAGAAAAACAGTAGTAAAAAAAATAGATAAAAAACAAGCAGACACTTTTTTGAAGGAGAATCATATTTATGGAACGGTAAAAGCTAAACATAAGCTAGGGTTATTTTATGAAAAAGAATTAGTAGCGGTAGTAACTTTTTCTCCTCAAAGAAATTTAGATGTTGGTCGATCTGTAGAGCTCGTTCGTTTTTGTTCTAAAAATGGAACTACGATTGTTGGAGGTTTAGATAAATTGATCACTTATTATGAGAACGAGTTTCAACCAGATCACATCATGACCTATATAGACAAAGACTGGGGTAGTGGAGATGGGTTTTTAAAATTAGGTTTTAAAATCGCTTCAGAACGAAAGCCAATACAGTTTTGTGTAAATATGGCAACTGGAAATCGATCCGTTTTTAATTCTAAAAATGAAAGTTGTGAATTGAAAGTATATAATAGAGGGAGTATAAAAGTCGATAAGTACATTATTACGAAGGAAGATAGATAACTCTCATACATTTTAAATATCTTTGTGTTCGCTATAAATTTGCAAGGATGAAAACTAAGACGCTAAAAAAGAATAAAGTAAACGTAATAACAATGGGGTGCTCAAAGAATCTATTTGATTCTGAAGTGTTGATGGGGCAGTTAAAAGCCAATGAATTCGATGTAGAGCATGAGTCGTTATCAGAAGATTCAGAGATTGTTATTATAAATACTTGTGGTTTTATAGATAATGCAAAAGAAGAATCGATTAATCAGATTCTACATTTTGTAGACGCTAAAAAAGAAGGCTTAGTTTCAAAGGTATTCGTTACTGGTTGTCTGTCACAACGTTATAAAGA
>JAGXIB010000111.1 GCA_024635865.1 Flavobacteriales bacterium
CACTTAATGAGTTAACGTATGAAAAATTTACTGCAAAAAACTTCACTGGAGTAATTAGTTTAAAAAATCAAGTTTTAACCACAAAAGACATCACCTTTAAAACAAGTGGAGGAAATGTTTTGTTTAACTCAAAAATAGAACAGACCCCAACAAATGAATTTTTATGGTCAGGAAGTTCAAAGTTAGACGAGATTAATATTCAATCTTTCTTTACTTCAGTCAATAACTTTAGTCAAGACTTTTTAACCGATAAAAACATAAAAGGAAAAGGAAGCTTACTTTTTGATTTCGGAATGTTGTTTACTCCTAATTTAACATTAATAATGCCTTCTATAGCGGTTAATGCTGAAACAAAAGTAAGTAACGGAATGCTAATTAACCACTCTACCATGAATGAGTTAGCTGTATATTTAGATGAAAATCAAATCGTCAATAAAGTAATAGATACAAAGCGGTTAAAGAAAAAAATAAGTAAAATTAAGTTCTCTGAATTGGACAACACTATTATAATTAAAAACAGTAACATAACTATTCCTAAAACAACTATTAAGTCAAATGTCTTGGATATAAATATAGCTGGTATTCATTCTTTTGATAATAATGTTGATTACCACTTTAGTTTTGGGTTGAGAGATGTTTTAATTAACAGAAAACATGCTGAAGACCTTGGCCCAGTTAAAGATGACGGCTTAGGAAAGATAATCTTCTTGCACGTTTTTGGAAACTTAAGTGACTTGAAGTATGAAATAGATAAAACAGAAAAGAAAGCAAACAGAAAAGAAGTAAATGCAGAGGAAAAGCAAAATGTTAAATCTATCTTGAAAGAAGAGTTTGGGCTCTTTAAAAGTGATAGTTCTTTAAAAACTAAGTCCGAAGAAAAAAAGGAGCCTACTTTTGAGATAGAAAACTGGGAAGAGGAAGGTGAAAAAGAAGAGGAAGATTCTTCGAGAAAAGAAAAAGAGAAAAAAACTCCTAAATGGCTAAAAAAACTTGGCGTAGACTTAGATAAAAAAGAAGAACCTCAACAAAATATTTCTGTTGACTTTGAAGAAGGTCCCTAATGAATATAGAAGAATTTAGATCTTATTGTTTAAGCCTTAATGGAACAACTGAAGGGCTTCCTTTTGATGAAAAAACACTCGTTTTTAAGGTTATGGGTAAAATATTCGCCCTAACAAATATTGATTTATTTGAACAAGTAAATATAAAATGCGATCCTGAAAAAGCAATAGAGCTAAGAGAACAATACGAAGATGTTATTCCAGGTTATCATATGAATAAAAACCATTGGAATTCAATAAGGTTGAACAACACAATAGAGGACAAAATTATTTACGGTTGGGTGAAAGATTCTTACGATTTAATTGTTCTTAAATTGACTAAAAAGCAGAGAGAAGAGTTAAGCAAACTGCATTAACGTACAAGCAACCACTCCCGCTGTTTCTGTTCTTAAGCGATTTTCACCTAATGAAACGGGTTCAAAACCTTTTTTAAAGGCTAAGTCGGTTTCTTCTGGTGTGAAATCTCCTTCTGGGCCAATTAGTATTAATTGGTTTTGTTTCTTATTTACTACCTTAGAAAATTGTTTTTTATCAAACTCTCCACAATAAGCAATTGTTTTTAAGCCATTTAAGTCTTGAGAAAGGTATTCTTCTAATTTAACCGGGGCATGTATCGATGTTTTCCATAAACGTTGGGATTGTTTTAAAGCAGCAATTGTAACTTTATTCCAACGTTCTTCATTAAACTTCTTACGTTCTGAGTTTTTACAAATGATTGGTATAAAATCCGTCAACCCTATTTCGATCGCTTTTTCTAAAAACCACTCTATTCTATCGTTATTCTTTGTTGGAGCAATTGCAACAGCTATTTTGAAAGGGTTTTTAGCCTCTTCTCGCTGTTTAATTAAAGAAACTTCACAATGTTTTGGGTGATCACTTATAATCACTGCAAATGCTTCTAACCCTTTTCCATTGACTAACCTTACTTTATCACCATTTTTTAATCTTAATACTTTTATAGCGTGCTTAGATTCCGACTCGGGGAAAGCAGTAGTTTTCTCTATATTTTCAATGTAAAAAGTGTGCATTATTTAATAATTACTCCTCTTTTACCTAACACCTCTATTGGTCTTAAATGATCCTCTTTTATAGACTCAGCAACAAATACAAATTTCTTATCATGAATAACTCCATTGATATAAAAAGTCAAAAAATATTCGTTTGATAATGCAAACACATCTTCGATGATCGGTTCAATTAATTTAAATGATTGTGGTCTTATGTCTTTTAAAAAATAATTGACTTTAATCGTCTTCTTTTTCTCGTTATTAATTATTCCGTAACCCCTAGAAGATACAAAGGTGTTAACTAAAGTTTCCTCTTTTAAGTTAATTAAATAAACATTCCAAATTTCTAGCTGAGTCGCTTCATCTTCCTCTTTTACGACTGCAATCCCAACATCTGTAACTTCTGGTATGTGAATGTCTTTTCTCATTGATAAGTGTATTCAAAAATAGATTTCAACTGTTTCTTAAGCTTCTCCTTTACCTCTTCTAACTCTACTTTTCGTCCTAATTCTTTTTCTAAAGAAGTGACAGATTTGTCTACTATTCCACAAGGAACAATGTTATCGAAGTAAGTTAAGTCTGTATTAACATTTAAAGCAAACCCGTGCATTGTTACCCAACGACTAGACTTTACTCCAAGCGCACAAATTTTTCGAGCTGTTGGTAACCCTACGTCTATCCAGACTCCAGTTTCACCGTCAGATCTAGCAGAATCAATTCCATATTCTTTTAATGTAAGAATAACAGCTTCTTCTAAAAAACGTAAATATTTATGAATATCGCTGAAAAAATGATCTAAATCAAAAATAGGGTAACCGACCAACTGACCTGGTCCGTGATACGTAATATCTCCTCCCCGGTTTATTTTATAATAAGTTGCTCCCTTTTGTTTTAAAAGAGCTTCTCCTATCAGTAAATTAGATTCTGAACCACTTTTACCTAAGGTGTAAACATGTGGGTGTTCGCAGAAAAGAAGGTGATTTTTGGTGATTCCTTTATCTTCTTCACCATCCAATTTTCTATTCTTAATTTTTAGATTTACAGCTTCTTCAAAATAAACAGTTTGATAATCCCAAGCTTTTTTGTAGTCGATTAAACCTAAATCTTCAAAGATTACTTTTCTGTTGCTCATAAATAACTTTAAATTTTGGCTAACTCCCCTTTAAGATGATTAATTACCTTTATTTCTATCGGGTCTACCTCTAATAAATCTGCTAAATAAACAGAAATCCAATCTCCTAATACAATGAAGTAAAATGACTTTTCTATTGCATCTTTTCCTTTAGACCAGACTTCAAAGTGAGTATTTGTATACTTTTCTATGACCTCTTTAGAGATTTCCATTCTTTTTTGAGTTCTACTATAATCAGAGTCATTTCTAAATAAAATAACAGCATACTCATCCTTACCTCCAGCCCATCCAACTAATTCGTTGTGATTCATTTCTGGTAAAACATTATGCCAACATAGTGTTTTGGCGTTTTCATTTAATTGTTGTCTTAAACGAATTGAAACTCCTTCAAAACTTTCTTCAGAATAGATAATTGGCGTCTTTCCTTTTAATCCTTTCGCTATTTTTAATGCTTCTTTTTTAATGTCTTCTTTTTCTTTGTTAATTAAATAAATAGCACCTTTTATTGATTCCTTAAAGTCATCATTTATGAATCCATAATGATTTAATAAGTAGAACTGTTGCGTTAATGAATAAGTTAACATCGCTCTAGGAGAATGACATTCTGGTAAAACAATGTAGTTATAGTTATTAGCTTTTGCTATTTCTATTACTTTTCCTCCTGAAGATATGCAAGCTATTTCAGATTTTCTTTCTTTAGCTATTTCCATAGCTTCTAATGTTTCCTCTGTGTTACCAGAAAAACTACTGATAATCACTAACGTATTTTCGTTTACAAAACCAGGTAAATGATAACCGTGATTAACGATTATTGGAACCTTAACTTCTTTCTCTACTAACTGAGTTACAATTTTACCACCTATTCCAGATCCTCCCAAACCAGTAATAACTATGTTGTTAATCGATTTAGTTGTCTTTGCTAAATTAGAGTTATTCCCAATATTTAAAGCATCTTCTAATTGGTTCGTAAATTTTTCAATTAGTGTTTTCATAGTTATAAAAAATGATAAGAATACGAAAATAATAAAAAAAAACAACTTTACCCCCCTTAGTTAATACTCCTTTATCTAATCGCTTAAAAAGACTCCCGCTTAACATTAACTTAATATTAGCGCTTTATTAATTAACAATTCCTTAATATTAAAACAAATCGTGTAATTAAGCTTTAAATTATCTTTGTTAGATATGATATTAACGTTTTTATAAATTCATGGGAATATTTAGCATTTTATCCATAATTGGAGCACTAGGGTTTTTCATCTACGGGATGAAAGTAATGAGTGAAGGAATTCAAAAGGCTGCAGGAGATAAACTAAGAGTTATTTTAAAAGCAATTACTTCTAATCGTATTTCTGGAATTTTTACCGGGTTTTTAACCACTTCTATCATACAATCTTCTTCTGCCACAACAGTGATGATTGTAAGTTTTGTTAATGCAGGATTACTTACATTAAGACAAGCAATTGGAGTTATAATGGGAGCTAACATTGGAACGACAATGACCGCCTGGCTGCTAGTTTTATTAGGGTTTTCTAAATTTAGTTTAGCTGCTTATTCCTTACCTCTATTAGCAATTGGTGTTCCTTTGCTATTTGTAAGCAAAAATCAATTAAAATCTTTTGGAGAGTTTTTAATTGGCTTTGCTTTACTATTTATGGGTCTTTCTGCGCTTAAAGGCGAAGTGACAGTGCTTCATTTAGAAGAAAACGAAGCTTTTATTTCTTTTATTACAAGTTTAGGGGAAGGCGGTTATGGAGCAATTCTCTTATTTGTTTTAATAGGAACGATTCTGACTGTAATTGTTCAATCTTCAAGTGCAGCAATGGCATTAACTTTAATTTTTGTTGCAGAGGGATTACCATTAGAATTTGCAGCAGCAATAGTACTTGGAGAAAACATAGGAACAACAATCACAGCAAATTTAGCCGCTATGATTGGGAATGTACATTCCAAAAGAGCAGCAAGAGCTCATTTACTTTTTAATATTTTTGGAGTTGTTTGGATGCTTATCTTGTTTTTTCCTTTTGTGAATTGGGTAAGTGGTATTACTGAAGGGGTTATGAATTTTTTAGGTCTTACAATAGAAACAGAGGAAGAGTTAAACTTAAGAACTTTAGCTTTATTTCATACCTTCTTTAATATAATTAATACCGTTATTTTAGTCTGGTTTGTTAAGTTTATAGAAAGAGTTGTGATTAAGTTTACCCCTTCTAAAACAGAAGAAGACGAAGAATTTAAATTAGAATATATAAGTTCTAGTATGATGCTAACCCCTGAAATGTCAATTTTAGAGGCTAGAAAAGAAGTTGCAAAATTTGGCGACATTACTGGACGAATGAATAATTTTCTTAGAACAGCTATTAATACTGGAGAAAAGAAAAAGAAGCAGAAAATGTATGATAAAATACAAAAGTATGAAGAAATCACTGATAAAGTTGAAATAGAAATTTCTAATTACTTAGGAAAAGCTTCTCAACAAGAAATGAGTGAAGACACTTCGATCCAATTACACGCCATGCTTAATGTGGTTACTGATTTAGAAAGAATTGGAGATGTTTTTTATCAAATTAGTAAGTCTTTAGAGAAAAAGCAATCAGATAAAGTTTGGTTTACTCCAGATCAAAGAGAGGGTATAAATAAGTTAATTGACCTGATAGAGAAGGCTTTCAAAGTAATGAATGCTAACCTAAACCTTGAATACAAAAAAGTTTCTATGGATGAGGCGATAGCATTGGAAAAAGAAATAAACAAAACTCGTAATAAGTTAAGAAAGAAACACCTTAAAAATGTTGGCTCTGAAGAAGCTCATTTAGAAGCCTCTTTAATTTATAGTACCATCTTCTCTTCTCTAGAAAGAGTTGGAGATCATATAATAAATGTGTCTGAGGCATTGACAGGGGAGGAATTAGAATAATGACTTTTGTTGAAGATAAAGACTTTACTAATGCTTCTGACTTTAAGGAGGGAGAATACGAGAATTGTTCTTTTAAAAACTGTGATTTCCAATCTAATGACTTAAGTCACTCCATTTTTATCGATTGTTCCTTTGAAGAATGCAACTTAAGTAATCTTAAACTTAATAATACAGGGCTAAAAACAGTCAGCTTTAAAGCTTGTAAGATGGTTGGAATAGATTTTACCATTTGTAATCCATTCTTATTTCAAGTTAGTTTTGATCAATGCAACTTAAACTTTAGCTCTTTTTATCAGTTAAAAATTAAAAACACCTTGTTTATTAATTGTTCGCTAGATGCAGTAGATTTTACAGAAACAGAGCTAACTAACTCTTCTTTTGAGAGTGCTAATTTAAAAAATACTATTTTTGAGAATACAAAATTAGAAAAAGTAGATTTTAGAAATGCTTCATTGTATGCCATTAATCCATCAAAAAACAGCATTAATGGAGCTAAGTTTTCTAGAGAGCATATAGATGGATTATTAATCCATCATCAAATAAAAATAGAGTAAGGGATGAAAATAGTAGTCAACACTAGACTTTTAATTAAAGATAAACTAGAAGGTATTGGTTGGTTTACTTATGAAACATTAAAAAGAATTACCAAAGCTCACCCAGAGCACGACTTTTATTTTCTATTTGATCGGAAATATGACCCTTCTTTTATCTTTTCTGAGAACATTACTCCAGTTGTATTATCTCCTCAAGCAAGACACCCTATTCTATTTAAAATATGGTTTAATTGGTCTGTACACCGATTTCTAAAAAAAATAAAGGCGGACCTTTTCATTTCACCAGACGGGTACTTGAGCTTAACAACTAAAGTACCTCAAATAGCAGTCATACATGACTTAAATTTTGAACACTATCCTGATTTTCTACCTAAACACATTACTAAATACTACAAAACCTACTTTCCTCTATTTGCCAGAAAAGCAACTAAAATAGTAACGGTTTCTAACTTTTCAAAGGAAGACATCGTAAAACAATATAAAATAGAAAGTAATAAAATTGATGTTGTTTACAATGGAATCAATCAAAGATTTAAGCCTATTAATGAATTAGAGCAACAAAAAGTAAAAGAAAAGTACACTAACGGAAACTCTTTTTTTATCTATGTTGGTTCTTTAAACCCCAGAAAAAATATAGAAAATACATTAAGAGCATTTGACCAATATAAAAAGAATACCAACAATAACCATCAATTTATTATTGTTGGTGAAAAGCTTTGGAGTACTGAGTCTATTGAAGATTGTTATAATGGATTAGTACATAAGAAGGACATTAATTTTACTGGTAGACTTTTTAATGAAGAGTTAGGAAGACTTATGGCTTCAGCAGAAGCTTTATTATATGTTTCTTATTTTGAAGGATTTGGTATCCCTGTAATAGAGTCTATGCAGTGTGGAACTCCTGTTGTTACAAGTAATAGAACTAGTTTGCCAGAAATTGCTGGAAATGCAGCTATTTTATGTGATCCTGACGATTATAAGGCTATTGCCCATCAGATGGAATTATTAGAAGATAAATCTATTCGAACTAGTTATATTGAAAAAGGGACAGAACAAGCCAATAAATTTAATTGGGATACAACTGCTATTGAATTCTGGAAAACGATAGCAAGTGTTATAAATAAACATTAGTCAACTAGGTATTTATACCTAAAACAAAGCGACTTATCAACTATATATATTAGTTTAACCCTATTAAAAAAAAGAAGTATAATATAATTCTATATTTAAGTTATAATCATAAAATTATATTCTATGAAACTTGATAAAACAGATTTAAATATCTTAAAAGAGCTACAAATAAATAGTAAAATAACAAACATAGAATTAAGTAAAAGAATTGGTTTATCTGCTGCTCCAACTTTAGGAAGGGTTCAAAAATTAGAAAAAGCTGGATTAATTAAAAGTTACCATGCTAAAATTAATGCTAAAAAACTAGGGTTAGGATTGACGGCATTAATTAATGTATCTCTGATAAAACAGATCGGAAGTACCGTAGAAAGATTTAAAGAAAAAATAATTAAGATTAATGAAATTGTTGAATGTTTACAGTTAACCGGTAAATATGATTATCAGTTAAAAATTATGGTAAAAGACATTCATACTTTTGAAGGTTTTATTGCAACAAAACTAAATCATTTTGATGAAATAGATCAAATTCATACTTCTATCATCTTATCTTCGATAAAGAAGAACTCAATTATTCCAATAGATTATAAAAATGACTTTATACTATAAAAATCTTCTTTGTACTAAAATTATAAATTTTTGAGTAGAAACACTGTTCATATCCCAATTAAACTCGTCTTTTAAACTATTATTAATGTACTCGTCTGCCTCTATAAATGCAGAAAATTCATTTATCGTTTCTATAGCCTCTTTATATTTATCATTTTCTCCATCAAATAAATCATTCATAAATAAGAACTTTTCATTTAAACCAATTGCATTTGTTAGATCTTTTATGGGTTGTTGTCCAAGTTTATCTGCTAAAGTAGGGCTCCCACTAATAGAAAATTTATCGTTAATAGAACCTCCTGTTTCTTCTGTGTGTTTTTTTGTATTTTCCTCTTCTTTAGTTATTGGTTGATCAGGTTGTTTTTGATCAGTAATTTTGTCTGGTTTCTCTTCCTCGAATAATGGTCTTTGTTCTCCTATAGATTTTTTAACTGCCTCTATATGATGTTCAACCTTTATTGCATCTATTAAGTTTGTTTGATTAGGTTGTACTTCATCTTCATCAAAAAAAGAAAAGTTAAATTTTATTCCATTATTTTCTTGCTTTTTTACAGCTCTTTCAATCGCTAAATAATGTAATATTGCTATTCTTTCATGAATGTTTCTAGCATCGTCTAACAGTGAATATAAATCTGATGCTGATAAATTACCATTCTCTAAAGCTTCTAAATTATTAGCTAATGAATGAACTAACTTTTTTAAATTTCTATATTCGTTATTATTACTCATGTTTAAAATTGTTGAAAATACAACTCAAATTTCAACAAATAATTGAATCTATATTTACTACCTTTAACGAACTTATTAACAGTTTAATTACAATAAATCGGTGTTTTTAGAACAAAAAGGAAATAAAATACATAAAAAAGGTTGGATAGAAGTTGTTTGTGGTTCAATGTTTTCGGGCAAAACAGA
>JAGXIB010000008.1 GCA_024635865.1 Flavobacteriales bacterium
AAATAATAGGAGTGGAATTAGAGCAATTAAAAACGCAGATAAAAAAGAATTTATGGCAAGTAACTGGTTGGAAAGAGCAGAGTTGTTAGTAGGAGAAGAAGGAACTCAAAAGTTGAAAGAAGCTCACGTTCTCATTGTTGGGCTTGGTGGCGTAGGAAGTTTTGCTGCAGAATTTATTGCTAGAGCTGGAATAGGTCAGATGACCATTATAGATGGTGATGACATAGATATTACAAATATAAATAGACAGTTACCAGCATTGCACTCTACCGTTGGAAAACAAAAAGTAGAGGAAGTAGGGGCCCGATTGTTGGATATTAATCCGGAATTAAAACTAACCCAAATAGATGAGTTTTTAGTTCCTGAGCGAATCAAAGAAATTATAAGAGAGGGGCAGTTTTCTTATGTAATGGATTGTATCGATAGTATTACTCCTAAGGTGAGCTTAATAAAAGCGTGTCGAAATAATAAAACCAGGTGTGTAAGTTCTATGGGAGCTGGAGGTAAATTGGATCCAAAGTTTGTTCAGGTGAAAGACATTTCAAAGTTAAAAGGCTGTAAGTTAGGTGTGAATGTAAAAAACCGTTTAAAAGAAGAGAAAATAGATAGAGGAGTGAGAGCCGTTTTTTCTAGCGAAGAGGTTGTTAAAAGCTCCTTAAAAATGACCGATGGGTCTAACTTTAAAAAATCTTTTTATGGAACGACTTCATATATGCCTGCTATCTTTGGGTTGTATGCTGCTGCTGAAGTAATTAACTATTTAAGATCAAAATAAAAAAATACTCACTTAAAAAATTATCTGTGGAAGAAAATAATTATTTTAGTGAGCGTTTTTTATGTATTACTCCGAGGGGAGTCATGAACAGTTGCCATGGGGTTTTTTAATGTTCTCTAACCTGAATGTTTAATTCAAATCTATGGCTTTATGTTTCCTTTGACAACTTATTTACAATACGTTTTTAAGTTATTGTTCGAAAACCTTTATTTCGCTGATAAATGGGTCGCTTAAGTCTATCAAGTTTTGGATATAGTTTTTAGGATGAGTTAAATATGCAGGAATAAAGTTCTCTTTTCGTTCTGCAAGTTTACCATTAGGGGTGACTTTAGCTTTAATGTTTTTAATTCTATTTATAGAAACTTCTTCTCGCTTTTTAATGCTTCTTTGTGTTTTTAGATTAATGCGTTTAATCCTTTTTTTCATTTTTACATACTCTGCTTCAACCATATCTGATAAAGATTTGTCGACTGCTGTGACCTTTATTAAGGTTTGGTCTTTGAGCATTTCCAATTGGTTTATCTGACTATCAAAATCTACATGAGTCGATGGATTATTTTTCAAGTACGCTTTAATTATATCATCTTCATGTGAGAAAAAGTCAACAATGTTTAAGTTCAACCTTTTAATATTAATTCGCATTTTTTCATCTGTTGGAAGAAACAAATCTCTTAAAACTAATACAGGAAAAGGGACTTGTAAGTTTTCAAAATTATTTTTTAATTGAAGCCAATAAGCTAGCTCTCCAGGGCCGCCAATGTATGCTAAGTTAGGCAAGACAGCCTCTTGGTATACAGGTCTAAAAACTACATTTGGACTAAACCGATCTGGGTGCTTCTCTAATTCGTCTAAAATCTCATTTTCAGAAAAGGTAAGGTCTGTATTTAAAATAATATAGGTTCCATTTTGTAATACGATACGCTCTCTTAAATTATTTTTTAAGTAGAAGAGGTTAATTTCTCGAGGTGTGACTTGAGCTTTATACCCTAATCCTTTTAATTGCTCAGAAGTCGCATTTATATTGTTAAACGAACTTTCGCCCAATAGTTCTTTTTTAATGGTAGGAATAAAGCTTCTCTTTAGTTCTTTATCATCACCATCTAAAATAATTAGATCCTCCTCTTTAAATAGTTTTTGTACCCACTGGGTGGTCACTTGTGCTATGGGTTTATCTCCAAAGCTGATATCAAATAATTCTTTTATTTCTTTTGCTCTATCGCCGAGTAGTTTGTATAGTTCTAGGTAAGAATCTTCGAAAATAGACATGGGTAAACGACCAACTGCACCCTTTAATTCTGTTTCACTTTGTAATGTTGTGTGGTAAATATGTGCGTGGTTTATTTCGTCAAAATCATGGTCTTCGCTAGCGAGCCAAAATAGAGGCAGGAAGTTTTTGGAAGGAAATAATTCTTTTAACTGTTTTGCTAGTTTTATAGTAGAAATTATTTTATGAATAAAATATTGAGGCCCACCAAAGAGACAAAGTTGATGGCCGGTAGTGACAACATAGGTGTTTTCTTCTAGTAATAAATCTAGTTTTTTTGGCAGTGCAATTCCATTAGTTAAGTATTGTTGTTTCAATTGTTTAAACAAGAGTTCTCGCTTCTCTTTAGAAAAATGAGACGATTCTATTTTTTGCTTAAAGCCCTCAGCGTCATTTTTATATTGGTAAAAAGGTTGAATGGTCTCTTTATTTGCAACATAATCAAGTATTAGTGAAGATACTTGGCCTGAATTAGCTAATGGAATATTTTGTTCACTCATAAGTTGACAAAAGTAGTAGTTTTTAAAATAAGATGGAGCTCAATTAACAAATCTTAAGAGGTGTTTAATCTATTTCTCTTAGTTGAGTTATTCTGTTTTTTCTTACCATTAAATTTGACATTTATCACTTTTAGTACAAATTTAATGTCAGACCTTTAAACAAACGAATAAGAATAGACTATTATGAGTCATAAAATTAAAACAGAATGGAAAGGGAAGATGTCCTTTAACTCAATAGTTACAGGTGGAATAGTTGCTTTAGATGCAGATGCTGTTGTAGGTGGTACAGGTAAAGGTGTTAGACCAAAACCTTTAATGTTAACCGCTTTAAGTGGATGTACAGGAATGGATGTTACTTCATTGATGAAGAAAATGCGAACAGATGAAAGCGTTTCTAAATTTACAATAGAGGTAGAAGGAAACTTAACTGAAGAGCATCCAAAGATTTACGATAAAGTTCATGTGGTGTATACTTTTGAAGGGGCAGGCATGATTCAGGCTAAATTAGAAAAAGCAGTTAACCTTTCTGTAGAACGTTATTGCGGAGTGTTCGAAATGTTTAGACAATTTGCTACAGTGACTCACGAAATTATTTTCATAGAAAAATAGGATGCCTTCCAATACGCCATATATTATTTTTGGAATTGTACTGCTACACTTTGTGGTAGGAATTGGTTGGTTGGTCTATAAAATGACTAAAGGGGGGAGGAAATAATAGTTTAATTTTTCTCTTAGTATAGTTTATTTCAAAATATTTGGAGAGATACAGAGGGATTGAAAAACGTACTGTTAATTATATCTCAATTTATCAACTAAATGACTTTAGCTGAAAGACCTAACAGGTATAGGAAAACTGTTAGGTCTGAAAAGGTTTTCTTTTATATTACTATGCCGTCCTTTCTCGATACAATTTTATTTTTAATCAAAATAAAACCACTCGAACTGACTATGGGCAGCTTTTGTTTTTGCAAGAGAGATAGACGCGACATCCTTTCTAGTCAGTTCGAGTGTTTTGTGAGAACAAAATGTATCGAGAACCAACTAGAAAGATACAGCAGATAGCTCGGTTCACTTTTTAAGTGAACTTGCCCAAATCATCCTAAAATTAATGCGCTTCCAACCAGTTGTCAGCTACCCCCATTTCTATGGTTAATGGGACGTCGAATTTCAAGGCATTTTCCATGCAGTCTTTTACTAGTCTCATTACCACTTCTTGCTCAGGCTTGTAGAGGTCAAAAATCAATTCATCGTGTACTTGCAACAACATTCTAGATTGTAGCTTCTGTTTAGAAAACTCTTTATCAATCTTAATCATAGCTAACTTAATAATGTCGGCAGCAGAACCCTGAATAGGTGCGTTAATAGCATTTCGTTCGGCATAACCTCTCATAATTCCATTAGAAGAGTTAATGTCTTTTAAGTACCTACGACGTTTTTTTATGGTTTCTACATAGCCATGATCTCTTGCAAAAGCAATAGAAAGGTCCATAAATTCTTTAACCTTCGGATATTGCTCAAAATAGCTATCTATAATCTCTTTAGCCTCTTTACGAGGAATGCTCAAACGCTGAGATAACCCAAACGCTGAAATTCCATAAATAATTCCGAAGTTGACCATTTTGGCTTTGCTTCTCATGTCTGGAGTTACCTCTTCTTGTGGTACATGAAATACTTTTGCAGCAGTTGCGCTATGTATATCGTCTCCGTTTTGGAAAGCAGTCATCATGTGTTCATCGCCACTTAAAGCAGCTATAATCCTTAACTCTATTTGAGAATAATCGGCAGCTAGTAATGTGAAGTCTTCATTTTTGGCAATAAATGCTTTGCGAATTTCTTTTCCTTTTTCAGAACGAATAGGGATGTTTTGTAAGTTTGGATTAGTAGAGCTTAAACGACCGGTAGCAGCTACTGTTTGCATATAGGTTGTGTGAATTCTATTGGAATCTTCGTTTACCAGTTCTGGTAAAGCATCAACATAAGTAGATTTTAACTTCTTTAGTTTACGGTATTCTAATATTAAAGGAATAATCTCGTGTTTACCAACTAGTTTAACTAATGTTTGCTCATCTGTTTTATATTGACCCGTTTTTGTTTTTTTCGCTTTCTTATCTATTTCCAATACTTCAAACAAGATGGCGCCTAGTTGTTTTGGAGAATCTACATTGAAATCTGTTCCAGCTAAAGCAATAATTTCTTTTTCTAAATTAGTTAAAGTTTCTCCTAGTTCTGTCGAGAATGTATTAAGAGCACCAGTGTCTAAACGAATTCCTTGCGCTTCCATTTTCATTAAAACGTTATTTAGTGGCATTTCCATGTTGTAGAATAAATCCATTAAATAAGGAGATCCAATTTTTTGTTTTAATACTTCGTAGAGTTGAAAAGTGATGTCTGCATCTTCACATGCATATTCATAAACTTCGCTTGCAGGAAGATCTGCCATGCTTTTTTGGTTTTTTCCTTTCTTACCAATCAATGTTTCTATAGAAACCGGTTTGTAGTTGAGGTAAACTTCTGAAAGAAAATCCATGCTATGTTTCATGTCTGGTTCTAGCAGGTAATGAGCAACCATAGTATCGAAATTAACTCCTTCTATGGAAATACAGTTTTGGTATAAAACAGCAGCGTCAAATTTAAAATTATGTGCAATTTTTATAATCCCTTTATTCTTAAAGAATGGACGTAATAAGGCGATTTTTTCTTCTGTTTCTTTTGCTAAAGAAAGGTAAAAGCCTGTTCCTGATTGGTAAGAAAAAGCGATTCCCAATAAAGTGGTGTTTAAGGTATTTAGACTTGATGTTTCGGTGTCGAAACAAACCATTTTTTGAGCTTGTATTTTGCTGATTAATGTTTTGGTCTCTGCTAAAGATTCTACTAATTGGTATTTGTGCGGAGTATTTTCTATTGTTTTTAAGACTAAGGGAACTTCTTCTTGTTGAGGTTCTGGTGTTGTTGAATCACTACTTGGAGTTGCAAATAGATCCATTTGCCCCTCTGTTGCTTGGGGTTGATTCATTTTGATCTCTTCTCCAAAAACACGTCTAGCCATTGTTCTAAACTCTAGTTCGCCAAAAAGTTCCATTACAGCCTCTTTATTCGGATCTTCCATAATGAGTTCGTGCTCTTTTAGTTCAACAGGAACATCAAGTAAAATAGTTGCGAGCTTTTTTGAAAGTAATCCTTGCTCTGCAAAATTAATCACATTCTCTTTCTGTTTTCCTTTCAGCTCTTCTATGTTAGCTATTAACCCTTCTACACTGCCGCATTTTGCGACTAATTTCTTAGACGTTTTCTCCCCAATTCCTGGTATGCCAGGGATGTTATCTGCTGCATCTCCCCAAAGGCCTAAGATATCGATGACTTGTAATGGGTCTTCAATCTCAAATTTTTCTTGAACTTCTGGCACTCCCCAAACTTCAGGGGGTTTGCCAGAACGAGAAGGTTTATACATAAAAATATTTTCAGAAACCAATTGTGCAAAGTCCTTGTCGGGAGTCATCATATAAGTGGTGAAACCTTCTTTTTCTGCTTTTTTAGCGAGTGTTCCAATAATGTCATCGGCTTCAAACCCTTCAATTCTTAGGATAGGGATGTTAAACGCTTCTACCATTTCTAAAATATAAGGAATAGCTAAACGAATATCCTCTGGCATAGCTTCTCTGTGTGCCTTGTATTCCGGGAAATAATCATTTCTAACAGAACCACCTGGAGCATCAAATACGACCGCAATATGTGTTGGTTTTTGATTTTTAATGATGTCTAACATTGCATTGGTAAAACCTAAAATAGAAGAGGTATTCAATCCTTTAGAGTTTATTCTTGGGTTTTTTGCAAATGCAAAATGAGCTCTATAAATAAGTGCAAAAGCATCGAGTAAAAAAAGCTTTTTTTCAGCCATAAGTAGTGGGTTCGTTTATGAAAATCAAAGGAAAAGAGGTGCCAATATCATTTTTAAACCTCGATTTCTTTTTGGAAACGGTCGATTAAGTCACGTGAAAAGGAGTTTATTACTTTCGATTCAGAGACGTCAATTCCATTAGAGGCCTCAGCAATTGTTTTCATTGCAGAAATAAACTCTTTGTATTCTGGTGCTGGGCCATAATTTTTACAAAAATCAATTACTTTTTTATAGGTTTCCTCTATTGAAGGATTTTTATTGGCGGTATAGTTAAAAGACCACTTTATTTCTTTTCCATAAGAGTGGTCTTCTAATAATTGATTTAACGCTTCTTTCTCTTCTTCTTGAATTATCCCGTCTGCTTTTGCAGCTACAAATAATAATTCTCCTAAAGTTTCGTATAGTTTTTCTTTTTCAGTCATATTTTTCTATTAAGGTTTAAATATAAGAAAAAAAGAGTTGAAAGTTTAATTTTTAAGGTTCTGTTCTGTTGTTTTCATTCTTCCACTTTATAAAATTATAAACAGAAAGAATGGCTAATACAATTAGGACAATAATTTTACTTTGAAGAGCATTTTCAAAATGACCTGCTGATGTGTTTTGCCCAAAACTAATGTAGTGAGAAAATAAAAAAAATAAGATTAGAAAAGTGGTTTTCATAGTGGTTTTCTTCTTTGGGGAAGTCCTCTATGCTGTAAATTTAAGAAGAAAAGCTTCGTTTTAGATGCTTTTTATGATGAGCGATTTAAAACAAAGGTTGAAAAATAGGTATCTTTCTGGAAATCTATTTTAATTGAGCTAAAATAGCCTTGTTGATGTCTTTAATTAATTTTGGCCCCTCATAGATAAAACCAGTATAAACTTGAACTAAGTCAGCCCCTGCTTCAAGTTTTTCTAAAGCATCTTCTGCAGTATGAATTCCACCAACACCAATAATGGGGAAAGCTTTATTCGATTTTTGAGAAAGATATCGAATAACTTCTGTAGCGTTATCTTTTATAGGTTTGCCACTTAGTCCACCATTTCCGATGGCTTTTATTTCTTCTTCACTGGTAGTTAAGTTTTCTCTGCCAGAAGAAGTGTTTGCTGCAATAACTCCAGCTATTTTTGTTGAGGCAATAAGTTCCACAATGTCATCTAGCTGTTGACGGTTTAAGTCTGGAGCAATTTTTAATAAAATAGGTCTGTTTTTACCTCTTTTATTGTTAATATCCTTTAAAGTGCTCAATAAGTCTTCTAAAAAATCAATGTCTTGCAACTTGGTGAGGTCTTTCACATTAGGACAACTTACATTTACAACAAAGTAGTCTACAACGTCATACAAGGCTTCAAAATTATAGATGTAATCTGACTTAGCCTCCTCATTAGGGGTTGCTGTATTCTTTCCGATGTTGCCTCCAATAATTAATTTTGTTTTTCTTTTTTTTAATTGTTTTACAGCTTCATCAACACCAAGGTTATTGAATCCCATTCTGTTGATTAATGCTTTGTCTTTTTTTAGTCTAAAGAGTCTTTTTTTAGGATTTCCCGATTGCGGTTTTGGAGTTACAGTTCCAATTTCTATAAAACCAAAACCAAAATTTTCTAGCTCGTCTAATAAGACTGCATTTTTATCAAATCCAGCTGCTATTCCAACTGGGTTTTTAAATTTAAGACCAAAAACCTCTTTTTCTAAGCGTTCTTCTTTTAAATCAAAAATTAATTTATACAACCAGCCAAGTAGAGTAGAGGTTGTTTTAATAAATGTGAAACTAAAGTGATGAATTTTTTCAGGGTCAAATAGAAAAAGAATGGGTCTAATTAGTGCTTTGTACATTTTTAGTTAGCTGCTTGTTCTTCAATAAGTTTATCTAGTAGGTCATGAACACTCTGAGCGTTCCAATCATGTGCTCCTACAGACTTTAAAATTAGTTTTTTGTTAGGGTCTAAAATATAGGTAGTTGGGTATGATCCAGTGACTAAGTTGCTAGGTGTTCTGTTATTCGCATTGTAAAAAGTTGTAGTGTATCCTTTTTCTTCAGCAAACGTTTTTAGCTTTTCGATAGACTCGTCTGGGCTAACTAATAAGAAATCTACTTTGTCTTTGTAGTTGGCTTGTAATTCGAAAATAGAAGGGAGTTCACTTCTGCAAGGAGGACACCATGTAGCCCAAATATTTATAAAAATAGGTTTTTTAAATTCAGAAAGCCAAACTTCGTCTCCGTTAGTAGCTGTTAATTGCCAGTCTTCTTTTATTTGTATGTTACTTTGTTCAATGCTATTACTTGGAGAAGATAAAGTAAGCGCAGTAAGCCAAGCTCTTGTGTTTTCTCCTGAAGGAGTTAAGAAAAGGTAGCCTGTAAATAGCAGAAGAATTCCCCAGAAAATGAAATCAGATTTTCTTTTTCTGGATAGCTTTTTCATTTAAAGTGATTTAAAAGTAAACATAACTCCACTTAAGTCTTGAAATTCAACTCCAGCTTCATATACGTCTTCATCATCCTCATCATACTCCCATACAATCTCTAAGTTATATCCAAAGTCTTTATTTATATCACTAATGAGAAAAAATATATCCATGATGTATTTAGCACTAGACGAATTAAAGTAATCTAGGTTAAAGGCAACAGGTATTTTTTCCGAAGTAGGAGGAATGGACTTGAGATTCTCAAACCAATCAACAATAGGAGTGAAATAAGTAGAAACATTTTCCGGCCTACATTCTCCCCTGAAAGAAAGCTCTTTATTATCGATGTCCAAAATGACATCTGGTGTATAAGTAGTTTTTTCGATTTTTAATGCGTTCATGCTGCTATCGTGTCTTCTTCTTGGTGAATGTTTATAGTTAATTCAAAAAATGAAGTGTCAGGGTCAGTTTCAAAAAGGTTAAATGTTAAATCTTTGTTTGCTTTTATAGCCATGTCTATTAAGCCAATTCCTGCACCACCTTTATTCGAAATTGCTCCATTTCTTAACTGCTCACGATAAGCCTCTTTTAATTGAGTTATATTTTTTTCAGAAACCAATTTAATTTCAGCCTTTAACTTACTAATGTCTTCATTCTTGATTAAGTTACCAGTTTTAATAGTAAAGCCTTGGTCTGTTTTATAAAGGATAAAAACACCGTCAGTAGTTCTTGTGTTATATTCTTTTTCTACTCCATGTCTTAGGATGTTTTCTAATGCCTCTACAAGAATAGCGTAAACCTTTCTTGAAGTTCTTTTTTGTACATTTCTCATTTGAATGTCTCGTCTTGCATATAGTAAAATGTTGTTGATAGACTCAAATGTGAATTCACCATGATAAGTAACCATAGCTTTGTGCTGTTTCATCGTTTCAAACATCTTGTAGGTGGTGTTGCTTTCTTTCATTAAAAAAATATTTTGAATAACGATAAAGATATGTAATCTTTGTTAAATTCAAAAATGTTTATGTAAAATGTTTCTTACATTTGTGTTTAATCGTATGACAGATTTATTAAAGAAAATAAAGGTTAAGGTTCGTTTTTTCGCCTTTCTTTATGTTGTTTTTCTTGTTGGGGTTGGTTACATGCTAATTAACTACTCACGGAATGAAGGGACTATTCTAGTCAATGATTCTTGGACAGAACTTCAAGATTTTATTTTTATTTATTCAACACATTTAGGAGGTGGACAAATGACTTTGTTTACTGTTATTCTTTTTTCATTATTCTTAAGTGTTAGAAAAAGCATTATAATTTTTTTAAGTTTTATTTTTACAGCCACTATAACTCAGCTTTTAAAGCATGTCGTTTTTCCTGATGCAATGCGTCCTTTTATAGAGCTTTGGGATGAGTTTAAATCAGGGGATCTACATTTAGTTTTGTCAGAAGAATTGATGAAAAAAGGAAATTCTTTCCCTAGTGGACATACAACATCAGCTTTTAGCCTTTTTATAGTTTTGACTTTACTTTCTAAAAAGCCTGTTTACGGATTGTTTTTTGGTAGTTTGGCAATCTTGGCTAGTTATTCTAGGGTTTATTTAGCTCAACATTTTTTCGAAGATATTTTTCTAGGGTCAATAATAGGTGTTTTAGGAACACTTTTTGTCTATTTTATTTTTGAGTATAAAGAGTGGTTAAAGAAGCTTGACTCTCCATTAATTAAATTAAACAGGTAATGTTAAAAAGGCTGTTTGATATTGTTTCTTCACTGACTGTTTTGACTTTCGGTTTTCCGTTTTTTATTATTGCAGCTATTTTAATTGTTATTGACAGTAAGGGAGGTGTGTTTTTTCGTCAGGTAAGGGTTGGAAAAAACAACGTGGACTTTAAGTTATTCAAATTTAGAACCATGAAGCCTAATTCAGAAGGCTTAGGTCAAATTACAGTAGGAGGAAGAGATCCTAGAATTACTGCTGTTGGTTACTGGTTGCGAAGGTTTAAACTAGATGAGTCTCCTCAGTTGATTAATGTTCTAATTGGAGACATGAGTGTTGTTGGTCCAAGACCAGAAGTTAGAAGGTATGTTAATTTATATAACAATGAACAATTAAAAGTTCTTTCCGTAAGGCCTGGATTAACTGATTATGCTTCAATTGAGTTTATGAACGAAAATGAACTATTGGAACAGTCTTCTAATCCAAACGAAACCTACATCAATGAAGTTATGCCAGCTAAGTTGGATTTAAATCAGAAATACATTGCTGAAAAAAGTATGTTACTTGATCTTCAGCTGATCTTTAAAACCGTAGCAAAACTTTTTAAAAA
>JAGXIB010000112.1 GCA_024635865.1 Flavobacteriales bacterium
GACGATGTCACTTTAATTGGCATAAAATTATAACCACTTAATATAAACTTTTAATTAAAAAAATCCTACCTTCCATTATAAATTTATGAGAAGCCTACTAATTATACTATTCATTCTCCTCCCCTCACTTCTAAGGTCTCAGTCTCCCTCTATAGATTCGCTAGCTATTGTTACCTACACAAAAAATGACAATGATTCTATTCAGATGCTAAACTATGTTACTTTGGCACAAGAACACATGAAGTATAATAGTTTAGATTCTATTCTGCCCATCTCCTTAAAAGCAATTCAATTAGCAAAAAAAACAAAAGAAAACAAAGATTTTGCAGTTGCATATAATTTAAACGGAGTTGCTTTCAAAATAAAACGTGAATATAAAAAAGCAATGGAACGCTATAACATTAGTAAAAACTATGCTGAACAATACGAACCTTCTAGAATTCTTAGTGTCGTTTATTATAATTTATCAAATGTACATAACCTCTTAGGAAATGGTGATTCTTCTCGAATTTATGGAGAAAAAGCATACGAAACAGCATTGCTAATTGAAAACACGACTTTTCAATCACTTTCCCTAAGTGCATTAGCGCAATACTATATTACTGTTGGAAATTTCCCTGTAGCTCTGAATCAGTTAAATAAATCATTAAAACTTGCAACAGATATTCAAGACACTGCTAAAATAATCTCCGCCAATTTAGATATAGGAAAGATTTTATTTGACTCAGAAAAATATGAAGAAATGATTACTCTTTATAATAGTTTATTAATAGATTATGACTCTTTATCCATATCCCCATACAAAAACCTTATTAACCTTAACATAGGAGCAGCTTATTCAGAGATGAATAGAAGCAACGAATCTCTAGAGTACACCTATAGAGTTTTGAGCGCTGAAAATGAGATATTCAAGGGACTTGCTTTAAACAACATTGGCGAAACTTATCTAAAAATGATAAAGGATAATGTTCAGGTTAAAGATATCCCTCTTGTAGAAAACATTAGTTTAGAGTCTAATAATGAAGATAACGAACCTATTATTTTAGAATTAATTTTTAATTATTTAAATAAAAGTATTGAAGATTTCAGTAGTGTTGGAGCAACAAATTACAAAGTACATCCTTTAGTTAATCTAGGGAAGTATTATGACTATGTCGGTAATAATAAAGAAGCAGAAAAGTCTTTTACTGAAGCCTGGGAAATAGCAGAAGGTAATCACCTATTAAACGAACAAAAATTAATAGCTAAAAAGTTATATTTAATTAATAAAGATCAAAAAGATACGAAAGAAACATTAAAATGGCATGAAAAATATTCAATAATAAAAGACTCTCTAAACTCTAAAGAAAAACAGCAAGAAATGGGAAAGCAATTTGCTCAATTTGAATATAACAACATTAGATTAAAAGATAGTTTAGAGCAAATAAAAAAAGATGAAATTCAGCAAATAAAGATTGATCAACAAGAAAGAAACATTAAGGCTGAGCAGCTAAAAAAATATTATTTAATAGGAGGACTTATAGGTACTTTTTTACTCCTTCTTATCTTATTTAGAAGGTTTAATATTACTAAAAAACAAAAAAGATTAATAGAACTACAAAAGACCGAAATGGAGCGTAAGCAAGTTGAACTTTCTAAAAGTCATCTAGCGATTAGAGACAGTATAAACTACAGTAAAAAAATCCAAAAGGCGATTTTCCCATCTCCAAATTACATGAACCTTATTTTCCCAGATAACTTCATATTATTCCAACCTAAAGATGTGGTTAGTGGCGATTTTTACTGGTGTCATGAAGTAGAAAATAAAAAAATAATTGTACTGGCTGATTGTACTGGACATGGAGTTCCTGGGGCATTTATGACCATCGTTGGGATAAACATACTTAAAGAGGTCGTTCAGGAAGGAATAACTGATAGTACAATTATTATTAAAGAAATTAATACTAAACTTAAAAAGCGTTTAGGACAAAACGGACAAAAAGTAAAAGATGGTATGGATATAGGTATATGCATCATTGATGACACTACCGTTGAGTTTTGTGGTGCCCACTTCTCTTTATATCACATTTCTGAGAATGACTTTGCTGAATACAAAGGAAATAATACATTCTTAGGCAATGAAGATGAAGTAGAAAATATAAAAGCGCATTATATTCCTTATAAAAAAGGAGACCAAATTTACATGTCTACTGACGGGTTTCCTGATCAAAAAGGAGGAACTAAAGGAAAGAAGTTTTTCTATAAACCCTTACGAGAATTAATCTTAAAAAATAGTTCTAAAGCTATGGCTGAACAAAAAGTCTTGTTAAAAACAGAGTTTAATAATTGGCTAGCTGTAGAAAATAAAAAGCAAATGGACGATGTCACTATTGTTGGGGTTAAACTTTAGTTATTCTGATTCATGACTTTTACCTTTTTCAAGGACAATGAATTTAAAGAATTTCCTTTTAATCCTTCTATATTGTTCTTTATAAAACGTAACGTTTCTGCATAAAATAAAGGTATTACTGGAGCCTCATCGTGCAGTATTTGATTCATTTCCTTATACAGCTTCATTCTTGCATCGTCATCTTTTTCGATAGAAGCTAATTCGAACAACATGTCGTATTGCTGATTTTTAAAATGAGTATAATTTGATCCTTTTTCTGGATAAAAATTTTGACTATAAAATAACTGAAAATAGTTAATCGCATCCGGATAATCAGCAATCCAAGACTTTCGATAAAAGTTAGCTTCAAACTGAGCAATTCTCTGATTCATAGATGAAACAGAGTTCATGTCTACTTTAATTTTAAACCCTACCTCTTCTAACTCGCGCTGAATGAATTCACATAAGGTATTATATTCTGGTGTCGCAGAAAGCGTTATAACTGGTATCTGATTAACATCATTGTACCCAGCTTCTTTGAGTAAAGCCATAGATTTATCAATATTAAAATCAAAACCTTCTATAGAATATTCATTAAAATTGGGCATTCCTTGTGGCACAAAACCTTTTGAAGCTGGAACTCCTATATTATTTCTTAGATAACGAATCATTGCTTTTCTATCTATTGCATGACCAATCGCTTGCCTTATCAATCTATTTCTTAACGGATTATTTTTGTTGTTATAGTTATTATCCATTAGAATCCCCAAATAGTCCGTATTTAACCAATCAGACTTCAGTAATTTAAACTTAGTAGACAACGCTTCATTTAACTCTCCATTAGCATCTAATAACTGATCTTTATCTTCTTCATTCATTCCAGATATCATTTCAAGATTCCCTGATTTAAACTTTATAAACTCTTGATGCTTATCTTGAATAAAGTAAACAGAAACGGCATCAAGATAAGGTAAACTAACTCCTTGATCATCTGTCTCAAAATAATTTTTATTCTTCGCCATCACTAACTTCACATCTTTCTTCCACATCTTTAGGTGAAACGGGCCAGTTCCTAGTGGGTGAAAACCAAAGTTATTTCCAAAATGCTCTACTACTTCGTATGGTACTATTGTACAGTAAGGTAAAGACAATTGATAAATAAGAGAAGGCTGTGGAGTAGACAGGTGAATGACCAACGTATTTTCATCCTCTGCTGTAATCCCTTTAAATTGTGCACTTGAATTATCTAAATTCTGAAAAATATATTTACCTGGCGACGCTGTCGAAGGATCTATTATTCTAAGAAAAGAATAAACAACATCGCTAGCTGTAACTCTTCTTGTTTCTTCGCTACCAAACAAATCACTTCTATTAAAATATACGTCTTTACGTAAATAGAATCGATAAGTTAGACCATCTTCAGAAACTTCCCACTTTTTTGCTATTGCTGGAACAATTTCTAAATTTTCGTCCAAACTGATTAAGCCATTATATAATTGTTCTATTGCCAAGAAGTCTTCAAAACGTCGAACATAAGCAGGATCTAATGTAGTAATACCAGCAGATTCATTGTATCTAAAAACTGTTTTATCTTGCTCTTTTCTTCTATCGTCTTTTAAACTACATCCTAAAGAAAAAATAGTTAAAAGGAGTATTACAAGTGCTATCTTCATTTATTTCAAGTCAAAAAAACTATTAATACCTATTGCTCGTTCTACTGTAAATCCTTCTCCGTAATTCGCTCCAATTATTCTTCCAAAATTAGAAGCTCTTCCATTTAAATATTCTAGAAACTCTGGAGAAGAAATTGGAGTTACTGGTCCCTTATCTTCCGGGTTATAAAATTGTGTTTTATAGGCCAAAACTGATTTCATTTTGGTTTCATACTGTTCTGTAATGTCCACTACAAAATCTGGAGTGATCCAGTTGTCTTGAACATATCGATAGACCACCTTAGGTCTCCAAGACTCTTGCAAAGAACCGTCTTCATTTTGAGTACCAATTTTAATTAAACCAGATAAAAAACAAGCTCTAGAAATTAAGTCTCCTCCTCTACCATGATCTGGATGTCGATCTGAAATTGCATTACAAATAACAACTTCTGGCCTATATTTCCTAAGCTGGTGAATTACCTTGAGTAAGCTAGCCTCATTAATTTCGAAAAACCCATCTGGTAATTGTAAGTTTTCCCTTATGTCTAACTCTAAAATCTTAGCAGACTCATGCGCCTCAGTCATTCTGGTTGCAGCTGAACCTTTTGTTCCTAACTCACCTAGAGTTAAATCAATAACTCCAACTTTCTTACCTTCTTTAATATGCTTTAGTAGAGTCCCAGCAGCAGCTAATTCTACATCATCTGGATGAGCACCAAAAGCTAAAATATCTAATTTCATAATTCTCTCAGATAAATTCTATAACCATAGAATATTAATTACAATAAAGATACGTTAGATAATAAACAATAACCTTAATCTAGGTTTATTTTATTAAATAATAGATAGTTGAAAACTATACTATTTATACAAACACCCGATTAAAAAAAGACAAAAAAAAAGGGGAAGCTTACGCTTCCCCTGAAAAAATGAGTTGCTAAAAGCAACTATTTATTTGACTACCCCGCTACAAATATATAAGGTTTTTACATTCAATAATCACATTTTCGACGAACACAGTCAAAAAAAAACCCTAGACAACTATTTTAAAGTTTAATCAATTTTAGAATAAGTGTAAATACTTAGTTTTATTTGTTTTTATACTTAGGTGTGATTTTCATGAGTTCCTCAATTAATTCCATTGAACTTGAAAGATGACTTAACTTTTCATTTGAAACTACTTCGGTTAACTCTCCATGAATCGTTCTAAAGAAGATGACTGGAGGCATAGTTTGTCTTCCGAATATAGTCGGATCTAAATTATCTTTGTAAAAAAACTCATATTTAAAAGGGAGTTTGGCTAAGAAATCATTCCATTCCTTCTTTGCTTTAAAAGTACCATGGGTTAGATTACATAGATCACATTCATAGGTAGATGGACTAATTGCTTTGTGCACAAAACCTGTTAGCTTATTATAGAAACTAGATTTTGCATTGTAAATAAAAATAAATGTTCCTTCCTGTTTATTCATTTAGATTCCAATTATATTCTAAATAAGAAACTTTAGAATCTGTATTGAACGTTTTACCACTGTATTTATTGATATATGCTACAATATTACCATTAGAAAAGTCAGCTGCATACCATTCAAATAACTTGGAAACCTTTAAATCTCCATCTGTTAGTTTATTTTTTGTTTGATCGTTAAAAAAGTTTTTTGTTACTAATTTTAATTGAGCGTCTAATTGATCAGCTGTAAAGGCCTCATTTAAAAGTTGAGGGCAAGAAACAGAAGCACAATTGATTGCAAAGTGAATCCTCGACTCTCCCATTTTTCTTAAAATATTATTTTCAACCTCTCCTAAACTATAACTTTTACCATCTATTTCAATCCACTTTTTATCCCATGGTTTCTCTAAATCTGTAATGCTTTTTAAAGGATAATTATCTACAATTAGTTTTACAGTAAAAGCATTATAGACATTGATCCAGTAAGCTAATTTTTCATTCTTAGACCAATTAGATTTTGGAGAATTAGATTTTAACAAAGACAAGTAACTGTCTAGCTCTGTCTTGTCAGATTTAAAACCTTTATAGTTTACTTTACCTGCAGGAGAGACGTTCTTTTTTAATAATTTATTCCAAATTTCATGATTTGCTCTTGTTTCAATTATTTTAGACTTAACCTCTTCATTCTGCATTTTAATTTCATCTTTTAAACTAGGGGGTACTTCCTCTATCTTGGTCTGGTCCTCCATTACTTTTTGTTCCTCTATAAGTACTTCTACGCTAGACGACTTACTATCACTTCCACTAAGGTCTTTAACTATCTCACCCGCTACATCAGTCACTTTTTCTTTAGGTTTTGTTCCAGAAGCTTCTGTTGAATTTTCTTTATCATATCTATTTTGTTCTATGTCTTTTGGAGCGTCCGAGCAAGAAATTAAAGAGGTAGTGACAAAAGTAACGACTACTTTTTGCATTAGGTTTAAATAATTATTTTTCATATTCTGGTCTGATTTGAATTTAAGTCTCTTTCTTTAGTCAAGTTATCAGTTATAACCTTACAAGGTTAAGCTAAAACTTTACCACCAATTTAAGATTTAATCTTCTCGAAGTTAAGAAAGAAGGAATAGAGTACTGTCTACCTGATACATCCGTAATCCAAGTGTAATTAATGGTATTAGCAATGTCTAACAAATTAAAAACTTCAAAAGAAAGCCACATTTTATCTACTTTATTCCATAATGACTTACGGCCAAACTTAGTTCTATCGGTCATGTCTCCTATTAAATCCTTACTAAACCCTATGTCTACCCTCCTATAAAGCGGTGTCCTTAATGTATCTGGATAACGATCTAGACCTGGAGGTCCATATGGCAGTCTAGCTCCAACGGCTACTGTTAAATTCACTTTAAAAGTACTCCATTTCATTTTCTCAGTATTCCATTCCTTTGGCATTTGATCTTGAAAAAACATAGAAAAACTAATTCTCTGATCGGTTGGTCTTGGAATATAACCTGGCTCTACTTTTGAACTATCTACTGCAACATCATCTGCCGTAAAACCATAAACTATTTCCTCTCCACTGGCATTAAAAAAGTTATAATAATAATCATCTAAAATATCTTCTTCAGTTTTTAAATAAGATAAGGAAGCATAGGATTCTATTCCTTTTATAAACTCACCATTAACTTTTAAGTCAATACCTTGAGCATAAGCTTTTGCATTATTTTCTCCATAATACCTAATTCTTACATTATCTATTTCATAAGGAATAATGTCATCCATTAATTTATAGTAAACTTCTGCTCCAAACTTAAAAGGTCGATCATTCACAAAAAAAGTATAATCAGTTCCTAATACAAAGTGAATAGAGCGTTGTGCTCTAATCGCTGGATTTAGTTCTCCGGAAAAATTCCTCATTTCTCTATAAAATGGAGGTTGGTAGTAAAAACCTGTTGCAAATCGAAATGAAACATTTCTTCTATATATTTCATCTCCTTTTATAAAAAACCAAGCAGGCTTATAGGTAATGTTAAAACGAGGAGAAATAACCGTCTGATTATTATAGGTCCAATAATTAGCCCTGACTCCTAAATTAGCGTTTATAAAACGACTACTTTCAAAAGTGGTGTCTATAGCATAAGTAGAATCATTATACCTTATAGAATCTTTAACTTTAATTATATCTTTAAAACTAAAACTCCTTTCACCCTGTAAAAAACCAGTCAAACGATTTGTCGATAAGCTATTTTTAGATTTCAGCACGTAGCTCAAATCTAAATTTTGATATTCTTGTGCAGAAGGCATAGTATAACCAACTGAATCTGATGGATGAGGCAAGTTAAATCGAGCAGAATCTATATAGGTCCACTCGCTTAACTCATCATCTATTGCTTCATGCTGGAACTTAGTTCCAAAGCTCCATTTATACTTATCTCCATAGTACTTTCCCTGAATTGAGGAGTTGAAAACAGAAGCGTCTAATGTATTTCTAGCATGATCTAAAAATGCTCCTACTCCCCTATTGAAAGCAACATCTCCAAATTCATCGTTTCCTAAGTCTCGTTCTAACTCATCTAACTTATACTCTCCTAATAAATCAAAATTCTCAAATGCTTTAGAACGATAATAAGAGGATATATAATTCATTTCGAATTTGTCTGAAACTTCATGATTCAACTTAACTGCTCCCATATAGGTTTCAAAAGCGGTCACTTCTTGTCCTTCATAAAAGACAGTAAATCTTAAAGCTTGGTTAATAGAACCAAAACTAGTCTCTCTATTCTCTGGGACGACAACATAGGAATTCTTAGAATAGGTTCCAAACAATGTCAGCTTTACCTTTTCATTCAAGTAATAATTATACATCCCCTGGTAATCTAAAAATGTTGGTCGATAGTCTCCTTTGGTATCTAGAGCTCCTAATAAATAGGAATTAGTTCGATAACGAATTCCTGTTATAAAATTAGACCTTACATTTATTGTATCTTCGACATGAGCTGCAGCACCAAGTAAACTTGCTGTAAATGATCCCTTAAATTTTGTTGGTTCACGGTAAGTAATATCTAATACTGAGGATAGTTTATCTCCATAATTAGCACTAAAACCTCCTGCAGAAAATAAAACATCATCAACCAAGTAAGGATTAACAAAACTTAGTCCTTCCTGTTGACCAGAACGTGCCAAAAACGGTCGATAAACTTCAATTCCATTGACATAAATAAGGTTTTCATCAAAATTTCCTCCCCTCACATTATAACCTGCAGACAGTTCATTATTTTGAGAAACTCCAAATTGAGAAAACTGTAATGTATTCTCTATGTTCTCTGAAGGATTTGCAATCTCGCTAGGCTTTAAAGGGTTATCCCAACGCTCTAACATCCCTTCTCTTGGTTTTTTCCCTTCAACCTCTACTTGACCAATAGAAATATAATTTAGTTTTATATTCAGTCTTTTAACTTGACCTTTTTCAAGTAGAAATGTTATTTTTCTTGGGGAATATTCTACACTAGAGATTTTTAATGTTATTTTTTCTCCAGCAGGGACTTCTAATTCAAACTCTCCTCTATAATTAGAAACTGTTCCTAATTTGCTTCCAACAATAAGTATATTAGCATCTCTAACAGGAATTTCAATTTCGTTATTGATTACACCTATTATTTTTGCCTTTTCTTGAGATAAAAAAGAATTAAAACTAATTAGCAACAAAAAAAATAGCCCAATTCTTTTCATTTATTGCCTTTTTAACTTTCCGTCTTTCCAAGATTTAATAAAATTTGACCAAGCTATTGGATTGAGTAAGTTATTTGGCGGTAATTGTCCTGCATAATAGAGTTTATCTTGAACCTGTTGCATTTCATGATTGTAATTCATGCTTCCATTCATAGGAATACCATCAGCTCTTTCTTTTAATTTAGCTTGTTCTAAATTATGTACAGCTCTTTTGTAATCATCATTGGGAATCTCAACGTTAACAAAAGCTTCTGCAAACTGTTCTTTTGAGGGCCATGGATAGATCACAGCGGTAGGCAACATAATAGTATCCGTACTTAGTATATGAATTAAAGAGTACTTATTCTCTTTCAATGTATCTGGAATAACATAATAAGAGGTTTTAAACCCTACTGATGAGAAGCGAATAGAATCTCCTTTGTGAGCAACAAAAGAAAAGTAACCATAATAATCAGAGACAGTTCCTCTTTTTGTTACTTGATCAATCACTGTACAGTAAGGAACTGGCTCTAAACTATCGCCTATCACAACTCCACTAAATTGAATTAAATCATCGTCTTGACTATATGATTTGCCAACTAGTAAAACGAACAACGATAGAAATAGTATAATCTTCATTAATATTTTTTTTTACTTAAATAAATAACTTCTAAATACGAATAGATATTGTGTAAAAGTACAAAAAAAGATGAGTCTCTAGTCTGTACTTCATAAATACCCTCTTTTAATTTTAAGAATAAGTCATTCAGTACAATAAAGTTAATCTATCTCATGTATTTAGGATTATAGATCAATTAAATTATAGATTTACTTTCATTTTAAAGTGTAATTAATATTAGTTTTCATATTTTTATGAAAAACTATTTTGTATGAAACTCTTGACTTGTCTTCTTTTCTTTATTCCGTTTATGGGATTTAACCAAATTACTATTTCTAAAAATGATTTACCCAGTAGTGGAGATGAATACATCTACAGTAATGCAAACACAAATGGAATAGACGTTTCTCAAACTGGTGCAAATGTATCTTGGGATTACTCTCAATTAGTTCCCTTAAATTATGACAGCTTAACATATGTTACTGTAGGCTCTACTCCGCTTGCCTATCAACTTTATTTTAACATCCCTTTTTCATCACACAAAGCAGATTATGCCATCAAAGGGAATGAAGTAAATGCATTTAACCAAGTAACAATTACAGATGTTTTTGATTTTCATAAAAAAAACAACTCTTCTATAGAAATGGTTGGTTTTGGTGCTAAAATAAATGGTATTCCAGCTTCTATAAAGTATGATACCATAGACCAGTTATACCCTTTACCGATGACTTTTGGCACTACAGATTCTACCTCTGCTTATTACCTTCTTGATGTCCCAAATCTGGGAACTTATGGGCAACATATACAGCGAAAAGTAGAAGTTGATGGTTGGGGAGATATTATGACTCCTTATCAAACATACAGTCAATGTTTAAGAGTGAAAACAACACTTTATCAAAGAGACACTCTTAAGGCTGAACAACCTATTTCATTACCTGGTGTTGCTTTTAATAGACCTATACAAACTAGGTACGAATGGTTTGCAAGTGGAATTGGAGCACCTGTATTTAGTGTTACAAAACAAGGGAACACAACCTCTAATGCAAAATATATCGATGTAAATACCACGAACATAAATGAAGCTTCTAATCATTTTGAATTCACTGTATTTCCTAACCCAGTTAAAGAGGTATTAGAACTATCTATCCCGTTTGAAAGTGCAAAAGTAATTATTACTGATTTAACAGGAAGAGTTGTTTACTCTGAAGCGTTTAAACAACAGTTAAATCTTGCTGAGTTGAAAAGTGGTAACTACATCATTACAATTATAAAAGGTGAGAAGAGTGCTTCTAAGATCATTCAGAAGCTATAGCGCATGGAAATAAAAGAAGCCCAGAAAGTTGTTGATGATTGGATTAAAAAAGTTGGAGTCCGCTATTTTAACGAACTAACCAATATGGCAATGCTTACAGAAGAAGTTGGTGAGGTTGCAAGAATTATTGCCAGAAGATATGGAGAACAGTCAGAAAAAGAATCTGATAAAGGTAAAGATCTTGGAGATGAAATGGCTGATGTTCTTTTTGTTTTAATCTGTTTAGCAAATCAAACAGGAGTAGACCTAGAAGAGGCTCTTCAAAAAAACTTACAAAAGAAGACGATTAGAGATTCTGAAAGGCATAGAAATAATAAAAAATTGTTTTGACAAAAATTAAATGAATTTTTTAGAGCAAATATCAAATATTAGAATAGATACTTCCATAAGTAAATCAGACATAAGATCAGTACAGTTAATCAATCGATTAATCTTTATTTCTAGTTTGATTGCAGTAATCTATTTACCCATACTTTTTTGGTTAAAAGCCTTTTGGATGGGAGGACAGCTCTTTTGCTTTGTAATTATAATTCTTTCTTTTTTATTTACTCCAGTAAAAACAAAAATAAAGTATGCAGTGCCTTCAATAGCGCTAATTATGATCTACCACATGACCTCTGTCTCTATTGTAATACAAAATAGCCAACTTGAGTTATACATCATATTAATTACGCTAATACAGTTCGCTGTAATTAGAAATAACTTTTTTTCCTTCTTTATCTTTTCCCTAGGAATTATCGCTTATTTTATTAGTCTCTATACTCAAGATACTACCGACTCTTTGGTGCTAATGAACAACCTTCAAAAAATAACAATGATCACCTTAAACTCTATAGGTATTTTTATTGGTGGGATTTATTTAATTTTTCAAGTCAAAAACTCAAATACAAAGTATCAAATAGAAATATTTAAAGAACGAAAAAGAATACTTAAGCAGAATGATAAAATTAATGTTCAAGTTAAAATTATTGAAGATGCTCACAAAGAAATAACAGACAGTATAAACTATAGTAAAAAAATACAAAAAGCGATATTACCCTCAACAAATAAAATGAAATCGGCCCTTGAAGACTATTTCATTCTATATAAGCCAAAAGATATTGTTGCAGGAGATTTTTACTGGGTTGAGCAATCTAATGGTTTCGTTAGTTTTGCGGTTGCTGACTGTACAGGGCATGGTGTCCCTGGTGCTATGATGAGTGTTGTCTGCAATAGCGCTATTAATAGGTCTGTTAGAGAATTTAACCTATCTAAACCGAATGAAGTTTTAGATCAGACGAGAAAGCTAATTATTAAAGAATTGGATTCTTCTTCAGTCGAAAGTGTAAAGGACGGAATGGACATTGCTTTTTGTACTTTACTTAATAATAAATTAAATTATGCAGGAGCAAACATCAAACTTTACATCATTAGAGCTGGAAAAATCATAACTTACAAGGCTGACAAACAACCTATAGGGTTATATATAGCTAAAAGCTATCCATACACCAACCATGAAATAACTCTGGTGGATGGAGATACGATCTACCTAATAACAGATGGTTACGTGGATCAATTTGGAGGTAAAAATATAAAGAAGTTTAAAACTCCAGCTTTAAAGAAGCTTTTATTATCGATACAAGGCTCTTCCATGGAAGAACAAAAACAAATTATGAATACTACTTTTGAAAATTGGAAGGCCAGTCTTGAACAGATAGATGACGTATGCGTTATGGGTGTTAAGTTTAATAAACAACCTTAATAGAAACCTCTAGTTGTTCAGCACCTTTACTGCTAAACCCAAAATCTTTCGTATTAACAAGAAATGAAGCATTGGTTACTGTCTTACCTTTTTTGTTCACTAGTAGACCATTTGTTTTAAACGCAAGCTTTTTTCCTTTAACTATAGCTTCTCCTTCAATAGAGATAATATGACGTCCTTCTTCAGAGATTTCAGAATTTGAAGAAATTTTCCCAGTAATCACTAACTCAGGATAATCACCAATATTCATTTTTTCTTCTCTACTAAAATCACTTTGATTTTCTTTAGAAGTAAACTTAAAGTTTTGTAAAGGTATTTTAAGTTCAATTGTTTTATTTGATAAATCAATTTTACTTGAAAGTGTATTTAAAGTCGCTATAAAACTAGAATTCTTGATGTCATGAAAAACAACTTCTCCAACTGTTGATTCTTGTTGAGAAAAAACTCCTTGAATATTTAGCAATAACGTTAGTAATAGAATAGTGATGAATTTCATAATTTTTGTTTTATGTAAAAATAGTAATTTTATTTAATCTTATAACAAATTTCCTTTTAGTCGACAATTAAAACTGATATAAAGTAGTTTTTTATCAACTTTCAGCTTTTTACCTTCCAATATTTAGATGAGCTCCATCGCAATATGGCGGATTAGAAGTCAACTTACAAGTACAAAAGTTTGCTTGTTGTTTAAATTCTGACTTAAAAACGACTGGAGTAAAAGAAGTGCCTTTATGCGCTCCATTGCAAAAAGGTTGATCGTTAGACAATCCACATGAACACCAAGCATAAGTTTCTCCAGGTTCTAACAAGATGGTCTCGGGAATTACTCCTGCTATTTTAGGCTTATCCATACATTTGATTTTTAACGAAGTTAAGTATTTAATCTAATCTTTTACAGCTGGAAAGCGTTTAATAAAACACTTGTAAATAGTTGAAGGAATGCAAGTATAAATTATACTTTAAAAAAAAGCTTTCTACTGTCGTATTTAAAAATCATCTAAAATATCTTCAGAACCACCACTCCCTCTTAGCTCCTTAATTGACTTTCTATGTTTATACAAATCTAAAATATATTTAAAATGACTAAACATTAAAATTAAAAAAACTAGCCTTAATACATGAAAGAAAATTCCATACCATCCAAAAATAAGTAGAACAATAATAGCCGACAATATAAAAAAGATAACACCTAGAACATAAGGCCAAATAAAACCTTTCTTTATTTTCCAGCCAGCAAATAAATAAAAGAAACCAACAAGTAAAGGAAGATTACTTAAAAACGATATTAATATATTTTCAGAGACATCTATTCTTAAGTTTGTGATAATTGTAATAACTCCTACAAAATAAAATATTGAAGATATTGAAGTCATTTTTTCTTCAGAAAGTATTCTTGAGTTAACTAAATACCTATCTCCTAATTTCACTTCAAAGCCTAAAGGCTTTTGAACAACTCTTATAAAAACATATCCTTCATTAGGCAAGAAGACCTCTATTCCCTTAGACATTTTTTCAAAACTAGAGACTCTTTCAACTTCTTCTTTATTATGAAGTATAAAAAATTCTTTTAAGCCTGTTTGCCACTTTACTGCTATGTAATTTGATTGATCCTCAGAATCAAAATAATACTTCAGTAAATATATTTTCTTTTCTCCTGACCCCATAATCTATCTAACTTAGCTACTCTTCTACAGAAAAAGGGCCCTAACTTAACATTAGAGCCCTATCTTATTTATTTCTATTAAATTTTTAAATTTTAATCAGCATCAACCAATTGCCAAGAACCTGAAGTAATTAATGCTTCCGCTTGTTTAAACTTCATTTCTTGTGTTTCTCCACTTCTCATATTCAACACTTTAACACGATCATTTCTCCCGTATTTCTTTTCTGAAACTACAGGCTTCTGTTTTGGTCTTTCAGCTGCACTATTTTGCGCCGCTTGTTGGTTTTGTTCTGTAGCTGCTCCAACCTCTTGCCTACCTGTTTGCAAATGACTTGTATCAGCCA
>JAGXIB010000113.1 GCA_024635865.1 Flavobacteriales bacterium
AATGGATAGCCCGACCGAAGGGCACGCCCTACTCCTTCTCTATTGTTTTGAGCTCATTAAATAAATTCATTATTTCTTCATTAGGTTCTATTGCTTTTTTTGACTTAAAGTATTGTTTGAATAAATCATCCATGTTCTGGGTCAAATCTATTGTTCTTGCCTTAGATTCTGCTGCCTTGTCACCTATAAGCACTGGAATTAAAGTCACAATTCCATTGTGTGCGTTAAATAATGACTTTCGCTCTTCGGCTTTTAAATAAGTTTCGGTCTGGATGGTTAACTCTACCAAAATAGCTGGATTTTCATTTAGCCAAATTATCGCTTCCGCTATCTGGCTAAATTTCTTTCTGTAGTTTCTTCCCTTTTACTAATTCTATTTTCTTTTGACTGGCTTTTTTACCAGGAAATAACTCAACAATAGAAACATACTTTTGTTGATTGGCTTCGCTAAAACTATAACTAATGGGGCTTCCACTGTAGACTGCTGGACAAGGATTATCGTCCATTTGGTGTGGACGATGTAAATGTCCTAAAGCGGTATATTGAATTTGTTTAGGAATGTTATTGGTGTAGACAACTTGTGCTCCTCCAACATTTAAAATTGGTTTCTCATCGTCTGGTTCCTCTGGAAGTTCTTCTCCTTGTTTCACCATAAATAAATGCGTCATCAGTAAATTTACGCCTTTATCATCACAATATTTATTCGCATTTTCTTCCCAATGATGAGACAATACCTCTCTTAGTTTTTCTTCTTTATTGGTCGTGTCTAAAAATGTTTTTAAACGATATTCATTAACATAAGGAGTTAAGAGTAAGCGAAGTGGAAAATCTACATTGGGTAATCGTACTTCTATAAAACCCTTGTCTGACTTAAGAACTTTAATTCCTGATTCTAATTCAAACAAAGAAACTTCGGTATGTGGATAACCAGTTAGAATAATTCCATTTACTCTAGCTAATGGATCTGGCGCTTCGATTCTTTCTGGAGAATCATGATTACCAGCAATGGCTACTACCAATCGTTCGCCGTTATTAGTTAATTGTTTTAATGTTTTATAAAAAAGTTCAACTGCCTCATTAGAAGGATTAAAATTATCGAATAAATCTCCGGCTATAATTACAGCATCAACCTTTTCATTATTGGCTATGTCTACAATTTCTTGCATTACTTCGACTTGCTCTGGTAGGCGAGAAAACTGTTCTAATTTTTTACCTAAATGCCAATCTGCTGTGTGAAGTATTTTCATTAATCAATTATTATTACAAATCTAATTCTTCGTTGTACATTTTATCTAACTCCAAATCACTAACTACATTCAATTCATTCTCTGATGCTGCTATCACTGTTGCGACTGTAGCATCTCCAGTTACATTTACAACTGTACGCATCATGTCTAACAAGCGATCTATTGGAATAATGAATGCAACCCATGCAGGATTTAAACCTACCGAACCTAAGACTATCATTAACATCACTAAACCAGCACTTGGTACTGCTGCCGAACCTATGGATGCCAATGTTGCCGTTAGTACAATGGTCATTTGTTGACCAAAAGATAAATCGATTAAGTGTATTTGAGCTAAGAAAATTGCTGCTACTGCTTGGTATAAACTTGTTCCATCCATATTTACAGTTGCTCCAATTGGTAAAACAAAACTGGTAATTTCTTTAGAAACCCCAACCCTATCTCTTACACACTCTATGGTGACAGGTAAAGTAGCAGCACTTGAGCTGGTAGAAAAAGCTAAAAACTGAGCAGGACTAATTCTTTTAAAGAATCCTGTATAAGATATTTTTCCTTTAACAACTAACATTAGTATTGCTGGATAGACCACAAAAATCATTAACCCTAACCCCAAAACAACAACTAAACTGTATACGCCTAGTGTAGCAAATAACTCTAAAAGCTTTGAGGGATCGTCTTTAGCTAATTCGGAAAATTTCCCCGCTAATAAAGCAAAAACGAAAAATGGCGCAGCCTTCATGATTACATCTACCATGATCAGAAAAGCATCATTAAAACCTCCTATGACAGCAGTCAAAGGTTTTGAAGATTCTGCTGGGATTAGCAAAATAGAAATTCCAAAAAATATACCAAAAAAGATCACTTGCAACATTAACTTATTATTCGTTAAGGAAACAAAAATATTAGAAGGTACAACATCAATTAATGGTTGTAAAGGTCCAGATGTTTGCGTTTTACTAACTTCCGCAGCTTTTTCTTGTAACCCTTGATCATTAATAAATTCAGCACTTTTCTGTGTGTAAGATGCTTCTGCTTCTGTTATGTAACTATTATATTTTTCTTCTTCTAAAAAATGTTTTCCATCTTTTATTTCTGTGTTTGTTTCTTGACACCATAACTCATACTCAATTCTATTTTTGATTAGTTGTTCCGCTTCTAAATATGACCCAGGATTTAAAGCGTTTACTAAAACCAAACCTAAAGAAACGGCAAATAAGGTTGTGACCAAATATATACCTAAGGTTTTCATTCCTGTTTTTCCTAATTTGGTAATGTCCTTTAAATCTGCCACTCCCTTTATGATAGAAAACAAAACCAAAGGAACAGCTATCATTTTTAAAAGATTAATAAATATAGTTCCAAAAGGAGCAATCCAATCTAATGTAAATTGAGACCATCCCATATAGCTTGAACCAAAAGCCCATAGTATTCCTAAAACTAACCCTATAATTATTTTCCAATGTATTGCCATTCTTTTTATTGATTTTATGAAGTGAAAAACTTCGAACTACAATAATAACCACAAATGAGCGATTTGACAAAAGGGATAATCACTTTGTTATGAACGAAATAAATTTTTAATACTTTTTTTAAAAATAAATAGGATGAAATTTAGCTCCTTTTTCAGATAATTCTAAAGTTGGAAATGGAATTTTTATTAAACCGAAGGCCGAACAAATTGCTCTTATCCATTTTCTTTTGGTTTTAATTTTAGATAAATCGACATCTAGACTTAAATAATACTGGCGATACCGATTAAAATCATTGCTAATTTCATTTCCTTTATAAAAAACAGGCACATCTTCACTGCCAGAAATCATTTCCTCCCCCCCTATTCCTATTGCTAAGTTTAGCCATTTTGGAAACTTAGATTCTTCGGAGAGAAATGAACCGATATTACCACTTAACCAAATTGTTTGGCCGTTATAATCTTTCAATAAACGTTCAGGGAAAGTGCTTCCTAATAAATTAGGTCGATACTGTGCATAATCTGTTAAATGTGATGAGATTTTTAATCTAATTCTTTGTTCATCCCAAGCCATATCTTGACCAATTACTAGAGCCGTTCCTGCTGCATTTGCTGAAAAGTCAGACATTGAAAATCCCCATTGAGAAGAAACTCCATCAAGCAGTTCTACACCAGTTAAGTAAATCAACCCTAAACTACCTCCTATTAATGAACTCTTTGCTCCTTTTACTCCACTCCATTTCATGATTTCTATTCCAGACAATCCCATATAGTAAGAAGTAGTTGCATGCCCAAACTTATCTAGTTGAAGCCATTCATCACTATCATCAAAGAAATGTAACTTAGTTTGAGGAAAGTTTTTATACCAAACTTCATTTAAAACAATAATTGAACTAATAGCCGCTACAGACTCCGTTATTAACGCCCCTCTAAATCTAGCTTTGTTAATGGTATCGGAATTAGTAAAGAAGTTGAATGATTGCCCAAAAGCAACATTAGAAAAAAAAATTAGAAATAAGATTATTGAAGAAAACCTCATGCATACAAATTTAATGAGTTGAATAGAAAGTCCGTCAATTTTTTACGCCTTTTTCAGTTTAATGCTATAAATTGTTAATTAATTTTCTAAAAATAAATAGCTTAAACGATTATTCAATGAAAATTCGTATCTTGAAATTCTTTTTAATGAATTAAAAAATAATATTAGACAAAAAAATGGACTTCACAGCAGCAAAAGAATACATTACAAGCCGATTAGTGAATGAACTCTCTAGAGATTTATTTTATCATGGTCCGCACCATACTTTCGAGGTTGTTAAAGCTGCAACTTTTCTGGCTGTAAATGAAGGTATTTCTAAATCAGATTATAATTTATTAATAACTGCTGCCTATTTTCATGATAGCGGTTTTTTATTTCAATATAAAAGTAATGAACCAAATGCTGTTCAATTAGTACAGGAAATTTTGCCCACTTTCGATTACACCGAAGAAGAGGTTTTAGCTGTTAATAAAATGATTTTAGCAACTCAATCTCACATTGAGCCTACTTCTTTATTAGAAAAAATAATGTGTGATGCTGACCATGACTATATTGGAACAAAAAAGTACCACATGACTGCTAAAACACTAAGAAAAGAATTAGCAACTCAAGGGACAGTCTATAAAAATATGGAATGGGTTAAAGTGCAACATACTTACTTAACAACAAAGCATAAATACTATACAGACACTGCTAAAAAAAATAGAGTTCCTCATAAGGAAATTGTAATAGCAGAGTTACTTGAAAAGATGCAAGCTTCTGATTTAGTTAAATAGTTACTGCTTTATTTCTTAAATAAAAATCAAGAATTGTTAAAGCAGACATTGCTTCTACAATTACTACAGCACGAGGAACAACACAAGGATCGTGTCTACCTTTACCAGCCAACTCAATTTTTTCTCCCTTTTGATTTACTGAATTTTGTTTTTGCATTATAGTAGCTACTGGCTTAAAAGCAACATTAAAATAAATCGACTCACCATTAGAAATTCCTCCTTGAATTCCTCCAGAGTTATTTTGAAGTGTTTTTATTTCTCCATTATCGCTTGTAAATAGATCATTATGATTTGAGCCTTTTAATTTTGAACCTGCAAAACCAGAGCCCAATTCAAAACCTTTTACTGCATTTATACTTAACATGGCTTTTCCTAAGTCAGCATTTAACTTATCAAAAACAGGCTCTCCTAGTCCTACGGGAGTGTTATTGATAACACATGAAACAACTCCTCCAACAGTATCTCCTTCTTTACGAACAGACTCAATATAGGTAATCATTTCGCTTGCAACCTTAAGGTCTGGACAACGAACTATTGTTTCTTCAACTTTAGAAAAATCAACCTCATGGATTGGTGTTTTCAATTCAATTTCTCCAACACTTCTTACAAAAGCATTTATGGTAACACCGATAGACTTTAAAATTTGCTTTGCGATTGCTCCTCCTACAACTCTGCATGCAGTTTCTCTCGCGCTTGAACGTCCACCTCCTCTATAATCTCTTACTCCGTATTTTATTTGATAAGTATAGTCTGCATGTGAAGGCCTATAATTTTCTTTTAAATGGAAATAATCCTTGCTCTTTTGATTTTGATTTCGAATAATAAAACCTATAGGTGATCCAGTTGTTTTCCCTTCAAATAACCCAGATAAAAACTCTACTTTATCTGCTTCTTTACGTTGAGTTGTTATTTTACTTTGGCCTGGTTTTCTTTTGTCTAACTCCGATTGAACAAAATCAATGTCTAACTTAATTCCAGATGGACAACCATCTATTATTCCTCCTATTGCTTCTCCGTGAGACTCACCAAAAGTAGTTAACTTAAATGTATTTCCAAATGTATTTCCAGCCATGATTAATTTAATCAATTATTCTTCTGCTAAAGTACTAAATATCTATTCATTTTTTATTTGATAACCCAATAAAAAGTCTTATTTTTCAAGTATGGATAAAAAAGACAAAATATCGAATGTAGCAACCTTAGCACAAAGGATATGGTATTTTTTTCCTATACAAATTCTTTTACTACACTTTAAAAGAAATCATATTATTCTAGGATTTTGGTTAATCCTTTTTTTATTTATTACTAACTCTATAGGTTTTAAATATGGAATTCCTTTTTTATTTCTTACTCCAGAGTATTTTGGTAATATTGATTTTCTATCTTATTTAATACTAGGAACTGCTACAGGCGGATTTATCATGGCTTTTAATATCTATAGCTACATTATGTTTGCTTCCGAATTTCCCTTCCTTGCTACATTTTCAAGGCCTTTCATTAAATTTTGTTATAATAACCTTTTAATCCCCCTTTCCTTTGTTCTTGTATATTCCTGGGAATCCTACTGGTTCCAATTAGAAGAGGAACTAATTTCAACAAATCATATCCTAATTAATCTTTTAGGGTTTAATTTAGGTGTTTTACTTTTTATCATTTTTGCTTCCATCTATTTTATTCGTTTTAATAAAAACATCTATCATTTTAGCGGAAAGGATGAAGCTTATTTTCAAAGTCATTTTAAAGAAATTGTAAAAGAAGCTACTTTTCATAAAAAAACGAAATGGTATTATAGAATAAGCCAAAGTAAGAAAGTTAAAATCCTTACTTATATCAATAATTTTAGAGAAATAAAATTAGCTCGAAATATAAAACACTATGACAAAAATCTACTGAAGCAAGTTTTTGCACAAAACCATATTAATGCTTCTATTTATGAATTAATGTTGTTTATTACTTTTTTATTACTTGGTATTTTTAGAGAAAACCCACTGTTTAATTTACCAGCTGGCGCAAGTTTTTTTATCTTATTCACACTCTTTCTTTTACTATATTCTGCTTTATACTCTTGGTTTAAAGGCTGGACTCTTTCTTTTTTAATTCTTTGTTTATTCTTTTTAAATTATTCTACAGGAACTGAAGACTCTTTTTTGTTTAAAAGTTATGCATACGGAATAGACTATGAAACTAAACCTAAATATAATAATAACAAGCTGAATCAAATCGCTACTAATTATGACCAAATTGAAACAGACAAGGCTAATACCATTTCAATTTTAGAAAAATGGAAAAATAAAAACATCAATGAAGATGGAAGTTTACCTAAATTAATAGTTTTAAATGTAAGTGGTGGTGGATTACGCTCAGCATTATGGAGTTTTCACGCCGTAAGCTATTTAGACAGTGTTTGTGAAAATAAGTTATTACCACAAACAGAATTAATCACTGGTGCTTCTGGTGGTATGATCGGAATCTCATACCTAAGAGAGTTATACCTTCAACAAAAAATAAATCCTGAAATTAAACTAACTGACAATAAATATAAAATAAGAATTTCTAAAGATTTGTTGAACCCATTATTGTTTGGAATAGCAACTACAGATTTTATTTTTGGATTTCAACAAACTCAATTTGGTAATTATTCATACTCCAAAGACAGAGGGTATTCCTTTGAAAGAAGGATAGAGGAAAATCTAAATGGAACTTTTAGATCTAAAACTCTTAAAAGCTACTTGAAGCCAGAAAAATCTGGAATAATTCCAATGTTATTTCTAACACCAACTATTGCTAATGATGGACGAAGACTACTGATCTCTCCTCATTCTCATTCTTACCTATCTAGAGACACTTCTACCTATAATAATATAGATTACCAACAGCTATTTAAAGGGAACAAGCCTAATCAATTAAAGTACTTGTCTGCATTGAGGATGAGTGCTAACTTTCCTTATATCTTACCAATGATCTCACTTCCTTCAAGTCCTAACCTGGAAATAGTTGACGCCGGAATAAAAGATAACTATGGACTACAAACAAGCACTGAGTTTTTAGTCGAGTTTAGCGATTGGATTGCTGAAAACACAAGCGGCGTAATCATTCTTGAAATTAGGGACACCCCTAAATTAAAAGTAATAAATCCTTCATTAAACTACAATAGTTTAATGCAACGTTTAACATTACCTGTTGGCAATATTATTAAAAATGTTTTAAGAATTCAAGATTATAATAATGCTAAATTGCTTGAGAAAACAAAATCAAACTTTCCGACCAAGCTAGATAGTTTTACCTTATTTGTCAATCAAAACGAGAAACAAAATATTTCAATGAGTTGGCATTTAACAAAATTAGATTGTAAAAAGATATACAAGTCCATTGATAGTGACCATAATCAAAAAACGATAAACGCGATTAAGGACCTAGTGTTGAGTAAGTAGTTTTTCAGTTATTCGATAGGTGAATCATATGATTATTATGAAACAAAAAGGCACTGTCTTTATTTTTATAAATATCTAAGTCACTATCAAAAAATAATAAATTGTCTACATAATAAGACTGCCTAGAACGGTCTGGACCTTTAATAAACAATTCATAATCATAGCCCTTTTCAGGATTATTCAACGCTACTTCTACCAAACTCCAGTCTCCATTAATGTTATGACTATTTCGAGCATCTGTTAACGGAAAAATCCACTCTTCTTTTTCTTCGTTTTTTTTGTTAAAGAAAATCATCCCATTTAAATAATCCTGACCATTATTCTTACCATTGTTTAACATCCAAAATCTTGCCATGTACTTTTTCTTCTCATCTAAGTCCTCTCCTTTTACAATGAAGATTGAATTATATCCTTTTTGCAATCCTATGTAAGCCCCATTTCCATTTAATGAACTGTAGATAGAAGTATCGTTAAAATCATTGTATTTAAAATACAAAATTGTGTCTGAAACTAAAAACCCATATTTCTTATAGAGGATTTCTTTTTTTGATGAAAATTCTTCGAAAGCTCTTTCAGAACCCTTTTCATGGATTTTACTTGGGGTAATTTCGTATAAACTATAATCAGCTCGTTCTTGTAACAATTTAGCTTTCTGTAAAAACTCTTGGTCCGCAATGCTCAATTGATTATGATGACAAACAACGAGAAAAGGTTTGTCGTTCTTTAAATCATTTAGAATAGGTTTGTCATAAATATCTTTACCCAATAATTGCATTATTTTCTTGCTCTCATCGATTGCAGTACGTGTCAAGTAACTGTTTACCATTGGAAGGTTTAAATGATAAGAAAATAAGAAGGATAGTTTATATATTTCTTGAGTTGCTGTTTTGCCAAAATTCTCTGATCCAATATAGAAAAAAGGAAGACCTATAATTGCCTGATAATCATTAGCATCTACATTCAAACAGTCTTCTTGGAAAGATTTCGATGTTTGATCCAAGTCAAATAAATTACTTGAAACACTAATTTCATCAGCTATATACGAATGATATTGTAAACCTTCTATAAAAATAAAAAGTGGTAGAAGAAGAGTTAATACACTTCCAATAAAACTTTTGTTTATGCTCTTAAAGTAAATAACAACCTCATTAATAACATATATAGAAACAATATTAATAACAAAGAAAAATACCCAAGCAAACCTACCTATTGCTCTAAACTGTTTGATCATATTTATAGCATCAACTATTTCGTACATGATTTTTCTAAAAGGTAATAATGTTGCAAACAACAAGATTAATACAGAAGAAAAAAACAACGTTTTAATGAATTGGTTCTTATTTATATTTTGGAAAAGAGAACTCTTTATCATAAAACTTAAAAAGTATATTATAAAACCTATTATAGCTGTGATGCCAACATAAGCCCAGCCTTCCCACTTCTGATCTAAATTTTCAAAAAGCGTCTCTTTTATTGCATTTAAAGGACCACTTACGGGTAAAAATACAGTTCCTATATCTGCATGATTTTCAAATATTCCCCAAGGATTA
>JAGXIB010000114.1 GCA_024635865.1 Flavobacteriales bacterium
ATATCATACTTGGAATGTTAAAGCAATACGTCCAAATGGTCTTTTTCCTTACGATTATAAAAAAGAAAACTATACACGATCTGGTTATGTGACGGAAGGAGTTACTACTTATATGGGAGATCTTACCTTGTTCGAAAGTGGTGTTTTTAATGATTCTCAATACCAAAAAGAAGTAGAAACCTATTTAACTCGTCATTTTCATAATGGAGCCAGAAATCACTATAGCGTTGCAGAATCTTCTTTCGATACTTGGTTAGATGGTTACGAACAGGGAATTCCATCTCGTAAAACTTCTATTTATGTAGAGGGTGCTCTAACAGCTATGGTTTGCGATATGCGAATAAGGGAAGCAACTAAAGGAGAAAAAACATTACATGATGTAATGCGAAAGTTATATGAGCAAACCAACCAAGAAAAGGGTTACTCAGAAGAGCAGTATAAAGGATTGCTAGAAGAGGTTGCTGGAGTTTCTTTCGATGATATTTTTGAAGATTTGATCTATGGGACAAATAAGTTCTCACCTTATATTAACAAAGCACTTAAATATCAAAACTTACAGTTTCATATTTATAATTCAGAAAATGAAGCTGAAAACCTTGGTTTAAAATTATCAATCAAGCACGGAGCAATGGTCGTAAGTGATGTTTTAGAAAATTCTGCTGCTTACAATGCTGGAATACTAAGGCAAGATAAGATTTATACCATAAATAATTTCCCGCTAGAAGGGAACCTTTCAGAATGGTTACATTATTATAAAGGAACACCAATTCGACTCTCTTTAAAGAGAGAAGGAGCTATAGTTACTGTTGATTTACCACCTAAAAATGGAATGCGTTATTTTAATTATAAGCTGAAACCATTAAGTTAGTTTTTAGAATTTAGGTCTAATTACTCAATGATTTTTTCTCGATACAAAAACTTCTTTTGTAAAGATTCAAAAGGTCTGTAGATATAATAAACATGACCATTTTCAATGGTTAACTGTTCTATGTATCTATTGCTTAACTTTAGCGTTTGCTTTGTTTTTCCAGAAGTCAAGTTTATCTTTTTTAAATAGTTATAACCACCTTTATTATAAAGTGCATAAATTGCGCCAGTAGTTTTATCTTTTATTATAGGTTGTTCCCATTTTTCTTTATTTCCTTTTATTCTTAATTGGTACGGAATAGAATCTACAAGATCATGATCACTATCGAATTTATAAATTAAATTTTTGTACTGGTCAAAAACAACTACAGTGTCATTGGTTACAAATAAAGGAGCATAAATAGGTTTGTACAAAAAATCTTGAGTAAAGGAATTAGCCCCAATCCATATTTCTTTATCAATTCCTGTTTCTTGCTCTTTTCTGAAAGCCCATAGCTTATCTCTGCCACTTACATATTTATATTGGGCTCTATAGAGTTCCATCATAAAGTCATCTTTAACACTTATTAGTTTTTTATGAGCTGAGTCTTGCCTATTAGTGACAAGGAAGTCGACAGCTGGATAATTTTCTGAATAGTTAGAGTAGTAATAGTTGTCTTGAATAGTATCTAATATTCGTTGATAATAGCCATAAAAGTCTTCCTTGGGAATTGGGGTTAGTTTTATCTGTTTTTGATGTATTGTTATTTTATAAATATGTGTTTTGCATACCATGAAATAGGCATCTGAATAATCTTTATATAAGTACTCAGGTCTATCTGGAATAGTATATTTAGATAGGATTTGTTGATTGTTGTCTGTTAAAATTAATTCATAATTTTTATTTATGATTTTATTATAGGTAAGTAGTAATAGGTTATTATCATTTAATAGTAAATAATCTTTTATCGAAAATAAATCACTACCATAAACAGTGTCTACTTTCTTTGCAGTAATGACCACTTCATCAAATGTTTTTTCCTTTAATTTAAATACAACTACTTTGTTTGCTTTTTCACTCCATTTCTTTGCTTTATTTTTTGAAATAAATAGAGTATCATTAATATATCCAACATGATTAAAAATTAGATAATAATCATCCTGATAAGAATAGTTTAATTTTATAACTCCATTGGAGTTACTTCTAAAATTAGCTTTGTTATTTTTCGTTTTTATTTTAACATCTGGGATAGGATTTAAGGATTCATCAACAACTGTTGTCGTTAATTCAAACTTATAATCTTGTGCTACTCCAGATAATAAACAAAATAGGTATAATATTGAGAACAGTAATATTCGATTCATAATTGTATATAAAGGTCGTTAAAATGATGTTAAACAGATAGTGTTTCAATAATAATGATGCAAAAAAAAGGTAAATTCCACAAAATTATAAACAGAATAAAAAATGTTAGATTCAATTTTAGGAGGATTAAAAGACCAAATTCCAGGAGAATTATTAGAGAAAGTAGGTTTAGATGCTTCAAAAGCAGGAGATGTTGCCTCTATAGCAGGAGAATCTACTAAAGAAGAAGTTAGTAAACAATTAGCTTCAGGAGCAATGGGTACAGTCATGAATTTATTTTCTAAAGGATCAAATAACGCATCAGCGAGCACATTGAAAGACTCATTGACCTCAAATTTTGTTGGAAAACTTGGGACTAAGTTAGGTTTAAGTGAAAGTATGGCAAATACACTTGCTTCTGCAATTATTCCTAAAGTTTTAGCAATGATTACAAATAAAAATGAAGAAACTGCAGCTACAGATACTTCTGCAATTGCTTCTATGTTTGGTGGAACTGATGGGATGATGGATAGTGCAAAAGGAATGTTGGGTGGTTTATTTAAATAGTTACACTTAGTCAGTCAAAAAGCTACTTTTAATAATGAGAAAGTAGCTTTTTTGCGTTGTATAAATTGATAAAACCTATGTCTTAAAAAAAGATTAACTTTGCAAATCTAAAATCTTAAACAAGGAAGTAATGAAGAAGAATATTTTATTAGTATTAGCATTTGTTTTTTGTACAGGAATTTATTCTGTAAAAGCAGATGAAGGAATGTGGCTACCATTATTAATCAAACGATTAAATGGAGTCGATATGAAAAATCATGGGTTGAAATTAACCCCTGAAGAAATATATTCTGTAAATAACTCTAGTTTAAAAGATGCTATTGTAGCACTAGGAGGTGGGTTTTGTACAGGAGAAATCATTTCTAAAGAGGGATTAATGTTAACTAATCACCACTGTGGTTTCGATGCTATTCAGCAAAATAGTACAACAGAACACGATTATTTAAGAGATGGTTTTTGGGCCATGAATAAGGGGCAGGAAATCCCTATCCCAGGTTTAACAGCTTGGTTTTTAGATCGTATGGATGATGTTACTGCAATAGTGTTAGCAGGTGTAACAGATGACATGACCAATCAGGAAAGAGCAATTTTAGTTGATAAAAATATTAAAGCACTTAAAGCAGAAGAGCAGAAAAAAGGAGATCAAAGAATTCAGATTAAAGACTTCTATAACGGAAATGAATATTATATGTTTAAGTATAATATATTTGAAGACATTCGTCTAGTAGGAGCTCCTCCAGCTTCTGTAGGTAAATTTGGTGGTGATACTGATAACTGGATGTGGCCAAGACATACAGGTGATTTCTCTATGTTTAGAGTTTATGCAGGAGGTGATAATATTCCTTCAGAATATGCACCGGATAATAAGCCATATGTGCCAAAACATCATCTGCCTGTTTCTTTAGATGGTGTTGGAGAAGGAGATTTTGCAATGATTATGGGATACCCGGGTAGTACAGATCGTTTTCTTACATCTTATGGTGTTAAAGAAGCGGTAGATCTAGAGCAGCCAGCACGTGTTAAGATTAGAAGAATGAAGCTTGACATCATGGAAGAAGGAATGGATAAAAGTCAAAAAACTAGAATTCAATATGCATCAAAACACGCTCATGTGAGTAATTATTGGAAATACTTTTTAGGTCAATCTAAGCAGTTAGTTGAAAATAAGGTTTATAGTAAAAAATTAGCTCAAGAGAATAAATTTAGAGCTTGGTTAAATAAGGATCCAGCTAATCAAAAAAAATATGGAAAAGCGTTAAAACTTATTGAAGAGTTTTATGCCGAAGGTCAGGAGTATGTTCTTCCCCAAGTTTATTTTGGAGAGGCAATTATGCAAGGTCCTGAAGTCTTAAGTTATGCTTTTAAAAACTTAAACTCAAGATCAAAACTGCATAAAGCTCTAGAAGAAGATGATAAAGAAGCAATCGCAGATGCAAAGCAAGAGATTTTAGCAGAAGCTGATGGTTACTTTAAAGATTACGATAGTTCAATTGACGAGAAGTTATTAGCTTCTATGCTAAAGGTTTATTATGAAGATATCAATGAAGAATATCAACCAGCAGCACTTATTAAATTAGCAAAAGAGTATGACAACAATTTTGATCAGTTTGCAAAAGAGTATTTCAAAACTTCTCCTTTTACGTCTAAGGCTAAGTTAGAAAAGTGGTTGACGAATGTCACAGTAAAAGCTATAGAAGCAGATAAAGCTTATTGGTTAACTTCTGGATTTGTTGATATGTACTATGAGGCGATTGCTATGCCACAACAGTCTTCTGTAGAGAAAATAGATGAAGGGAAACGTTTATTGATTGATGGGTTAAGAAAAATGAATCCTGAAAAATCATATGCCCCAGATGCCAACTCAACTATGCGTGTTACTTTTGGTAACGTCTTGTCTTATGAGCCTAAAGATGGTGTGAAGTATAAACTATATACAACATTAGAAGGTGTAATCGAGAAAGATGCACATACAACGAATAAAGATCATGAGTTTTATGTTCCTCAGCGTTTAGTTGATCTATATAATGCTAAAGATTATGGTCAGTATGGTGAAGAGGGAAAATTACATGTAGGTTTCTTGTCTAACAACGATATTACTGGAGGGAACTCAGGAAGTCCTGTAATTAATGCTAATGGGGAGTTAATAGGTACTGCTTTTGATGGAAACTGGGAAGCAATGAGTGGAGACATCTATTTTGAGCCAAATATTCAGAGAACAATTTCATGTGATATTCGTTATGTTTTATTCATTATCGACAAATATGCAGGAGCTAAGCACTTAGTAGATGAAATGACATTGATAAAAACGAAAAGAAAAAAAGTATTAAAAAATCGTAAGAAACAATTAAAACTATTGAAGAAAAACGGTTTGTTTTAAGAAAACAATAAGATTAAAAAAGCCTTTCTATATATAATTAGAAA
>JAGXIB010000115.1 GCA_024635865.1 Flavobacteriales bacterium
CTCCTACTATAAATGCGTCTTCTAACCCCTTTTTTTGAACTTTTATTTTTCTTTTTTCAGCCTCTTCATAGGTGTCATATTTTCCTATTAGGTACTTTGTTATTTTTGCTTTATTATCTACTCTAGGTAGAACATCTCCTAATTGTAGGAAAACATCTAAGACATCTGTAGGGATATCATTTTCATAGGCTCCAACCTGCACTCTATATTTAATTAGTCCTTTTTGAATAATTCCTTTAGTTGGTTCTGAGGTGTTATCAGTTTCCCCCTCTACTTCATTAACAACATTAAATCCTGCGTCACTTAAAGAAATTCGTTTTCCAGCCTCAAATACAGTGACGATTGCGCCAGGGTATCCTTTTTCTAAGACTGATATCTTATGGTTTATTGCCTCTTCCTTAGTCAGGAAAGCCCCAGAATAATAGCGATATAGTCCATCTTTACCTTTTACTACTTCTATACCTTCAAGTTTACTAAAAGCATTATTTGAGACTTTCATACTAAAAGCTCCTATTTGAACTCTGTAAACTGAGCCTTCATCTATTTTTGATGGGTTAAAGCTTGAAACATAAAGCTCACTTATTTCCTTATTTGTAATTATTTTCTTTATTTCTGTTGGTTTTCCTTTTATTAAAGCTACACCTTCTGTTTTGATTCCTTTTTCTTCTAAATTTTCTTTTTCACCTAAGGCCGCTTCCATAGAGCTAAACCCACCAATGACATAAAAAACAGAGTCTCCTCGTTCTATTGTATTAAAGTCTTTGTAGCTTAAGTACTTATACAACTCGTTAGCTGAGACTTCTTTTGAATTAGATCCAATAATAATGGAATACTTCAGTTCATTTTTATTTTTTTCAGCCTCTTCTCTTGGTAAACCGTCTTCTCCAGAAGTTGTTACGTGTCTTTCTTCTTCGTAATATCGACCACTAGAGTCTATATATGCTTTAAACAACCTTTCTAAATCATCATCGTATTGTGTAATTCCCTTATGGTTTACTAAGTCGCCAAGTAGTGAGTTTAACTCCTCATCTCTATAGTTCGGGACAAAGTCTTTGTCATCATCTAAAGGACATCCTCTTTCATCTACAGGAAAGGCATGCCTTGGTGTTTTTATACAATCATCTACTAAGTCAAATACTCCATCTTGATCATAATCAGAAGTGTCTGCGGCCAATAACTCTTCTTCTGTTAGTTCTAGCTCTTCTTCTTTTAAATCCGCTTGTTTTTTACGTGGACCAAAGTCATAAGTCAAAGCAAAGTGGGTGTATAAAAAGTTGTCATTTTGTGCATTACCTTGTCTTAGTCCCTCACTATTAACAGATACGTTGTCTATTAAATCTGAGAAGGTAAAGTGCATTGAAGCTCCTATTCTTGCTTTAATACGATCGCTTAGGTGCAGATTAGCTCCAATATCTATTGGGATAGCTAATGTTCGCTCCTGGTACTTGCCAAACCCATCTAAGTCAGATTCTCTTAAGTCAGATTCATAGGTATAGTCTCTATACAACTCAACAGCGTTTAGAGCATTGGGGTCTGATTCACTTAAGTTTTTAATTGTGCCATCTGACCAATAGTGATAAGTATTTCCATTTCTATCTTTTAAGTCTGTTTTTGATAAAAACTCCATAGACTCTATTCCTAAGGAGATATATGGATTAATATTTCTTTTGGGTTTTAGAATATGGTAAAAGTTATAGCTTACTGTGGCCCCCCCTGTTGTTATGTTAGCGTTAAAGTTAAGGTTACGAGTTAATGTTCTTTCATTTGCGCTAACCTGGCCAAACAAAACATAAAAACTTAAATCAAAATTTGGATTAAGAGCTTGTGAAATTCTTAAATCTCGAGCTAATCGACTTACAGTAGGGTGAAAGCCCTTGTTAGAGTTGGCCACATCCCCAAAAAAAGTAAACATCCCTGTTCCTAGGCTAATTTGAGGTCTAAAGTGGATGACTAACTCCTCATCTTTATTAGCTAAAGTGTCAACATCATTATTGTCTTGACCATAGATTGGAAAAGAACTTAAAATCAGAAAGATGATATATAAATATTTGTTATTCACTGTTGTTTGTGATGATAAATATAATTAAAATTTGTTAATTGAATAAAATCAAACAATATTACTTAATTTTTAAGTCAATCATTTTTCGCTCACCTATATAGCCTTCTAAATGGTCGCCTATTACAACCGGTCCCACTCCAGCAGGAGTTCCAGTAAAGATATAATCTCCAATTTTTAAAGTAAGAAATTGAGAAAGATAAACAATTAAATTGTCAAAACTAAAAAGCATATCTTCTGTGTTTCCAACTTGTACAACTTCGTTATTTTTAGTTAAACTAAAGTCAATGTTATTTATGTCTTTAAACTCCGACTTCTTTATGAACTCTTGAGACATCGGAGCTGAATAGTCAAAGGCTTTTGCTTTTTCCCAAGGAAGACCTTTTTCTTTACATTCTTGTTGTAAGTCTCTAGCAGTAAAGTCTATCCCTAAACCAATCTCCTCGTAATATGTATGGGCAAATTTCTTAGAAATATTTTTTCCTAGTTTATTAATTTTAAGAACAATTTCAACTTCATAATGTAAATCTTTGGTAAAGTTTGGATAGAAAAAAGGGGCTTTCTTTGGCAGTCTAGCTGAATCTGGTTTCATAAAAAAAACAGGCTCTTTCGGGATAGCACTTCCTAACTCTTTTGCATGTTTAGCGTAGTTCCTTCCTATACAAATGATTTTCATAGTTTTAAATTAACTTTTTATTCCTCTTCGTAATCCTGATAAAGGAAGTTATTGTAAGGAAAACGTTGGATGTGAAGTTTTTTCACTTCGTTATACATCATTTTTTTAAAGTCATCAATGTTTATTTTTTCTGTTGCAGAAATAAAGATACAGTTATTTTGCATTTTTGCCATCCATGTTTTCTTCAACTCGTCTAATGTAGGCCTTGAAAACTCTCCCTCATCAAAACCTCCCAAGTCGTTATAGCCATCAACTTTATTAAAAACTAAAATAGTTGGTTTGTTTAATGCTTCAATTTCTCTTAAGGTTTCGTTTACTGTATTGTATTGGTCTTCGAAGGCAGAGTGGGTAATATCTACTAAGTGCAGTAGTAAATCAGCCTCTCTAACTTCGTCTAAAGTTGACTTAAAAGAGTCTACCAATTGATGAGGTAATTTCCTTATAAACCCTACCGTGTCGGACAATAAAAACGGAATGTTATCTATTACCAATTTACGGACCGTTGTGTCTAATGTTGCAAACAGTTTGTTTTCTGCAAAAATATCAGACTTACAAAGCAAATTCATTGTTGTAGACTTTCCAACATTGGTATAGCCAACTAGTGCTACACGAATCATTTTTCCTCGATTACCTCTCTGAACTGACTTTTGCTTGTCTATTTTCTTTAACTTTTCCTGAAGTCTTGCAATTTTATCTTTAATAATTCTTCTATCGGTCTCAATTTGTGTTTCTCCAGTTCCACGCATTCCAATCCCTCCCTTTTGTCGATCCAAGTGAGACCATAAACGGGTAAGTCTAGGCAACATGTACTGTAGTTGGGCTAATTCTACTTGTGTTTTGGCATTAGCTGTTTGAGCTCTATTAGCGAAAATATCAAGAATTAAATTACTTCTATCTATAACTTTATGTTCTAGAATTTTTTCTATGTTTCTTAACTGAGAAGGAGAAAGTTCATCATCGAAAATAATAACATCAATGTTGTTTGCTCTTACAAATTCATTTATTTCTTCAAGCTTTCCCTTTCCAACAAAAGTTTTTTTGTTTGGCAAATCCGTTCGCTGAACAAAGTTACGAACTGTTTCAGCTCCAGCAGTTTCGGCTAGAAATGCTAACTCTTCTAGATATTCATAGACCATTTCAGTCGTTTGGCCCCTTTGAATCAAACCAACGAGTACCGCTCTTTCTTTTACTTTACCTGTATCTATTCCTTCCATTAATTTTTATTTTTAAAACCAACCAGCACCTAGAGCTTCTCTAAATGGCCAAGGAATAGAAGCAATTATGATAATTAAAGCAATTAGATAATAAACTCCAATTTTCCCAAACTTCTTTGAGTCGGTTGTTGCTTTTTTGGATTGTATGTAGCCTAAAGTAATTAAAACAATAGCGATTAACATTCCTAGGGTATGTTCTACAGCGAAAAACCTAGAGTATGCATCTTTCATGTGTGAAAAACCAGTCCATCTTTTTTCTAATAGATAAAGAAGTAGTCCAATTAGTAATTGAACATGAGTTAAAATAAAAGCAAAAAGGCTAATCATTTTGTCTTTTGCTTCAAACCTTCCGTTTTTCTTTTTAGAAAAAGCATTAAATATAGCATAAACTAAAGCAAATAGTAGAAGCCATCTTAATCCTGAGTGTGCGTGTATTAATCCATTAAGCATATTATAGTTTATCTTTAAATTGTTTTAAAAATTTTGAAACATAAACAAAATCGTTTACTGCTTCGTTATCTGTTGTTAACACGGTATTTTTGTCTCCCTTCCAATGATTGTGGCCTTGGTTTAAAAACATAATATTTTCTCCAATCTCTAATACAGAGTTCATATCGTGAGTAATAACGATTGTTGTCATATTATTTTCGATCGTTAGGTCTCTAATTAACTCATCAATTAGCATAGAAGTAATAGGGTCTAAGCCAGAATTTGGTTCATCACAAAAAAGGTATTTTGGCTCCATAGCGATTGCTCTTGCTATGGCAATACGTTTTTGCATTCCACCACTTGCTTCTGAAGGAAATAGTTTGTTTTTATTTATGATATTAACCCTTTCTAAGCAGAAGTTGGCCCTGTCTCTCATTTCTTCCTTAGACATGTCAGAAAACATTTTTAAAGGAAACATCACATTCTCTTCAACGGTTAATGAGTCAAATAAGGCGCTCCCTTGAAATAACATTCCGATTTCTTTTCGAATACTCTTTTTTTCTTTACGTTTCAAAGTAATAAAGTCTCTTCCGTCAAAAAGAACCTGTCCTACTTCTGGCTGAATTAAACCAACAATACATTTAGTCAAAACAGATTTTCCTGAACCACTTTGCCCAATAATAAGGTTGGTCTTTCCCGTTTCAAACTTAAAGGAAACGTCGTGTAGAACTTGTAAGCCGTTAAACGATTTCGATATGTTTTTTACTTCTATCAAATTAACATTAATTGAGTTACTAAAACATTAAAAAACAAAATAAGAATACTACTATAAACAACAGCGTCTGTACTTGCTCTGCCCACTTCTAAAGCCCCGCCCTTAGCGTTGTAACCAAAATAGCTAGAAACAGAAGTGATTATAAAAGCAAAAATTACAGATTTAAATAAGGTATAAAAAATCATGAAATCATTTCCCTCAGAAAAAGATCGAATGCCAAACAAATAATCTTCTAGTGTTACCAAATTTGTTGTTTCAGCGATAAAGGCACCCCCAACAAAACCAAAAGTCATACTGAAAACAACAATTAGTGGAAAAATAATCATCGCTCCTATTATTTTGGGAGCAATTAAGTAGCCCGCAGAGTTCACTCCCATTATGTCTAAAGCGTCTATCTGTTCTGAAACACGCATTGTTCCAAGCTCAGAAGCAATATTTGACCCTATTTTACCCGCTAAGATTAATGAAATAATAGTCGAAGAAAATTCCAAAATCATGGACTGCTTTAATGTAAAACCTACTGTATATCTTGGTAAGAAAGGAGAATCTATGGCTGTTGCGGTTTGAATGACCAATACGCTACCCATAAAAAAGGACATAATTATAACTAGCCCTAGTGACTTTATGCCAAGTTGAATAACTTCATTCATTGTTCTTCCCCAATATACAGAGGCCTTCTCTGGTTTGGTGAACATTGAAGCCATCAACATAAAATATTTCCCAATGTGATAAAATAGGTTCACAGCTAATTACAAATTATAATTAAACAGACAAATGTAAATAAAATTAGTCCTTATGCCTATTTGTTTTTAAAATGAGATTAACAATTTAATGTTTACAGTGGTTTTTATATAAATTTTAAAAAAAAATATTTATTACTGATTGTCATTCTTTTATATACGAAAAATAGTCCTTATACTTGCACGATTATTTAATAATTTAAAGTAAGCTTATTAACCAAATTAATGATGAAGAAGAATAACCTAAAAAGCATCGCGTTTGCTTCTGTAGTTGCAGGAGGAATGTTAATGAACAGCTGTGATCTTGTAAAAGACATTGAGTATAATGTAAAACAAAATCCATTGGAAATGCATGGAGATAAAGTTAATTTAGAGATTAACGGAAAATTTATCGAAAAAGGATTACATAAAAAAGCGACAGTTGAGGTAACGCCAACATTTGTTTGTGAAGATGGTACAGAAATACCGTTTGAAACTAAAATATTTCAAGGGGAAAAAGCTGCTGGAAATGGAGAAGTTATTCCAAAAGAAGGTAAAGCATTTTCATACACGAGTACAGTTCCTTACAACGCTAGTATGGAAGCTGGAGATTTAGTTGTTAAGGTTCTTCCTAAAAAAGGAACAAAGACTAAAGAGCTAATTACTACAGATAAAATTGCAGATGGAACTATTATTACTCCTTTATTAGTTCAGTTTGATGATAAGGTTATGTTTTCTAAAGACAACTTTGTTAGAACAACAGAAGAAACGACTGCTGCAACAATCAATTACGACAAAGCTAAGTTTAACGTTAAAGCTTCTGAATTAAAGCAAGAAGATATCGTTGCTTTTGAAGCGTTTGCTACTGAAGCAACAGCAAACCCGAAGAGAGAAATGAAAAGCATAAACATTATGTCTTATGCTTCTCCTGAAGGTGAAGTTGACAAAAATGCTAATTTAGCTTCTGATAGAGCTGGATCTGCTGCAACTTATACCAATAAATTAATGACAACAATCAATTTTGCTGCAGGACAACAAAGTGGATTTGTTTCTCAGTCTCCAAAAGGAGAAGATTGGGATGGTTTTAAAGAAGAGGTTTCTAAAACTTCTCATGAAGACAAAGAGTTAATTTTAAGAGTTTTAGAAATGACTTCTGATCCTGTAAAAAGAGAGCAAGACATCAGAAATATGGCTCAAACATATAAATTTTTAGAAAAAGAAGTTTTACCTCAGTTGAGAAGATCTACAATGACCTTAACTTATGATAAAATAGGTTATAGCGATGAAGAGTTAAAACAAATCGCTAAGACTAACCCTGACATCTTAAATGTTGAAGAGTTATTATTTACTGCTGGGTTATATGAAGACCTTAACGAAAAGTTAAGAATTTATAAAGCTGCTGAACGTTTATTTGGTAATGACTACAGAACAGTAAACAACGTTGGGTATATTTTATACTTACAAAATGACATTGATGGAGCTGCTGCAAAATTTGAAAAAGCAAATGGTTTAGAGTCTAATGGGACTACATTAAATAACTTAGGAGCAATTGCGCATGTTAAAGGAGATAAAGCTGCTGCAGCTGAATATTTTGATCAAGCAGGAAGTTCGCCAGAGGTTAACTATAATAAAGGAATTGTTGCTATACAAGATGGTAACTATGCAGATGCTATATCTAACATGGGAGACAACAAAACGTTAAATGTTGCATTAGCAAAAATATTAAATGGTGAAGCTGAAGCTGCTATGACTGTTATAGATGCTAGTGCAGATGCTGATACAGGTTTAGGATATTACTTAAAGGCAATTGTTGGAGCTAGAACTAGCAACAAAGACTTAATGTTAAATAACTTAAAGTCTGCTATTGCTAAAGACGCTTCTTTAAAAGAGAAAGCTAAAAAAGATAGAGAGTTTATTCGTTTTATGGATGCAGTTTCTGCTCTGTAATTAATTGAAATAAATAATATAAAAAGTCCCTTTGTTTTTTACAAAGGGACTTTTTTGTTTAATAACAAAAATAAAAATACATTTGTATTCAAAATTAAAAAAGATGAAAAAAACATTACTTATTGCCTTAGCCTCTATTCTATATTATAGTAGTTATGGTCAGATTCTTTCAGCAAGTACATCTGCTGAATTTCAAACATGGTCTGTCCAGGACGTGGACGGAGATACTTATACCTTTGAAATTTATGATTTAACAGGAGGAACTCTTTTCCCTGCTCAAGCAGAAGTGCTTGGTTCGAGATCGTATGATCCCAACGCCACTCCAACTGGATTATCACCAGACAATTATGCAATTTCTCCTGCAATGGATTTAAGTTCATTCTCATCTATAAACTTGAGTTATAAAGTTTTTTCTAATGACAACACTTTTTTTGACGAAAACTATACCATTTACATAACAAATGATTTAGCAACAGGGTCTTCATATATTCCGATAACTTCAGAAAGGCTAACTGCGGGACAACAAATGTTCAACCGTTCTTTTAATAGTATTACCACTTATGCTGGCTCAAGTGAGGTGTATATTCTTATACGTCATCATGATTGTTTTGACGAAAACATACTGTTTTTTGATGATATTGTTATTACAGGTACCGGTAATACAAATTGTAACTTAACAGCTTCATCATCTAGTACAGATGTTTCTTCACCAGGAGCAAGTGACGGAACAGCAACTGCTTTATCGTCAGGAGGAACCGGGCCATTTAGTTATTCTTGGTCTCCTTCTGGAGGAAGCAATAGTACTGCTTCAAATTTAACTGCAGGAACTTATACCTGTACAATAACAGATGCTAATAACTGCTCAGTAACTACTACGACAACAGTAGGAACTTCAAGTTGCACATTTTCTAGCTCTATTACTAGTACAGACGAAACTGGTTTAAACGCAAATGATGGAACAGCAACTGTTACAGTTTCAGGCGGAACTGCTCCATATACCTACTCGTGGTCACCTTCTGGTGGTACAAGCAGTACTGCTTCAAATTTATCACCAGGAACCTATACTTGTAACGTTACAGATGCTAATGGCTGTACTTCAGCTGTTACGACTACAATAAATGCAGATGATGGTTGTGATTTAACTGCTACCGCTAATGTAGGTGATATTTCTGCACCCGGAGCAAATGATGGAGCAGTTAATATTACAGTTAGTAATGGACAATCTCCATACACCTACAGTTGGTACCCAAATATATCTTCAAGTGCTACAGCAAGTAATTTATCAGCTGGCTCATACGTTATCGATATTACTGATGCTAACGGGTGTTCTTTTACAGTAACGGAAAATGTTAAAGACTTTATCTGTACTTTAGGAGCTAGCTCTAGTAGTTCAGATGTTTCAACTGTTGGTGCTTCAGATGGTACTGCATCTGTAACTGCAACTCAAGGAACAGCTCCATATTCTTATTTATGGTCTCCAGGGGGTTTAACTGGTGTGTTTCAAAATGGTCTGTCTAAAGGAACTTATAATGTAACAATAACAGATGCAAATAACTGTTCTGTTGGGGTTACAATTATAATAAATGATCCAGGGTGCAGTGGTCTTTCTGTAACATCAACGAGTAC
>JAGXIB010000116.1 GCA_024635865.1 Flavobacteriales bacterium
ATTGCCAATATGGTTTAATCACTTTTATAAGCCAGGTAAAAAGATTGCCTCAGAAAAAGATTGGAACGAAAAACTAGAGCTAATCGTAAAGTCTGCTAGAGATTGGGACATTGGAGTTATTGCAGGAGTTCCAGCTTGGGTTCAAATATTGATAGAAAGAATAATAAAGTACTATAAAGTCAGCAATATCCATGAAATTTGGCCAAATTTCATCTTCTATATTCATGGAGGAGTTCATTTTGAGCCTTATAAAGAAAGCTTTAATAAGTTACTAGGTCAACCTGTTTACTTTCAAAATACTTACTTAGCCTCCGAAGGCTACTTTGCCTACCAAAATGGTGCTAAGAGCGAGTATATGGAGTTAGTAATACACCAAGGTACCTTTTATGAATTTATACCTTTTAATGACGATAACTTTAACCACGATGGAAGCTTAAAAGATAACCCAAGTGTTCTATTATTAGGAGAAGTTGAAATGAATGTAGATTATGCCATGGTAATTTCGACAAATGGAGGAGCATGGAGATACATTATTGGAGATACTATTAAATTTAAGTCTTTAGATAAATATGAAATTGTAATCTCTGGAAGGGTTAAACATTTTATTAGTTTATGTGGCGAACATCTTTCAGTAGAGAACATGAACGATGCGATTAAGTATGTTGCAGAAAAATTTAGTATTTCAATAAAAGAATATACTGTAGCAGGGTTTTCAAGTGGGAAAATGTTTGCACATAAATGGTTTATTGGATCAGACGATGTAGTAGACGAGAAATTATTGAAACTGGAATTAGACGACAAGTTGAAAGAACTAAACGACGATTATAAAACAGAACGTATGTTTGCACTATCAAATGTAGTTTTAAAAGTATTGCCTACTAAAATGTTTTATGGTTGGATGAAGCAAATAGGGAAAGAAGGAGGACAACATAAGTTTCCAAGAGTACTTAACAAAGATAGGTTAGTGGATTGGGAACAATATTTAATGGCTAATAAGCAAATGAAGTGATAGAAGTTTTCGCAAAGGCACTACTTTTGGGGGTGCTTCTAACTTTGTTTATAGGGCCTGTCTTTTTTATGTTAATTCAAGCAAGTATTAGAGATGGTGTTAAAGGAGGTTTGTCAATTTTATTAGGACTATACTTAAGCGATCTTTTATATATAATTTTTACTTATTATTTTTTTAGTTTATTAATTACACTTGAAATCCCTGAGGCTAAAATTAAGTTAGCTGGTGGGGTAGTTTTTATTATTCTTGGAGTATTCTACTTTTTGAAAAAGAAGTCTAAAATAACAACATCTAAAAGTAACTATAAAAATAATTATTTAAAAAGCTTTATCATTAACACCTTAAACCCATCTGCTTTCTTCTTTTGGTTTGCTGTATTGTCATGGGGAAATCAACACTTTAACAATAAAGAGTTAATTATTTATTTAGGGTTGGGGTTACTTTTTGCTTTTTTATTCGACTGTTTAAAAATTTATTTTGCTATTATTATAGCTAAACTGATGAGTTCAAAAAGAACATTGGGGTTTAATAAAATTATAGGAGCTGTGATTATATTTATTGGAATAACTTTGGTTTATCAAAATAGTTAAAGTAATTTTTGATTAAAATAGCTTATGAAAAACACCAAATTAGATGACTATTTTGGCAAGGAGTCTAAGTGGAAGAATGAGATAAATCAATTAAGATCATTTCTTTTAGATTGTGGGTTAAGGGAAGAGTTAAAGTGGAGGCAGCCATGTTATGTATACAATGGGAGTAATATTGTTTTAATAGGAGCATTCAAAAATTATGTAACGTTGAGCTTCTTTAAAGGAGTGCTATTAAAAGACAAAGAGAAACATTTAGAATTACCAGGAGAGAATTCTCAATCGGTTATGATGTATAAGTTTACCGACTTTAAGGAAATCATAAAACAAGAGAAAACGATTAAAGCATATATCTTTGAAGCAATAGAAATTAAGCGATTAGGATTAAAAGTAGAACTGAAAAAGAGTTCTGAATTAGAATTAATTGAAGAGCTAGAAGAAAATTTAAATCAAGATTCAGACTTTAAAAAAGCCTTTTTTGCATTAACTCCAGGAAGACAAAGAGCTTATAATATTCACTATTCTTCAGCTAAACAGGTTAAGACTAGGATCTCCAGAATAGAAAAAACAAAGCAACGAATTTTAAATGGTTACGGATTAAATGATTGTACTTGCGGATTAAGTAAAAGAAAACCAAATTGTGACGGATCACATAAAAGTCATGCTTAAGTTTATTAATCTTTGATTCAAGTACAGAAATTCTTCAGAATTAAGATTTACATTTGAATTATGAAGTTACTCATCATAGAAGACGAAGAAGAGTTGAGAGATTCTATTGCTGATTTTTTCAAAAAAATAGGAGAGTTGGTAATTACTGCTAAAGATAAATTTGAAGCCGAAGATAAGCTCATCTCTCATCAATTCGATGTCATTATATTAGACATTACCTTACCAGACGGAAGTGGGATTGATATTTTACCAATCATAAAAGAAACACAAGATAATTCAGGAGTTTTAATTCTTTCAGCTAAGAATTCGTTAGACGATAAAATTAAAGGGTTGGATTTTGGAGCAGATGATTATTTAACAAAACCATTCCACCTAGCTGAGTTAAACTCTAGAGTAAAAGCACTTATAAGACGTAAGATTTTTAAAGGAGAGAATGTCATAAAATTCAACGAGATTAGTATTAACCTTTCAGAAAATCAAGTTTATATTAACGATCATTTACTAGCCCTAACTAAAAAAGAGTTCACATTATTACTTTATTTCATAAATAATAAAAACAGGATACTAACCAAAGAATCTATTGCTGAACATTTATGGGGAGACAACATTGATTTTATTGAAAATTATGACTTTATCTATACACACATTAAAAACTTAAGAAAAAAAATCATCTCAAACGGAAGTCAGGATTATTTGAATACGATTCACGGAATTGGTTATAAATATGCTAGTATATGAAGTTGATAACGCAAACCAATAGAAATTTTATTATTGTAATTCTGATTGTTTTACCAGTTTCATGCTTTCTACTTTTTTTCTCATTAAATTATTTTATCTCAGACGAAGTAGATGAGAAATTACGAGTAGATGAGTTGAGAATTATTAACCAATTGAAAGCTAACCCTAGTTTTATCTCTATTGCACCAGTAATAGAAGTCAGCGAAATTGAGAAAGAAATTACAATAAATACGGACATAAAAAATGTATTAGTTTACGATCCTATTGAAAAAGAAGAAGAACCCTTTAGAGAGTTAACATCTGTTAAGAGAATTGGGAAACAATGGTATTTGATAAAAGTCAGACATTCGACCATTGAGGATAAAGACTTTTTTATAGCAATAGGAGGAACTATGGCTTTGATGCTTTTACTTATTTTCGGATTACTATTATTTCTAAATAATCGATTATCCCTTAAACTTTGGAGTCCATTTTATCATAATATTGATAAATTAAAGACTTATTCCTTTAAAGAAAATAAAGAGTTGAAGCTTTTAGATTCAAAAATAGATGAGTTTCAAGATTTAAAAAATTCATTAATTATTTTAACAGATAAGCTTCAACAAGATTATAAGTCGCTAAAAGAGTTTACAGAAAATGCTTCACATGAGATTCAAACTCCTTTATCTATTTTCTCAATGAATTTAGACGAAGTATTACAAGAGGAACATTCTGAAAAGAATTACAAAAAACTGTATAGTTGTTACCAATCTACCCAGCGACTTTCTAAGTTAAACGAAAAGTTACTTTTACTTGCAAAGCTAGACAATGACCAATTTAATGACTTAGAAGAGGTGAATTTCAACGAAATACTATCTGAAAAAACAGAGGAGTTAAGACCACTTATTGAAGAGAAAGAATTAGAAATAATAATTGTAAATAATGGAAGCTTTATAGTTAAAATTGACTCTTTTTTAGCTAATTTATTATTGATTAATCTTATCTCAAACGCCATAAAACATTCTATACCAAATTCATTAGTTGAGATAGAGTTATCAGAAAAATCAATGACATTTTCCAATAAAACGAATTTAGAAATTAATAAAGAATTGATCTTTAAACGCTTTAAAAAAGGCAATAGTGCTTCAAATTCTACTGGGTTAGGCTTGTCTATAGTTAAAAGAATTACAGAAGTGTCTAATCTTGACATTAAAGTATTGATTGAGGATCATGTTTTTAAAATTGTTATTCAAAAGAATATTTTAGAAATGAAGTAAACTTATAGAAATGCAAAAAACAATATTTAAGATATCAAAAATGGATTGTCCTTCAGAGGAGAATCTAATTAGAATGAAACTGGGAGACGTTTCAAGTATTGTAAATCTTGATTTTGATATTTCAAACCGAAAGCTTATAATTTTTCATAATGGGGAGTTAGAGCAAATTGTGAACGCTATTTTAGAGTTGAATTTGGATGGACATCAACTATCCTCTGAACAAATAGGAGAAATTGAATTTCAAGAAAACTCAAATCAACAAAAATTGTTATGGACGGTTTTACTAATTAATTTTTCATTTTTTGTTATTGAAATGGCGACAGGATTAATTTCAAAATCTATGGGTCTTGTTGCTGATAGTTTAGATATGTTAGCAGACAGTTTTGTTTATGGAATTAGTCTTTTTGCAGTAGGGGGAAGTTTAATAAAAAAGAAACAATCTGCTAAATTTGCAGGATATTTTCAAATTATTCTTGCTATAATAGGCTTTTTTGAAATCATTAGAAGATATTTTGATAATGAAGACTTACCTAATTTTTCAATAATGATTACCGTTTCTATTTTTGCTTTAATTGCAAATGGGGTATGTCTTTATTTAATGCAAAAGTCTAAAAGTAAAAAGGAAGCACATATGAAAGCAAGTATGATTTTTACCTCAAACGATATTATTATTAATATAGGTGTTATTGTTGCCGGATTTTTAGTCAACTGGTTTAACTCTCCTAACCCCGATTTAATTATTGGAATAATCGTATTTGTATTAGTCGTTCAAGGAGCTTTTAGAATTTTAAGATTGAGTAAATAACAAGCTACAGACTTTCTTCAGAATCGTGTTGTTACTTAGTGGTATAAATCATAAACAACAATAAGATGAAAAAGACAGTCACAATGCTATCATTACTTGTAGGCTTTACAGTAATGTCATTTGCTCAAAGCACACCAACAAAAGTTAAAGAAGCTTTTAATGCTAAATTCCCTAACGCCAAATCAGTAGAGTGGGATAAAGAAAATGATTCCGAATGGGAGGCAGAATTTAAGCTTAATGGAATTGAATATTCGGCTAATTTTTCTAGTAACGGAAATTGGAAAGAAACAGAACACGAAGTAAAAGTAAGTGAACTACCAAAAGCAGTTGTAAATACTCTATCTAATGAGTTTTCAGGCTATGAAATAGAAGATGCCGAAATGGTAGAAACTCCTGAATTCACTGGCTATGAAGTTGAAATTGAGAAAGGAGAAGAAACAATGGAAGTTGTTTTAGATCATTCTGGTAAAGTTATCAAGAAAAAAGTTAAAGAAGAAGACGATGAGGACGAAGACTAGTCTTCAATATGACTAAAAGAATGTCAAGTTTAATTACTTGACATTTTTTTGAAATTTAAACTGTTTTATAACTCAGATAAAAATCAGAAGCCCCTTCTACTTTTAAATAAAAATTATACTAAGATGAAAATACTAATCAAATCAATCGCCCTTATTTTGACGATTACCTTAGTTCAAAATATGATGGCTCAAAGTAACTTTGTAACGCTATCTGGAAAAGTAATAGACAAAGGAATAGAAGAGTCTTTGCCCTTTGTGAATGTTGTTTTAAGAAACGCTAAAGACTCTTCTTTTGTTAGTGGAACTATTTCAAACGAATTAGGAATTTTCACCTTAGAGAAAACAAAACCTGGTAACTATTACTTAAGCGTTTCTTTTATTGGGTATACTAATGTAGAAAAGGCTATTTACGTCGGAAGTAGTACAGAAATTTTAAACATAGGTACAATTGAGTTAATTGAAAGTATTCAAAGCCTAGGAGAAGTAACCATTACCGCAAAGCAATCTGAAATTAATGGAAAGATGGATAAGAAGACCTATGCTGTAGAAGATAATATTAGTCAAAGCGGTGGCTCAGTTTTACAAGCAATGGGAAATCTCCCAGGTGTTACTGTTCAAGATAATAAAGTACAACTGAGAGGAAGTGATAAAATTATTATTTTAATAGATGGAAAACAGTCTGCTTTAACAGGTTACGGAAGTCAATCTGGTTTAGATAACATTCCTGCTTCTTCAATAGAAAGAATAGAAATTATTAATAACCCTTCATCTAAATACGATGCAAATGGTAATGCAGAAATTATAAATGTGATTCTAAAAAAAGAAAGTAAAGATGGGTTCAATGGCAAAATAGGCCTTTCAAC
>JAGXIB010000117.1 GCA_024635865.1 Flavobacteriales bacterium
CTTTAATGCAGTAAGCGGAGTCGTTTCTGCGGGCTTCAATACAACGGTATTTCCTGCTGCTAATGCTGGAGCAATTTTCCAAGCCACCATTAACATAGGGAAATTCCAAGGTGTAATTTGTGCTGCTACTCCTAAAGCTTTTGGTTTTTGATTAGGAAATGCATATTCTAATTTATCCGCCCAACCTGCATAATAAAAGAAATGAGCTGCTGCTAGAGGAATATCTATGTCTCTAGACTCTCGTATTGGCTTACCCCCGTCTAGTGATTCTATTACCGAGAATTCTCTTGCTCTTTCTTGAATTAATCGAGCAATTCGATAAATGTATTTTCCTCTTTCCTTACCAGAAAGTTTAGACCAAACTTCTTTATAAGCTTTTCGAGCAGACTTAACTGCTAAGTCTACATCTGCTTGATTTGCTTCTGCAATTTCTGCAATCACCTCTTCGGTAGCTGGGTTAATTGTTTTGAAATATTTACCAGATGATGGTTTCACCCATTTACCTCCAATAAATAAATCGTATTTCTTTTTTAATTTAATATGTGCCGTACTCTCTGGAGCTGGATCAAATTCCCAACCAGAGTTTAAATCTATTTTATTTTCTTTCATTATCGTTTAGATTCAAGGCCTTTTGGCCTTAAGATTTAAGACTATTATTTTCTAATCAATTGATATATAATCTTTCGATTCGTAAACACCTGTTCTTTGTTTAGATATTTGCATTACTAAATCGTTAGCCAAACTACTTGCTCCAAAACGAAACCATTCGTTCGTTAACCATTTATCTCCAAGCGTTTCTTTTACCAACAATAAATATTGCAAGGCTAATTTAGCATTAGAGATTCCACCTGCCGGCTTCATCCCTACCATTTTTCCTGTTGCGTAATAATGATCTTTTATAGCTTCTAACATTACAGATGTAAACGGTAATGTTGCTGCTGGTTGAATTTTACCTGTAGATGTTTTAATAAAGTCTGCTCCTGCGTCGATAGCAATATCACTTGCTCTACGTACCTTATCTAACGTACCTAATTCTCCTGTTTCCAAAATAACTTTTAGTCTTGCGCTTCCACAAGCTTCTTTTATTTGAGCTATTTCGTCGAAAACAAAGTTATAATCACCAGAATGAAAACGACCACGGCTAATCACCATATCGACTTCGTCCGCACCATTATCAACAGCTATTTTAGTATCTAACAATTTAATTTCCATACTAGATTGTCCACTTGGAAAAGCAGTAGCTACTGAAGCTACTTTTACTCCTGAACCTTTCACAGCTGCTACCGCTGTTTTAACAAAGGTAGGATAAACACAAACTGCAGCTGTAGTGGGTAAATCTGGATACTCTGCATGAACATGTTGTGCTTTATAACACATCTGTTGCACTTTTCTCTCAGTATCTGCACCTTCTAAAGTAGTTAAATCTACCATATTTAAAGCCATTAATAAGCCTTTCATTTTGGCTTCTTTCTTCAGGCTTCTTTTTGTAATTCTTTCTATCCTATCATTGACTCCTACTTGGTCTATTCTAGGGGATAAAGTATAACCTTTACTCATTTATATTTAAGATTAATGATGTCTCTTTCAAAGATAGCACTTTTTTTGAATTAGGAAAATATACGTTTCCTAATCAACTCTTAGAATTTAAATAATTTTCGATTTGTTCTTCTGCTACTTCTTTTCCATAAGCAATAATCTCTTCTGCTTTATAAAAGCTAAACAAGGTAGAAGCATCTTGAGAAACATTAATTAGAATATCAGGAGGATATTTAGCTAATTTTAATTTAACTACTTCTTCTATCATTAAGTTAACCGACTTGTCAATGATATCAAAATAAGACAGTTGAGAAGAGATTCTAGTAGCTATTTTTTCTTCAAAATAACCACGGAACTCATTTACCTTACTAGCAAATTTAGTCTCATTTACTTCTGTTTCATAAAAAGGAACATTTGCTATAACATCGACTGCCACTAAGATATCGCCAGGTGTTCTTTTCACTCGATCTAAAGGCAAGTTATTTATCATTCCTCCGTCAATAAGAATTGATGAGTTAGTTTCTACAGGTGTAAAAACAGAAGGAATAGAGATTGAAGCTCTTACCGCATCGAAAATAGGACCTTCTGTAAAAACAATTTCTCTTTTATTTAATATATCTGTAGCAATAGCTGAATAGTTGATGTCTAAATCTTCTATATTAGCATCCGAAATAAATTGTTTTAGTTCACTAAATATTTTATCTCCTTTAACAAACCCTTGAGAAGCGAAAGTAAAATCGACCAATTGTAACACTTGGAGTTTACCCAAATTAATAAGCCATTCTTTTAACTCTGTTAGTTTTCCTAGCGCATAGACAGCTCCAACTAGAGATCCCATAGAAGTCCCTGAAATGGAAGTGATGTTGAATCCTTTTTCTTCTAGAACTTCTATTGCTCCAATATGAGCAATTCCTCTTGCACCTCCCCCAGATAAAACTAAAGCAATATTTTTATTCATGTCTTATTTTGTTTGTGCATGTTAAACTCTTATTTCAACTATTGAGAATACGATAAGGATAGAACGGTCTGTCTGAACTCTTTTTATCTCCTAATTTAAATCAATGAAAAAGGTTCAATTATTCTAAACACTAAAAAAAGGAACCCTCTTAATAAAAAAGTGAGTAGTGATAGCCTGACTATTTTAGTCTTAAAATAGGTCGCCCAAAAACTTACTCTTTTTAATTTACTTCTCTGCTTTATCAGTCAATACCAAATCAATTTGTTTCTTTACTAAATCCACATGTTTTACTTGAACTGTAACAAGTTGTCCTAAGTGAAACTTTTTATCAGACTTAAAAGATTCCAATTGTTTAGATTTTTGATTTAAAGAGAAAGACCCGTCTTCTATTGTTCTTATATGCACTAACCCTTCACATTTATTTTCTTCTAGTTCTATAAAAATCCCCCAATCGGTTACTCCTGTAATTTTTCCGTCAAAGACTTCTCCAATCTTATCTGCCATGAATTTTACCTGCATGTATTTAATTGAAGCTCTTTCTGCATTGGTTGCTTCTTTTTCGGTAGCTGAAATGTGTTTTGACATATCTTCCAACCCGTTAGAAGCAAACTTTTTATTGGTTAGTTTAGCTTGTAATATTCTATGCACTAACAAATCTGCATAACGTCTAATTGGTGACGTAAAGTGAGTATAATAACGAAATCCTAATCCGTAATGCCCAATATTTTCAGTCGTGTAAATCGCTTTAGACATAGAACGAATAACCATAGGCCCTATGATATGAATTTCATCTTTTTCTTTTGCTTCAACCATTACTTTGTTTAAAGCATAAGCAATTGGCTTATTTTTCACCTCTACGATTTGATATCCAAATTCTTTTAAGAAAATTCTTAAGTCAGCAATTTTCTCAGGATTTGGCTCATCATGCACTCTATAAACACAAGGGACTACTGTTTTATTATTTGTAGGCTCTCCTAAAAATGCGGCAACTCTTTTGTTTGCTAATAGCATGTACTCCTCAATTAGTTTATTGGCATCTTTCGATACTTTTAAAACGATCCCTAAAGGATTACCGTCTTTATCTAATTCGAATCGGACTTCTTGACTTTCTACATTTAACGCTCCATTTTCTAATCGTCTACCTCTAATTAGTTTAGCAATACGATCCATTTCTAAAATAACTGGACTGAAGGTTTCGTCTACTACATTCCCTTCTATTATTTCTTGTGCGTCTTCGTAAGCAAATCGTTTATCTGAATAGATAATTGTTTTTCCAAACCATTCTTTTTGGACTTTTCCGTTTTTGTCTATTTCAAAGACAGCTGAGAAAGTTAGTTTCGTTTCGTCTGGTCTTAGCGAACATAATTTATTAGAGAGCACTTCTGGTAACATTGGTATGACTCTATCCACCAAGTAAACAGAGTTCCCTCTTGAATAAGCCTCTTCATCTAAAGTGGTGTTTGGTCTAACATAATGACTTACATCCGCAATGTGAATCCCTACTTCAATGTTTCCATTTTGTAAAACTTGATAAGAAAGTGCATCATCAAAATCTTTTGCATCAACGGGATCAATTGTAAATGTTAAGACCTCTCTAAAGTCTCTTCTATTTAAAACTTCAACATCGTAATCTGCTTCTTTTATTTCGTCCGCTTCTTTTTCTACTTGTTTTGGAAATTCGTAAGGGAAACCAAATTCAGAAAGAATAGAGTTCATTTCCACATCTATGTTTCCAGGCATTCCCAATCGATCTACTATTGCACCTAAAGGACTTTTTGTTTTAGCTGGCCAAGACAATAATTTAACTTTTACCTTTTCTCCATCTTTAGCTCCATGTAAATGACCTCTTTCAATGAAAAAATCGACAGGCATATTTTTATCGTCTGGTCTTACAAAAACTGCTTTAGCAGATTTTTCTACAGTTCCTATAAATTCGGTTCGATTACGCTCTATCACCTCTATTACTTTACCTTCTAACTTGCCTTTTCTTTCGGTCACAGCTACTTTCACAATATCTTTTTGAAAAGCTTTTCCTGTGTTATTAGAATGAATATAAACATCATCCTCTCTACCTTCAACAATTAGATATCCAGCTCCTCTAGCGTTAAAATCTATTCTACCTGTTAAAGTCTGATTATCTTTTGAAGAGGAAGAAGATGCATTTGCACTAATGTATTTCCCTTTTCCAACGTGCTTGATCCACTCGCTAGCTTCTAGTTCTATTAGTATCGCGTTCATCAACTTTCGTTCACTTCCGTTAGCAAGACCTAGTTCTGATGAAATTTCTTTATAATCGAAAGATTGGTCGGGGTTGTTATCAAAAACTCTTAATGATTTTTGAATTAATTTTTTCTTTAACGTTGAGGGAGTTTTTGTTTTTCTTTTATCCTTTTTACTCATATTATTATTTTGTAATCACCTATAGCAGTTTTATTTGAATAAAACTGAGGTGATATTAATCTGGCTTGATCTTTAAACCAGTGGTTGTTAGTTTGAATTTCTCCTTTGAAATTTAATTGTATAAAATATTGAAAGTTTATTTTCAATCTCTTCTTTTAGGAGTTTTGATCTTAGTTCTTTGAAAAGATACTAAATTTTGTTTTAATAATTTTCTGATTTCCAATTATTAATCTTAAACAAATGTATGTATATTATTGATATGGAGTATTAATTAATTGTTATTTTTTTAATAATAGACAGGAATGCTATTTTTTAGATTTATAATTTAATCTCATTATCCAAGCAGTTAACTTTGGGAATACTTTACCTTGGAACATTACCAAATTACCTAATATAGATTGGTTAACGCTATACTTTTTTCTTTTGATTTGTTTTAACATTTTCTTGGCCGTTTGTTCTCTTGTAGCAGTAAGAAAGCTTGGCCGTTTTGGTATTGCGATTAATTCTCCATTTGGAGAATATGTTTTTTTAGTGATTTCATTTTCTGTAAATCCAACATAACAAATTCCTACAAAAACATTGGTGTTTTTAAGTTCAATTCTTAAAGCATGAGCAATAGCTCTTAAACTCATTTTAGATAAAGAATAGGCAGAATAATCAGGCAAGCCTGTTAGGCCAGCAATACTAGAAACGAACAAAACAGATCCATTTACTTTTTTTAATATAGGAATACAAGCTTTAGTAGGAAATACAGATCCATAGATATTTGTGTCAACAACAGTTTTATATACTTCAGGCTTTATGTCTTCAATTGATCCAAATGCAGAAAGTCCAGCATTATTTATTAAAACATCAATCTTACCAAATTTATCAATGCACTTCTTTACTAGTTCTTGGTTGTTTTTATAATCAGTAACATCCCCAGCATGAATTAATATATTTTGTTCAGAAACATTAAACTCTTTTTTTACAAATTCTAATTTCGAAAGTGTTCTCCCAGTTATAGCTACTTTAGCACCATAACTTAGAGCTAGTTTAGCTAGTTCTTTACCTATGCCCATTGAGCCTCCGGTGATTAGGACTACTTTCCCATTATAAAATGTGTTCAAATTCATTATATATATCCGTTTTCTTTAAACCAATTTAGCGATTCTTTTATAGCTGACTCTATTGGTGTTTGAGGCATTTCTAATTCTTTTACAGCTTTCTTATTCGATAAAAACTGACTAACTGAAGCCATAGAAGCCATTCCATAACTTATATTCGGAGCCTTTTTAGTTATTCTAGCTATAATAGATTTTACGGCACCAACGCTTAAAACTAAAAATTGAGGAAACTTTCTTAACTTAAATTCTCTGCCTATAATTTTTGTAGCTTTTTGGAAGAACTCTTTAAACTCAAGATTTTCATTGCCTGCTATATAGCATTCTCCTAGTTTTCCTTTTGTTAAAGCATTAACAATTGCTTGAGCTACATCGCCAGAATAAACAAAGTTTTTACCTCCCTCTGAGTAACCTGGCACTTTCTCTTTGAAAAGATTAATAAGCATAGCACCTGAAGAAGGACCAGAATCAAAAGGCCCAATCATAAATGTTGGATTAATAGTAATAACTGGAAATTGATTTTGCTTATGCTCATTAATCAAAAATTGCTGAGCTTCATACTTACTATTAATATAATCCATCCCAAATTTACCCCAAGTAAATGGAGTTTGCTCGTCTCCTGGGTTTTCTTTAGTTCCAGGAGTAAATGAGCTAGCAGAACCAACATATACCATACGACTAACATTATTCTTCACACAAGCTTTATGAACATTTTTTGTCCCTTCGATATTGACTTTTTTAAGAATTTCTGATTTCCTTGGCCATACAGTAGTCATTGCAGCTACATGTATAACATAGTTGTGGTTTTTTAGTTCATTATTTAATAACCCAAGATCAAGGATGTTTCCTTTGATGATTTTAATATCAAGTCCTTTTAGTGTATTAGAGTTGCTTGAAGGGAGACACATAGCTGTTACTTCATAACCTTTTAGAAGTAGCTTTCTACAAATCATACTTCCTAACATACCATCTGCACCAGTAACAAAAACTTTTTTATTCATCTCTTATCTCTCTCCATTAAATATCTCACGGACAGCCCTGTCATACTCCTGAATGTCTTTTGCTTTCTTGATTTTTTTTAACGCCTTATGCGGATTATGAAAAGTAGAAGAAAAGTACTCCCAAAAATGATACATCTTCATCACAATATGCTTTGGACCTGAAAGTTGCTTAGTGTACTCATGATATAAAGTATCGTGAAACTTACTAAATATTTCTATTTTATTTTCTGGATATTCGGAAGTATTGTTTTTAATCATCATTGGCAAAAAAGGATCAGCTATTAACCCTCTTCCAATCATCCAATGATCGATGGAAGGGAAACGTTCTTTCAATTCATTAAACACAGCAACTGAAGTTATGTCTCCGTTATAATATAACTTATGTCTTGTATTATCTACACAAACTTGAAATGCATCTAAATCTACTCCTCCTTTGTAGAGCTGTTTTCCAGTACGAGCATGAATTGCAATATTCTTTAATGGGTATTTATCTAAAATTGGAAAAGTCCCCAATATTTCTTGACTGTTTTCATAACCCATCCTCATTTTCATGGAAACTAGAATGTCTGACTCTGAATGAACTTTATCTAAAATAGCATCGATTTTTGCACTTTCGGAAATAAGGCCTGAACCCATACCTCTTTTAGTTACCATTGGGTATGGGCAACCCAAATTCCAATTCAATTCTTTATAACCAAATTGTTTCACATAATTGGCAACAAACAGAAACTCATCAGCATCATTGGTCATTATTTGGGGAATCACCTCATCTACCGTATTGTTTTTAGGCAGGATATCTCTTTCGTAAGCTGCCTTAACAATCAACTTACCGTTTAATCGAATGTATGGAGAATAAAAAGTGTCTATTCCACCAAAATATTGATTAAAAGCATTCCTAAACCGAAAATCGGTAAAACCTTGCAATGGAGAAGAAAGTAATGTGTAACTCATTAAAGGACTAAGATATTTAATAAAATAGCATTAAGCCAAACTTATTATTATTATTATTATTATTGCAAAGACAAAAAATCAAAAAATATGAAAAACTTAATTTGTTTATTACTCCCTATTTCAATCTTAACCTCTAGTAGCACTTTAGCGCAAGTTGATATAACAGTTGAACCTTGTTTACGGGCTAAAGATGCGATTTCAAAAGAAGAAAGATTTAGTAAAAACTATAAAAGAAAAAAAGAAGACTTTGTCGAAAGAAATGAAATTACCGAAAAACAGTTAAAAAAATGTAAAGTAGAAACTGAGATTATAGATAAATAAACTGAAATCAAAGCTGAAAAGGACACCTACATACTAAAGTATTATGAAAAAATTGAATACAGCCCTGCTACACATGAATCTAAGAAAACTGAGGTTTTCTAATTAGAAAATACAACCACTAAAAAGGTTTATGCTTTTAAGTCTGGTACTGTCAGCAATAAATATGACAAATATTTAGAAAAGGTTATTAAAGAGATTAATGAACATTAAAAAATTAATACAAATTTTAAAAAGGCCATTCTTAATAATTAAGAATGGCCTTTTTTGTTTCTAAAATAGAGGATTCGTCTAGTTCTCGATACAATTTTCTTACGCAAAAGCTTCAGAAAACCACTTGAACGGACTAGAAACATTTCATTATCTAAAATACAAAACCAAAAAAATCAAATGCTAGTCACTTCGAGTGAATAAATGCGGAAATTGTTGCTAAACTATTTTTGTATCGATTTGTATCGAGATGGAATACGGGGCTCTTTTCGATACAATTTTATTACGCAAAAGCTTAAGAAAAACACTCGAACGGACTAAGAATAGTTTATCTTTAGTAGATAAATAAAACTCCCCACAATGAAGTATTTTTATGTTTACATTCTATTATGTTCCGACAAGACCTTTTATACTGGCTTTACATCAAACCTTGACAAAAGAATACAAGAACATAATGATGGGAAACATAAAAATAGCTACACTTATTCCAGAAGACCATTAAGTTTAGAGTTCTTTGCAGAATTCTCTACCGTTCAACAAGCTATTTCGTTTGAAAAGCAAATAAAAAGCTGGTCTCAAAAAAAGAAAATTGCTTTAATAAATGAAGAGTTTGATCGTTTACCAAATCTAGCAAAAAAGCAGTTTAAAAGTTGAATTTCGTAGCTGTTCTCGATACAATTTTCATCCGTTATCACTCCTTAAAATCACTCGAACTGACTCAGAGTATTATACAATAATTACTTGTGCTAGTCAATTCGAGTGAATATTTCATTAGTGCTACCTTGTTTAAAATAACTATTTCATTATCTTTAATTAACGGATGAGTGAAACTAAATTAAATATTGACGAAGAAATAAGCAAAGCTTGGGATACTCGATTAATAGATTTAAAGCTGGCTTTTAATTTAGGTTTATCGTTGAAAGAAAAATCTGAGCAAATTAACTCTGAGAAAGGGCTGGCTGGCGCAAATAAAATTCTTGGTTATTGTTACTGGCGATTCTCAGACTACACCACCTCCTTAAAACACTCTTTACTAGCTCTTGACGCCTACAAGTCTTTTGGAGATAAAAGAGGAGAAGCTGATGCTCTCAATAGTATAGGGGCCGTTTATATGTTTCAGGGTGAAAATAAAAAAAGATTACAATGTAATTTAGATTGTTTAGCTATTCGAGAAGAAATTGGTGATTTAGAAGCTGTTTCAGGATCTCAAAATAACATTGGAGAAACTTATTTAGAGCTTTCAGATTTTAAAAATGCAACGTTATGGTTTGAAAAGTGTTTAAATAACCCTCATTCTGGAAAAACCAATGTTGCTTGGGTTAACTTTAACTTAGGAAAAACAAAAGTTCTGCAAGGCTATCAAGAAGAGGCTATTTCATTTTTTGAAAAAGCATTAACTATTTGCTTATCTATTAACTACGAAATACTAATCTCAGAAACTTATTTAGAATTAGGAAATATATTCCTTTCAATTGCGGAACTTGAAAAGGCCAAAGATTCTGCTGAAAAAGGAAAGTTTTCGGCACAAAGTATTGGAGCAAAAGAAAACATAGAAAAATCATATTTATTGCTATCTAAAATCTACGAAAAAGAAGGTTTTACAGGTGAAGCACTCGACTATTTTAAAAAATACCATGCTGCACACTCAGATTTATTCAATGAAGAAAAAGAACAACAGATTAAAGATATAAATTATCAATACGAGTTGAATAAAATAAGTAAAGAAGCAGAAATAGAACGCCTAAAATCTATAGAACTAAAAAGTGCGTATGAAAAGATTGAAACTCAAAATCATTTAATTGAAATAAAAAACAAAGAATTTATAGAAAGTGTTACATACGCCAAAGAGATACAATTTGCAGTATTGAATGAGCGTAAAATAATTAAGAAAAATAACTTTGAATCTTTTTTGTTTTACAAACCAAAAGATATTGTTGGAGGAGACTTTTATTGGTCCGCTAGCTTCAACGACTACACCTATATTCTCGTTGCAGACTGCACAGGTCATGGCGTGCCAGGAGGGTTCCTAACAATGTTGGGTATTGCTTATTTAAATGAGTTAATTACAGAAGTTAACATAAAGACTCCTAATGAAATTCTAGATGAACTAAGAATAAAAATCATTAAAGATCTATCTGGGAAATTTAGTAGTAGAGATGGTATGGACATTTCAGTTGTTAGAATTGAAAATGCAACTAAAAAAATTGAATGGGCTGGAGCTAAAAATCCATTATGGATAATTAGAAAAAACGCTACTGAAATAGAGGTTGTTCCTGCAAACAGACAATCAATTTGTTATGCTGAAAATTTAACTCCATTTATTAATCATGAAATACAACTAGCTAAAGGAGACATGATTTATTTATTTACAGATGGTTTTTCTGACCAATTTGGAGGCCCTAGAGGTAAAAAAGTAGGACGCAAAAATTTCAGAAATATTCTTTTAGAATGTAGAGACAAAACGATACCAGAGCAAAAAGAAACGATAAAAAGAACCTATACTGAATGGAGAGGTTCTTTAGAACAAATAGATGACATCTGTATTATAGGCATACGTCTATAGTTAAAAAATTTCGGCAATCATACAACGTGCGCTTCCTCCTCCTATTTTTTCTATTGTAGGTATAGAAACTTGACAAATATGATCATTAAATTTCTTTAATAACTCTAATTGTCGTTCTGTTAAAGATTCATAAGCAGTCTGAGACAGAACTAAAATAGTTTCACCAACATTATTTTCTAACTGAATCATATTTCCTGCAAAAGAATTATAAATTTGCTCATTCGTTAACTCAATAACTTCTTTCCCTGATTTAGACAAGGATTCTATTACTTGTTTTTTGTCCTCCTCTTTTATCGTTTCCAAACCGATTAGCACATAATCAATTCCTATAGACAGCATCACATTTGTATGATAAATCAATTCTTTTTCTTTACCGAAAGCAGTAAATGAAACAGGCTTGTAATTCATATCGATAACTACTTTTTCAAAAAGGTTTTTATCTGTCCTCGGAGAAATAGCAGCATAAGCAACTTTATTAAAATGGTCAAAAATAATACTTCCTGTACCCTCTAAATAAATTTCGCTTTTTTCGTTTTCGATCGCATAATCTACATGTTTATAATTGCGTTCAGAACAAAGATGATCGATTATATCTTGATTTCGTTCTGCTCTTCTATTAGGGATAGCCATAGGGTAAGTATATAGTGTTCCTTCTATACTCGTAGAAATCCAATTGTTGGGAAATACTGCATCAGGAGTAATGGTATCCTTCTCATCTTCATAAACAATAACATCTACTCCTAAATCGATTAGCTTTTCTGTCGCTGCTTTAAATTCACTTAATGCTTTTTCCTTTATAACTTTAGCATCATCACTACTTCGTTGTTGAAACTTATTAGACAGAAAAGCTTCTTCATTAAACTCAAAATTGGTTGGAGAAACCATTAAGACAGTACTGGTTGTATGTTGACTCATTTTTTAAACGATTTTAATAATACTATTTCTTTACCTCAACTCTTATTCCTTCGCTGTGCGATGTAAACTCTGGAGCATACATACACTGTATAGAAGTAATTCCGTTAGAGAAGTTTCCTTCTTGACTAGCAATTAAATCATATTCAAAAACATAAGTTCCTTTACCTACATAATCCATAAAAAAGTTAGTCGACGCATCTTTAGTTGTCTCGTAATAACCTAAGCCATCTTGCCATTTGTATCGTGAAATTACATTGGTAGGCTCAAATGTCGAAGCTCGCATGTCTTTTAGATGGACATACTCTAAGTTACGATCTGTTTTTAAAACTACCCTCACCTTAACTTTATCTCCAATTTTTATTGGCGAACTAGCTGTAATAGGCGCTAACACTTTCCCGGTGCTAGAATTACGTTCTATGTATAGCTTTTTAGTCAATGTTAAAGGCGTCTCGTGAGGAGTTATCTTATCTAAATCTTCGAAATACTGCCAATACAAAGCTCCCCAAGCCACACTATTTTGTTTTTTTGTTATACTTACATTCCCCATTTCTGGTTTAATGTCTGAACCACTCCAAGATGTTTTAAAGTAACCTGTCCCTGCTTCTGTTTTAGGAATAGAAACTGTTTTATTCCCTAGCTTAATAACAGGTATGTCTGTTTCAGATAAAATGTCCGTTCCTTTTAGTAACAGAGCATAACACGCATCTGCTGTAGCTTTTGTTGTTTTCCAATCAGTTGTTTGTTTTTGTTTTAGCAACCAAACTTTCATTTCGTTTACACTATTTTGATCGTCGGTTACTTCATCAAATGCTTCTATTAACAATGCTTGAGTTTCTATAGGAGCTTGATACCAATAATATCCCCCCGATAAATCTTTCCAGTACATTCCCATTTCTTCATTATAAATTGCTCTTTCTTTAATAGAAGCCATAATACCTACTGCTACTTCTTTATCTCCTTTTCTTTGAGCAGATAAAGCAATCATACCCTGTGTATAAAGATTAAATTCTAACCAATAAGTTTTAGATTGTTTATAGAAATAATCATATGCTTCTTGGTGCTGAGATTTAATTTTTAAATCAAGATAAAAACTACGCGCATACAAATACTGAACAACAAAGTTAGAAATCGTTTGCTTATTCTTATAATCAGAAACATGTGTTTTTATGTATTCATAATCCTTATGCATTTGGTTGTCTAAATAAGCAACGCCTTTTATAGCCATAGAACTTTGACTATTATCCTCAACTCCTAATTGATTTAAATGACCTAAACCAGTAACAATGTGTTGGGTAATGTATCTATTTTCTCGCATCCCATCGAACCAAGGCCAAGCTCCATTATAGAGTTGCATTTTTTCTAGTTTACGAATGGTTCTTTCTTTTTCGTTTTGCATCTTATTCAAATCAAACAATAAAGCAATTCTTTTTTTACGCTCTTGTTCGTCCTGTGCATTTAAAACCCAAGGGGTTTCTTCCAATAATAAAGCTTTTAACTCTTGATTTTTTTCTAAGTTAGACAAGAACGCTTCGGAATCATATTGTGACCATTGGTCAAATACTCGCTTTATTTTCGGATTTGAATTTGCAATGTTTGAAGCAATTGAATTTGCATAATAACGAGAGAAAGTTTGCTCTGCACATTCATAAGGATACTCCATTAAGTAGGGTAAAGCTTGAATTGCATACCAGGCTGGGTTAGAAGTAAACTCTAAGGTTAGCTTATGATTTTCTAATGTTTTAGAACCATTACTCTGATTAATAAACTTCTTAAAAGTAAATTTCGTTTCTCCTGCTTTTTTTACTGGTAATGGTAATGACTCCGTCACTAACATTCTATTTGTTAATACTGGAACAACCATTTCTTCTCCATCTGTGTGCTTCCCTGCTTCAGCTGAAACTCGATAAGTAATTGCACTGTATCCTTTTGGTATTTCAAGACTCCAATTAGCAACAGTACTTTTACCTTTTTCAAGCACTATTTCTTTTATTTTTGAAGTGTTTTTTAATTGAGCATCGATTGGCTGCATAGACAACGCATTAAATAACTCTAACTTGACAGTTCCTTTGATATTTTTTTCAGAAAGGTTAACAACTTTACTAGAGAAGCTAAGCCTATCTCCTTCTCTAAAGAAACGAGGAGCATTTGGCACCACCATTAATTCTTTCTGAGTCACCAGTTCTTTCTGAGTAGTCCCAATTTTTAGGTCTTTCGTATGAGCTAATGCTAAAAACTTCCACTTTGTCAGACTTTCTGGTATAGTAAATTTAACAATTACATCTCCATTTTTATTTGTTTCTAGCTGAGGATAAAAGAAAGCCGTTTCGTTAAAATTAGTTCTTGGCTTTACTGCTTCTTTTCCTGACTTTGACTTTTCATTTAAAACCTCAACATTTTCTTCTCTCGAGTTTATTTTTTGTTCTCCTGGCATTGCATCTTTTTTAGGAGGAGCTGAAGCTTGATTCCCACCTATAACAGAAGTAACATCATCAGCTTCTTTACTCATAGACTCTTCTAACACCATATCACTGTCCGCAAAAGCAGCTGACTTAGACATCCTTCGACCTCTATAACCTCCAAACTGATAGCTACTGTATCCAAACCAATTCATACTAGAAAAATCTCGACTATAAAACGAATAATAGGTATTCCAATCTTCTTGTCTAGTAGTAGAATTCACTCTCACAAAACAAGAGTTATTAAAGCTTCTATTGGAATAAAAGCTTCTATAAATAGAAAGCCCAAGATAATTGCTAGCAAACTCATCTAAAGAAGCGTCGTACATTGTTGCTAACAATTCTGCTGCAACTTTGTCTCCTTTTGATCCTCTTATTTTAATTTTCCACTCTTCTTTTTGTCCAGGTAGTAATTTATTTCTAAAGGACTCAAAAGTAAGGTCTAATGTCTTGTTAGTATAAGGAACACTTATCGTTTTTCTATCCTGTATAAATCGACTATGCTTAGTTGTTGTAAATGAAACATTAAAGTTTCCTCTATGTTTTTCTTTAATAGGAACCTCAATTATACGTTGTTCATTCTTTAACGTCAATAACTCAGAATACACAACTTCTCCTTGGTGTTCGATTTCATAACTCACCAATAGTTCTTCTTCTGCTGTACCAATAATAAAAGTTGCTTTCTCACCTGGTTCTCCAGTTATTTTTAAATCGGTTGTCCACCAAGTTTCTTTTGTAGGAATAAACTTAGCATTTGGATCAAAAACGGTAAAGTAACGAATGTCGATGACTTCTACCCCAAACTCATCAATTGTATTCGCTTCCAATACATAGCGTCCTATTCCAAGTTTATTTGTTTCTAAATCCAATGAGCGACTTTCTTTTGTATCAAAGTTTAATAAAAGTACTTCCGCTCCCTTTTTTAATTTACTAATTTCATTCTCTCTGTCGAACTCATCATAAGGAAATAATTCGTGAAACTTATCCTCTTCTATTGTCTTAATATCTGGATTTGTCAGCAATGAAGTTCTGTAAATTTGAGTTGGTTCAGTTAATTTTGTTATTTTAATTGATCCTTTAGCATCAACCAATTTACCATTTAAGTTTGTAGCATTAATAGATAGCTTTTGTTCTACCTCTTTATTTACTTTATTACTAACTCCTACAGTAAAATTCATAGCATTGTAACCAACATTAACATAGGAAGTGCTGCTTTGAGTCTCTCCATTGATATCAGTTACTGAAACTTCTACCTGGTAAGAAAAAGTAGGACTATATTTTTTATCGACATTTTCGTCAGCCAACGCATCAAAGTCGATTTTAAACCCTCCATTTTCGTCTGTTTTAGTAATTCCACTTGTTATTTCAATAGAAGCGCTATTTGGAGAATACCCCCATCTATACCAACACCAATAAGGAAAACGAGCAGTTCTTGTCACGCTATAATTTACTCTTGCGTCATCTAAAAAATATCCAGCATAAGCTTTAGCTTTCCCTTCAACAGAAATAGATTGATTTAATTTATAGCTTCCCTCAATAGGCTCAAAATTAACAGTAAACTTTGGGCGCTTATATTCTTCTACCTGTATGTACTTTCTGTTTCCATCTTGACTCACAATACTCATGGAACCATTCATTGCCCCTGTTGGAAGTGTAAAGCTCCCTGCAAATGTCCCATATTCGTTAGTTACTACATCTAAACTTGCTATCTTTTGATAATTGACATCGTACAACGATACTTCTTGTTTTGACTTTGTAACAATCTGATGATCATTTTTAAAATGCTCTAGCACAATTCCTTTAAAATAGACCGTTTGTCCAGGTCGGTATATGCCTCTGTCGGTAAAAAAAGTAGTTTGTCTGACTTTTCTATCATTATTAGTCCCTCTATCGTACTGGTAAATTGCATTATCCGTATAGTACTCATCATCTCCATTTTTAAAATAGTAGTAGTAATTATATGAATAGTTATTCTTTTTTTGTGGGAAAACAGAAGCAATTCCGTTCTCGTTCGATTGATACTTACCTCTTCTTTTTAACTCATAATCTCCTCTGTTATAATCATATGTATATTGATGAATAGTTACTTTAGGCAATGCTTCTCCCGTTTCTGAGTCTACAACTTTTAAAATCGTTTCATTATCATCATTAGAAGTAACGGAAGTAAAACTAATCTTTGTCACCCAGAAATCGGTATAAGTTACAGCGTTGTCTTTTAAAGTAAACTCGTCATTGTCGCTTGCTAAAATATAGTACTTGCCAAATGGGAGGCCTTCTGTATGAAGGTGACTTGAATGTCTTTGATAATCATTTTTATTTTCGATGTCTTTAACCCAAGTTCTAACAGCAGGCAGCTTATTTAATGCAATCAACTCTTTGTTGTAAACATCGTCCTTTAGTTTATATTCAAAATCCCAATCTACTTTTACAATCTTAAAGTAAACTTGATTTAAGTTCGCGTGTTCAAAAACTAATTTTATTGGCATTTCTGGACGTTGACTTTTCTCTATATTAAACCCCATTGACTTTGACTCAATTTGAAGCTTTAAAGCTTTACATTCTTTGGCGCCATAGCTTTCTGAAAACTTAAGTATTGTTGCTTCACAAATTTCTATTGCTTTTTTCTTTTCCCATTGATTTTCTCCTGTTTTAAGATTAAAGGCATCACCTTTCAAGCTATGAAAATGGGCTATTTCAGACCAAACGGTTGCTATTTCTGCATCATCAGGGTAACTTATCGTTAAATCAGTTAATGCTTTTAAATAAAGCTCTTCCTTTATAGGGTTGTTAGATTGACTTTTTACAAATCTCAACCTTCTTAAGCTCGTCTCTATAATTCCAGCAATATTTTCTCTCCTTAATTGATGGTTGGTTAACTCTTGATATATTTTTATGGCGTAGAAATGGTTGGCAGAACTATCTTTAGTCGTTATCTCTAATTTAGAAAAGGTTTTAATATCACTAAAATAACTTTCCTCATTTAACGTAAAAAAGTCTGCAGGTTTGGTAATGTTATGCTGTGTGTTTTCGAAAAAAGATATTGCCCTGTAGGCTAAAAAATCATAAAGTGTCGGTCTAAACACATCTGTTTTTTCATAATGATTTAATATGACTTTAAAATCCTGAATTTGTGTATGCTGTAAACTGTCTTTACTAGAAAGAGATGAAGAATACTCCGAAATAGTTTTACTCGTTAATGTTTTTAAATCCCATGTTCTTATGTCATCTTCTTTAAAATCTGGCGAATAAGTTCTTCCGTTAATCTTCCATTGGTTTTGTTGATAGTAGTTCCAATAAGTTTCAGCAGTAATGGAATGAACAATTTGCTTTAAGGGAAATTTAGAAGTGCTCGATATTGTTTGTAATTCATTTAAAGCCTTAACAAAATTGTCTTCTTCTAAATAGGAATTATATTTCATTTTATGAATCAGCGCCTTTACCAACTGTACCGAATTATCATCTTTAGAAGCATTTTTATAAATCTCTTCTACTGTTGTCAAAGCAGACTTGTACAGCCCTTTCTTTTCTTGTATTATAACGGTATCCCAAAGGCTTGAGTAATCATTATCATAATTGAATTTAATTGTCTCCATTTCCATTAATACTTGATTTGAACTTGTTGTACTCTTCTTATTTTTACATGAAAAAGAAAATAAGAATAAACTAATAATTATAACTAAAACTGGAAATTGATAAATTTTTGTGCTCATGTTCTTTTATTTTAACTAACCAAATGTATGATTATTTGTATTATGTACACATAAATAATTAAAAAGTTCATTTCTGATTTGAAAAACAAAAAAAACGCCTTTTAGAATGAACTAGAAGGCGTTTTAAATCAGAAGGGGCAGTCATTATTTGAAGGGAAAATCTATCCTTCTTTTTTACTTCCTAGCATTAAAATATCAGTAACAACTATTTCAGTGATGTAACGTGTTTTACCTTCGTTATCTTCATAGCTTCTATTGTTTAGTTTTCCCGAAACACAAATTTCTTTTCCTTTTTCTAAATATTTTTCGGCAATCTCAGCTTGGTTACTCCATGCAACCAAATTATGCCATTGTGTTTCTTTAATAAGCTCGCCTTTTTTATTCTTATAAGATTCATTAGTTGCTAAAGACAAACGTGCCATTTTACTTCCGTTAGCTAATTCTTTAATCTCTGGTGCGCTTCCTAGGTTACCAATTAATTGCACATTGTTTCTTAAGTTAGTCATAATACTTGTTTTTTAGTTTTTAATCATTTAGAACACAACAACCTTGTTATGAACATCAATCAATTTCGATTTGACACTGCAAAGTAAAGAGCACTTCAAAACTTTATTCGGTAGTTAAACAGTTAGCATTCGTATATAAACACTTACAACTATTTAAAAACAAATATAAAGCTGAATTACAACATCTTATAAAAAAATAAAAATGTAAAAAATACACCTGTTAATGTAAAATATTGTTAAAACAGCTTAAGATTTATAAAAAGATAACATTCAAGTGAACGTTTTGTAAAGTTTTGAGTAATACTTTTAAACCACAGAACTTAAGCGCTTTCGTTCCAATTAAAAAAAACAAAATGAAAAAGATATTTTATAGTTTAATTATAGCATTGTGCGTCTTTAATATTAAAGCTCAAGAGTTAAAAAAGGTCTACAGCATTGTTAAAGAAATGCAAGATGAGGACTGGTATAAAAACCAAAAAGATCTTTGGATAAAAGAAATAGATAAGGACAGCAAAAATGCAGTGGCATGGGAAAATTATTACAATGCTACAAGAGCTTTAAAAAATATTAGTTGGCAAAATACAGAACAGCAGGAAAAGTACATTAAAGAATGTAAAGCGATAAGTGAAAAAGCTTATGCCAGTGTTCCTGATTCCTATCAAGCTAATTTAATTCTATGGAGAGAGTCTGGAAATAATTTAAAATCGATTCAATATCTAGAAAAAGCTTATGAACTGAACCCTAACAATGAAGAAGTGTTAGTAAACATGCTTACTCAATCTAAATTAATGGGGAAAGAAAATGAATATTCAGAATATTGTAAAGAGTATTATAAAACAAATGATATTTCTTCAGGGTTACTTAATTGGGGCTATAACCTATTGTCTGAAGTAGACGAAAGAGCTATAATTTTTACTATAGGGGATAACGATACATATCCGGTGTGGTTAATGCAAGAAAGTTTTGGCATTAGAAAAGATGTTGAAATTTTGAATTATGGATTGTTAGGTGTGGATGATTATAGAGAAAAAGTCTTTGAAAAAATAGGATTGCCAGCTTTAAGCTTCAGGTTAGATAATTCTAAAACTCCAAAAGAGCGCAAGGAAAGTCAGGAAAAAATGATGGATCATATTTTTAAATATAGCAAACGCCCAATTTATATTTGTAATACAGCAATTAGCTATTTTAAAGATAAATATGATGAAGATTTACATTTAACTGGCTTGACTTACAAGTACTCTAAAGAGAATATCGATAACATATCTTTAATAATAAGGAATTATGAAAAAAGATATTTGTTAGATTATTTAAAAATAACTTTTCCATTTAATATTGGAAATAAAGTTGCCGATGATTCACAGGCTGTGTATCTACCAGCTTTAACCAAGCTATATAAACACTATAAGAATACTGAGCAAAACGAAAAATTGAAAGGAGTAAAAGACCTCTTATTTCTAATAGCTGAGCGAACCAACAATACTGAAGAAATAAATAAAATATTTGAAAAGTAACCTAACATGGGTTTATTTTCAAAAAACATATCTGCTTTTTCTGATGAGCAACTAATGGATTTTTTTATTTCCAAAGGTCATAATAAATACATCGAAGAGTTATACAAAAGATATAGCCCTAAATTATTGGGCTATTTCTTTCGTATGCTTCAGGGAGATTCTCAAAAATCTGAAGACTTATTACAAGATTTATTTCTGAAAGTAATTGAGAGAAAACAACAATTCGATATTAATAAGAAGTTTTACACTTGGATATTTACAATTGCGAGTAATATGTGTAAATCCGATTTCAGAAAATTAGAAAATAGAAATACAACTTATGATTACCCCATAGAAAAAATTCCTTTCGAATACGAGAGTAACCTATTTGATAAAATAGAATTTAAAATAGCTTTAAAAAAAGGAATCAATGAATTGTCGCATGTACATAAAGTAGTTTTTATTCTAAGGTATAACGAAGGATTTTCGGTCAAAGAAATTGCTCAAATAGCAGAAGTTTCTGAAGGAACCGTAAAGTCTAGATTGTATTATGCTACACAAAATATAAGTCAATACATTAAAGAGTTTTCGCCAATTAACGAATCTCATGTTTTTAAAATTAATTGAAAATGGAAAAAGATATTAAGTCAAACGAGTGGGAATTACAACTTCTCTTGGAGCAAAAAGAATTCAACGAATTATCTGCTTCTGAAAAGAATAAGGTCGAAAAACTAATTACTGAAGAAGAGTACTCAATCAGACGTCAATTAATAATTGCCACCGAAAAAGAAAGTGAAAAATTAGTTCCTCTACCTTTGGTTTTGCCATCTAAAAAAACAGGAATTGTTATTCCTTTATATCAAGCTCTATTAGCTATCGCTGCAACAGTTTTAGTCATGCTGTTCTTAAAGTTTCCTTATTCCAACATAGAGGCTATTAATGGTTCAGAAGAAATAAAATATGTATCGATTACAGACACTATAAAAGAAATTGAATATGTTTATGATACGGTTTATAAAGAAATTGAAAAGGCAAAAATCGTAGAAAAAAAAGTATATGTTCCTCAAACTAAAATAAAATATATTGAGACTTATAGTAAAACTGATCTAGCATCAAAAGAAATTTTAAACGCTCCTAATAGCTATCAAAAGCCAGATTTAAAAACATTGATCAATGAAGTCGACGGTTCAGAAAGTTTAGCAGACGAACCAGCTTCTAATTTATTTCCGATTATTATGTATAGAGATTAATGCTTACTTTTAACTAAACAATATAATCTATAATATGTGGGAGATTGATAAACTAATTAAAAAGTCTAGAGATTTTATACTAAGCCTAACAATAGACAATAAGTTAAAAAGAAACTTGATTTGGAGCTTAGAAAAAATTCCAGATAAATATAAATTTGACGCAGGCGGTTACGAGCATCTAGAGAAAGAAAAGGCTGACTCATATGAAGTATTTTCACCTTTCGAGATTGGCTTAATAATTATTCAAAATTCAGAAAAAACAATGTTTTGATCTACGATTGGGTAGCATTCTTATTAAATTTTTGGGAGGAGTACTTTCCAGCTGACTTAACCACTGACTTAATCAAAGAAAAATACTTTGAAGAAATAAAAAAACAATTTAAACAATGTGAGTTTAATGATTATGAGCCTATTCATAGAACATTAACAATTTACCCTGAAAGTAACGGTTGGTTCTCTGAACAACAAAATCAATTAATAGACTGGTTTAATGAGTAAAAAAGTTTTCGAAACAGAACGTATAGTGATTAAAGTCATAGAAGAAAAAGATGCCATTATTTTTTCTAGGTTGCTTTGATAGAAGGCATGAAGTCTTCAAGAAAGATTGGAATAACTAAGCTTTAGTTTTTATCTTCTCCACCTAAAGCTATACAACCTTTAGACCTTGATTCAATAGATAGAACTGAGGGATCAATTTATTCTAAATCCTATTCCTAAACTATTATCCAAACAAATTCTTTAAAACATCTTCTACTTTACTGACCAAAATTAATTCTATATTATACTTCTCTTGAACAATTCCCTTGTTGTGTTTAGAAATAAAAATTCGGTCATAACCCAATTTTTCAGCTTCAAAAATACGTTGCTCTATTCTAGGCACGGGTCTAATTTCTCCAGACAAGCCAACTTCTCCTGCAAAACAAGTTTTAGAATCAATACTTAAATCAACATTAGAAGATAAAATTGCACACACTACTGCTAAATCTATCGAAGGATCATCTACCTTAATCCCTCCAGTAATGTTTAAGAAAACATCTTTTGCTCCAATTCTAAAACCACACTTTTTTTCTAAAACAGCCAATAACATATTCAATCGTCGCAAATCAAAACCAGTTGCAGAACGTTGTGGCGTTCCATATGCAGCTGAACTTGCTAAAGCCTGTATTTCGATCAATAAAGGTCTAGTTCCTTCCATAGTTACAGCAATAGTAACTCCACTTAGCTCTCCATCATGATTACTCACTAAAACAGCAGAAGGATTTTCCACTTCCATTAATCCTGTACTAGTCATTTCATATATCCCCAATTCGTTGGTGCTTCCAAATCTGTTTTTTATACTTCTCAGCAAACGATATAAATGGTTTCGATCCCCCTCAAACTGGAGCACCGTATCTACCATGTGTTCTAGCACTTTAGGTCCAGCAATAGAACCATCTTTTGTAATGTGACCAATTAGAATAATAGGAACTCCAGTTTCTTTAGCATAACGCATCATCTCCGCAGTACATTCTCTAACTTGTGAAACACTTCCAGCACTAGACTCTAAACTAGGAGTTTGTAATGTCTGAATTGAATCTACAATGATAAAATCGGGGGCTAAATTTTTAGCGTGTTGAAAGATATTTTGAGTGTTTGTTTCTGTCAATAAAAAGCAATTAGCGTCATTGTGCTTAATACGATCAGCTCGCATTTTTATTTGTTCTTCGCTTTCCTCCCCAGAAACATAAAGGACTTTTAAATTACTATTTAAAGCTATGTCTAGCAATAATGTAGATTTACCAATCCCTGGCTCACCTCCTATTAAAGTCAATGAACCTACGACAATCCCTCCTCCTAAGACTCGATTAAATTCTTTATTCGCTAATTTATAACGTCTATTCTCCAAAGGAACAATCTCATTGATATGATGTGGCTTTGTATTTTTCTTAAAAGAGTCGCCGTGTAAAATTTTATCGGTCTTATTTTCTTTTTGTACAATTTCCTCTACCAATGTATTCCACTCGTTACATCCTGGACACTTCCCTAACCATTTTGCTGTTTCTGTTCCACAATTCTGACAGAAGTACGCAGATTTTATTTTAGCCATGATACAAATGTATAAGCTTACTCCGTAATTTTATTACGTTAAAGAATTATTTTTCAGCAATCAATTCTTTTAATCAGTTAACACTTCTATCAGTTTAAACTTAACTTAATCATATCTGGCTTAGAATAATACTGAAAAATAAAGCATTTAGAGTTTTCTATGAGTCTTTCACAGACAACAAAGGATAAACCATTTCAAAAAAAATATTCAAAAAAAAAGCGTGCTATAATTAAATAACACGCTTATAATTATATGAAAATTAAAGAAGATTATAAACTAACTAAATTCAATGTTACATTAACGTATGGCATAGGAGACAACTTATTTCTCATGGTATAAGTTTGGCTTCCCACAAAACCTCTAAAAAAGTCATTATTGCCTGTAGCGGTTAAGTCATCAACGTTAAAGGAGTAGTTTACAGCCATTCCTGCTTGAATTCCTAACCATAAAAACCCTTTTAACTGTCTTTGGTAGTCCAATCTAAACCTTATATCACTTCTTCTTAACTCTAAATTTTGAGCTTGAAAAGGAGTGTCATATAAACGATATGAAGTTCCTTCCAATTCATACCCTGCAAGCAAAATATTTCTAGAATTGAACTTTCTTCTGTAATTCGCTTTTGCAGGAAATAAAATTTCAGTTCCCCACTTTCTATTTGCAGAAGTGTAATTATACATGACTACTGGAATATAGTTTAATTCACCAGCTCTATAAGTTCTAGATAAACCGACTCCCCATTGTAATCTATCGTGTGGCCTTCTTCCATAAATGAAAGTACCCGAAGTCTTAATCGTTTCTAGGTCTGCCTTAGATTTGGAAGGTCTAAACCCATAGTTCCCATTTAACTCTCCTAGTAATTGTAAAATTAAAAAAGACTTTTCTCCAACAGGCTTAAAGAGCGTTGTATTTAAGTTTATACTCGTTAACGTTTGTGCTATCTCTCTTGCAAATGCTCTATGTTCTCCTGGCTCTAATTCTACATCATTTCTACCCTGAATACATGCCTGATTAAAGCCTCCTCCCATTTGCCAAACAAAACTAGACAAAGAAACAACCGGAATATTAGCATTTATTCTTACGCCGCTGTAGTAAACCTTACTAGATTCATAGCTATTAATCTCTTCAGCAGGAGTATAAACCCCTTCTGGCGAAGTTTGTAAAACACCCGTCCCAGACACATCATAACCCACAGAAATAAAACGATTTGGACTTAAATCAAAAATTTTAGGACTACAATACGTTGTAATCATTCCGACATCTACAACATTGTCGTACATGCTATAATCTTCTTCCTCTTCAACGTAATTCGAGTCTATTTGAGCATAGCTAAATAGACTCGAAAAACAAGATAATAAAGAAATTATTAAATAATTTATTTTCACATTCATAAATTAATTATTATTTCTTTTTAAGAACTACTCTTTTCCAAGTATCTGTTCTACCTAAAGCTTTAACACCTACATAACCTCTTATGTTAAGAACATCTTTATCTTTAGAAATCACACAACTATATAGACTTCCACTTTCAGGATCGTAAATTGTACCATCTTCCCATTTATTTTTTCCTTTGTAAGTAAAGTCTTTTAGTAAACGGTAACCTCTTAACGGTACATTTCTCATTTTTTCGTCTTCATTGTTTTTGTCCGTCTTTGGCTTTTTAGTAACAGGGTCTATTGGATCTCTAAGCCACACAATTTTACCATAGTACTTTGTTCCAATTCGTTCAATTTTAATTCTTACTTTTCCGTTACTTGGCTCCCATAGTCCAACTATTTCATCTCCATCTCCACCTCCTACATTAAGTGAAGTGAAATTACTAAATGCTAATACTATTAGTATAGCTCCTATTATTACTGCTAACTTTTTCATGTTTTTTATCTTTTATTGTTTATAATAATTAATACTAAAAACCAACTTAGTATTTAACTTTAAATCATCCTCTAAATCTTCTTTTATTATTACATCAGCAACAATATAACATGTTTCTTCTTGTAAGACCGGCATGATTTGTTCTTGTATATCCGCTATTTTTAAGCTAACCTCCGATATATTCTCTTCAACTGGGTTTGCAACTGCTACATTTTGCATTGGAAAGTTATCTGAAAACATTTGCATATTGATAGACTCTATTAAGTTTAAGTTTTCAAATTGATCACTAGTAATCACACAAGAGGTTAACTTTACATCAACTAACTCTTCTTTTTTTATTCCGTTCTCTTCTAAAAAAGAACTTAGTTCAGTTGTTAATTCTGCTTGACAAGTATTACTTCCTTCAAAAAGAGGCCCTCCTGCAATCAGTGTAGTTTCAATGGTAAACTCTTTACTATTGTTTGCTTCATTTGAACAAGAAATTAGACTGACTAATAAAAGGACAAACAACGTGTAACTTAATATTTTTTTCATTTTTTTTACTTTAAATTCAATGGTTAACTTTTTACGTTAAAAAGTTTTCTTGTTTCAAATTTAATTGTTTTAACCCTTTAATTCAATTATTCTATATTTTTTTTTACTGAATAAGAATTAAATAAAAATAGTTGCACGAATAAAACAAACTCTATGCCACAACTTTCAACCTATCCAATCACTTGTAATTTAGCGTATTTTAGTAACAATTGCTTCTCTCCACTACTTGGAAAAATCACAGTGGCTTTTAAATTTGGTGCTTCTCCTTCAATTTTTAAAATCTTACCTTTTCCAAATCGTTCATGTTGCACAACAACACCGACTGCGAGCTTAGAAGTATCGACAGGTTTGCTAGGAGCTACATTAGCTGTAGAAGAAACTTTTTTCAAGTTTCGATTACCAAAAGAAGGTTTTTGTGCAACTGGTTTTGATACTGCTGCTTCTTTTGTAGGAACGGTTCTTTTACTATACTGCCCTCCAAATTGTTTGCTCGAAGTCTTTCTTGAACCAAAACTACCGCCACTTCCAGAAGACTCTCCACTTACTTCAGTTCCTCCTCCAGACTGAGACAAATCTAAAAACTGATCGTCTATCTCTTCTATAAAACGACTTGGTTCGCAGGAAATTAAATTCCCCCAGCGGTAACGACTCATCGCATAACTAAGGGTACACTTCTTCTCTGCTCTAGTCACAGCTACATAAAACAATCGACGTTCTTCTTCTAATTCCGACCTAGAGTTTAAAGCCATTTGAGAAGGGAACAATGCCTCTTCTAACCCTACAACATAAACATAAGGAAACTCTAACCCTTTAGAAGCATGTATCGTCATTAAAGTTACTTTATCGTTGTCTTCGTCATCATCATTATCGGCATCCGTCAATAAAGCGACATCCAATAAGAAGTCTGCAAGAAACACTTCTTCTCCTTGAGCTTTACTTTTTTCTGTAAACTCTTTTATCCCATTTTGGAGCTCCTGAATGTTTTCATAACGAGCAACTCCTTCTGGAGTTTTGTCCGAATACAAGTCTCTAGACAAACCACTAGACTGACCTATTTCGCTTGCCAAATCAAAAGCAGAGAGGGTCTCTAATTTTGTTGCAAAGCTTTTAATCATGGTGGTAAACTGACTAATTTTGTTGCTTGTTCCAGCGTTTATTCCTAAATTATACTTAGGTAAGTTACAGAGCATTTCCCACAAAGTCATGTCGTTCGCTCTAGCAGCAACCGTTGCTTTTTCTGAACTTCCTTTTCCTATTCCTCTTTTTGGGTAGTTAATGACTCTTTTTAATGCTTCTTCATCGTTATGATTGGCTGTCAGCCTAAAATAAGCTATTAAATCTTTTATTTCTTTACGTTGGTAAAATGATAACCCACCATAAATACGGTACTTGATATTTAATTTTCTCAACGACTCCTCAAATGAACGAGACTGGGCATTGGTTCTATATAATATGGCAAAGTCTAAATTTACTGCTTGTTCGTTTTGCTTAATTTCAAAAATGTCGTTAGAGACAAACCTTCCCTCTTCATTGTCTGAATAGGTTTTAATCACACGCATTTTTTCACCTTCATCGTTAGCAGTCCATACATTTTTCTGAATTTGCTTTTTGTTATTTTTAATGATACTGTTGGCAGCATTAACAATAACCTTAGAGGAACGATAATTTTGTTCTAGTTTAAACAAACTATAATTAGGGTAGTCTTTCTTAAAGTTTAATATATTTTGAATGTCTGCACCACGGAAAGCATAAATACTTTGTGCATCATCTCCTACTACGCATAAATTTTGATTTTTAGCAGCCAAACGTTTCACAATTAAGTACTGAGAGTAATTGGTATCTTGGTACTCATCTACTAATATATACTTAAACTTATTTTGATATTTCTCTAAAACATCTGGAAAGTTCTTCAACAAGACATTTGTCTTAAATAACAAATCATCAAAATCCATTGCTCCTGATTTGAAACAACGTTTTGCATATTCCATGTAAACTTCTCCTAACTTTTTACGTCCAGTTTCTCTATCGTCTGCCTGAATGTCTGTATTTTGTAAGTACGCTTGCGGAGAGATTAAATTATTTTTAGCAGATGAAATTCTAGAGCCTACAACGGAAGGTTTATAGAGTTTATCGTCTAACCCCATTTCTTTTACAATGGCTTTTATTAAGCTTCTAGAATCTTGTGTGTCGTAAATTGTAAAATTACTTGGATAACCAATACGCTCACTTTCAGAACGGAGAATACGTGCAAAAACCGAGTGAAAAGTTCCAGACCAAACATTACGTGCTTGTCCATCTCCCAACATTTTAGAGATCCGTTCTTTCATCTCTTTTGCTGCCTTATTGGTAAAAGTTAATGATAAAATATTAAAGGCATCAACTCCTTTATCTATCATATTTGCAATTCTATAAGTAAGCACTCTTGTTTTTCCAGATCCAGCTCCGGCAATTACCATCATTGGTCCAGCTATGTTTTCTGCAGCTTCTCTTTGAGGTGCGTTTAATTCATCTAAATAATGCATAAAACAAAAATAAGAAATCTTGTTTTGAACTACACTAAAGATTTAATTTAGTAATTAACAATTATCAACATTAAGTTCTCCATAACAGATAAGAGGCTCGTTATAAAAGAGAATTAAAAACTAAAAAAACTATCTTTGAATAAATGAGTAAAAACAGAACTATTCTACCACCCAAACCTATCTTTTGGATCCTTCAATTTCTGGGTTGGGGCTTCTTAATTTTCTTAGGAGTCTCTGAAGAATTAGTTTCAAAAGGTTTTGTTAGCTACAGAACAACGGTCAGCTCTCTAATTATTGGGATTGGAAGCATTCTTTTAACTAGCCTATTTAGGTTAATCATTCTTAGGAAAAATTGGTTGCGACTTCCCTTTCCTAGAATGATCATAAAGTTCCTTATTTGGTCAGGAATATTAGCCATTCCTTTTTACCTTTACATGATTTTAGGACTCGTTATTTTCTCCTTTGAAGTGAATTTAACCCTCGCTGATATAACTAGTCAATTGCTGAGTAACTTTATTATCTTTTTTATTTGGAGTCTTTTTTATTCCACCTACTTTTTTATACAAAATAGTAGACTGCAAGAACTAAATAATTTAAGGTTATTAAGCGCTCAAAAAGACATGGAGTTAAGTGTATTAAAAAGTCAGTTGAATCCACATTTCATGTTCAACTCTTTAAATAGTATTCGAGCATTAATTGATGAGGATCCAGTTGTTGCAAAAAATTCAATCACTCAATTGAGTAATATCTTAAGAAACACATTGGTATTGGGGCAGGAAAAATTCATTTATTTAGAAGATGAGTTAAAAATTGTAACTGACTACCTTAACATAGAAAAAGTAAGGTTTGAAGAACGTTTAGAAACAGAATTTAATATTGACGAAAAGACGAAGCGAATTAAAATACCTCCTTTCCTCATTCAAACTTTTGTTGAAAACGGAATTAAACATGGAATTAGTAAATTAACAAAAGGAGGTACCATTATAATCAATACGAAGAAAGTTGAAGGAAGTTTAATCATCAAAGTAATAAATGACGGAATTTATGACAAAGATAAACCGTCAGTTACTGGAATTGGACTAACCAACTTAAAAAAAAGGTTAGCTTTAATTTACCCTAATTATAGTCTTTCAATAGAAAATAAAGCACATAAAGTAGTAACAACATTAAGTATCCCTGCAAGCAATTAATTATGAATATAATTTTAATAGACGACGAAAGGTTAGCTAGAAAAGAGATGAGTTCTTTACTAAGCAATTACTCTGAATTGAACATTATTGACGAATGTAGCAATGTTGACGAGGCAAAAGTCAGCATTCAAAAAAACAATCCTGATTTAATTTTTTTAGACATAGAGATGCCTGAAAAAAACGGATTTGACTTATTAGCTGAACTAGATTTTGTACCAAAAGTAATTTTTGTAACCGCCTACAATGATTATGCTTTAAAAGCTTTTGATGTAAACGCCATTGGCTACTTAACAAAACCTGTAGACCCTGAGCGACTAAAAAATGTGATTGCTCCTCTAATCGAGAATCATGCTACTAAAAAGCAGGAAGACTCTAGGCAAGATAGTAAACTAGGTTTAGAACATCAAATCTTTTTAAAAGACGGAGACAAATGTTGGTTTGTGACTTTAAAAGATGTTCGCTATTTTGAGTCTGAAGGTAATTATATCCGTGTCTTTTTTAACCATGAGAAACCTCTAATCCTTAAATCATTAAATATATTAGAAGAAAAGCTGGATGAATCTATTTTTTTTAGAGCAAATAGAAAGCACATTATCAATTTAAAACACATTACCAACATCGAAAATTGGTTTAGCGGAACCTTAAGAATCACCCTAAACAAAAATGAACACATCGAAGTTTCAAGAAGGCAATCTTCAAAATTTAAAACCTTAATGAGTCTTTAACCTCTAAAAAAATCAATAAAACAGGAGAAATCATCCTAAAGGATGACAAGAAAAAAGGCTTAATCAGTTAGTTTTGAGTCAAAATCAAAAAACTAAAAATTATGAAAAAAATATTTACCTTTTTTTTAATACTATTCTTAGGACTTACCACTTTTGGACAATGGGTTCAGCAAGGGGTAGATATAAATGGAGACAACAACTTTCATTCATTAGGGAGATCTGTAAGCCTGAGTTCAGGTGGGTTAATAATGGCTGTTGCATCAACTGGCTATCAAAGTAGAGGTTTAGTCCGTGTGTTTAAATTAACTGGAGGAACATGGGTTCAGCAAGGTGCTGATATTAACGGGGAGACTAATGGAGACTTGTCAGGTAGTTCAATCAGTTTAAGTGACGATGGTTTAACCATTGCTATTGGAGCAACCTCAAACGATGACGCAGCAAATAATGCTGGTCATGTTCGTGTTTTTGAATACAATGGTACAAATTGGATTCAAAAAGGAGCTGATATTGACGGTGAAGCAATTTCTGATGCTTCTGGAGGTTCAGTAAGTCTGAGCTCTGACGGATTAATAGTTGCAATCGGCGCACGAGTAAATGATGCAGGAGGAACTAATAGAGGTCATGTCCGTGTTTACAAGTACAACGGAACTAGTTGGATTCAACAAGGAATAGATATAGACGGTGAAGCTGATAGTGATAATTTTGGATGTTCAGTAAGCCTTAGTTCAAATGGTTTAATCGTTGCTATTGGGGCATATACTAATGACGGCAATGGAGCTAACGCTGGACATGTTCGTATTTTTGAATACAATGGAACAAATTGGATTCAACAAGGAATTGATATTGATGGTGAAAATGCTGGAGACTTTTCTGGTATATCAGTAAGCCTTAACAATGACGGATTAACTGTAGCTATTGGAGGACAAGGCAATGATGATTCAGGTTCTTTTGCAGGTCATGTTCGTGTTTATGATTACAATGGGACTAGCTGGATTCAAAAAGGATTAGATATAGATGGAGAAGCTGCTGATGACAGGTCAGGCGGCTCAGTTAGTTTAAGTGCCGACGGATTAACTGTATCAATTGGCGCTAGATACAATGATGGAACAGGTGTTGATGCTGGACATGTAAGAGTTTACAATTATGACGGTTCAAACTGGAACCAACTAGGATTAGACATAGATGGAGAATATGCTGGCGATGATTCAGGAACATCAGTAAATATTAGCGATGATGGTTCAACAGTTGCTATTGGAGCTACTGGAAATGGAGAAACATGGACTAGCTCTGTGCAAGTAAGAGTTTATTCTTTTTGTGCTCCAGGAACAAGCACAGATGCTCAAACAGCTTGCGATTCTTTAGTATGGCTAGATGGAAACACTTATAACATGAGCACAAACACACCTACTTTTAGCATAACAGGGGGAGCAGCAAATGGTTGTGACAGTATAATAACTCTTAATTTAACCATTAAGAACTCTTCGACGGGAACAGACATACAATCAGCATGTGAAAGTTACACTTGGATTAATGGAATCACCTATAATACCTCTAATTTCACAGCAACTGACACTCTTGTAAATTCAGTAGGGTGTGACTCTATTGTTACTTTAAATCTAACTATTAATAACAAGACAGGAACAGATGTACAATCAGCATGTGAAAGTTATACTTGGATAGATGGAAACACTTATACTTCTAGTACAAATGCACCAACATTCAACATTGTAGGCGGAGCCTCAAACGGTTGTGACAGTATAGTCACGCTAAACTTAACAATAAATACATTGCCCGACAATACAACAACAACTGCAAGCTTAACCATAACAGCAAATCAAGTAGGAGCAACTTACCAATGGATAGATTGTAATAATGGAAATAGTATTATTTCTGGAGAAACTAATGCAACCTATACTGCAAATACTAATGGTGACTATGGAGTAATCGTTGAAACAAATGGATGTTCAGACACCTCTGCTTGCATAAACATTTCTACAGTTGGACTAAATGAAAGCTTTATTCTTAATGAAATAGAAATTTATCCCAACCCAGCTCAAAACAACTTAACCATTCAAGGGAATTTGGAGAATGTTAGTTTAAAATTAACAGACTTAACTGGGAAAAAGCAAGAGGTCTCTATTATAGAAAAAAACACAAACAGCAAGACTATTTCTTTAAAGGATTTACCTTCAGGAATATATTTTGTAACACTATCATCTGAGACGAATGTTATTACCAAAAAAATTATCAAGCAATAGCTATTAATTTATACCCCTTAACTCTTAAAAGCACTTTTAATTCATTTTAAAAGTGCTTTTTTTATAAGCTGAATTATTCTAGATTATTAAAGTAGGATAGTCGCTAAAGATTTTTGTAAATTCGCGCAAGATAAAAAACAAAGAATGAGCGAATACAATCATAATTCAATTGAACAGAAGTGGCAAAAATATTGGTCTGAAAACAAAACCTATAAAGCCACAGAAGATACAACCAAAAAGAAATTTTATGCCTTAGATATGTTTCCTTATCCTTCGGGAGCAGGTTTACATGTTGGACATCCTCTAGGTTATATTGCTTCTGACATTATGGCTCGTTACAAAAAGAACAAAGGTTTTAATGTTTTGCACCCCTCTGGATACGATTCTTTTGGTTTACCTGCAGAACAATATGCGATACAAACAGGACAACATCCTGCTATTACTACAGACGCCAACATAAAAAGATACAGACAACAACTAGATAAAATTGGATTCGCTTTTGATTGGGAAAGAGAAGTGCGTACTTCTAACCCTGATTACTACAAATGGACGCAATGGATTTTTAAACAAATCTTTCAGTCTTGGTATAATAACGACACCGATAAAGCTGAAGCAATTGATGAGTTGATTGCCACTTTCGCTAAAGAAGGAAACGCTAACGTTAATGCAGCTTGTGAAGAGACTCCTGTTTTTACAGCAGAAGAATGGAATAATTGGGACGAAAAAACACAACGACAAACGTTAATGAATTATCGTTTGACCTACTTAGCTGATTCTTGGGTAAACTGGTGTCCCGAATTGGGAACGGTGTTAGCCAATGACGAAATTAAAGATGGTGTTTCTGAACGAGGAGGACATCCTGTGGAGCAAAAATTAATGCGTCAGTGGAGCATGCGAATTACTGCTTATGCAGAACGCCTATTGCAAGGATTAGACAAAGTCGATTTTTCTGACTCACTAAAAGAACAACAACGCAACTGGATTGGAAAATCGAAAGGAGCAAGTGTCTTTTTTGATGTAGCTGGGTTTGATGATAAAATTGAGGTTTTTACCACCAGACCAGACACTATTTTTGGTGTTACATTTATGGTGTTAGCTCCAGAACATGATTTGGTTGCTAAAATTACTACAGACGAATACAAAGCAAAAGTAGCTGCTTACAAAAAAACAGCTGCTGCTAAAACGGAGAGAGATAGACAAGCAGATGTAAAAAATATTACTGGAGAATTTACAGGAGCTTATGCTATTCACCCTTTTTCTGGAGAAAAAGTTCAGATTTGGATTGGAGATTATGTATTAGCTACCTACGGAACGGGAGCAGTTATGGCTGTGCCAGCAGGAGACCAAAGAGATTGGGATTTCGCTAACCATTTTAACATTCCTATTCCAAATATATTTGAGGGAGCAGATATTTCTGAAGGAGCGTATACTGAAAAAGGAGCTAAACTTATGAACTCTGATTTCTTGAATGGTTTAACCGCTAAAAAAGGAATGAGTTTAGCCACTTACGAAATAGAAAAACGTGGACTTGGAAAAGGAAAGACCAATTACCGTTTAAGAGAAGCTATATTTAGTCGTCAACGTTATTGGGGAGAGCCTTTCCCTGTTTATTATAAAAATGATATTCCTTACGTTTTAGAAGACAACCAATTACCGGTAACTTTACCAGAAGTAGATGCTTATTTACCTACCGAAGATGGTGAACCACCTTTGGCTAGAGCGAAAAAAGAAGCTTGGAATGTTTTTGAAGGAGACCGTATGGAGTACAACACGATGCCAGGTTGGGCAGGTAGTTCTTGGTATTTCTTACGTTACATGGACCCTAAAAATGAAAAGGAATTTGTCAATAAAGAAAAAGCAGACTATTGGAACCAAGTAGATTTATACATCGGAGGTTCTGAACATGCAACAGGACACTTATTATATTCTCGTTTTTGGACGAAGTTTTTATGCGATAGAGGATTCATAAATTTTGATGAACCTTTTAAAAAACTGATTAACCAAGGAATGATTTTGGGGAGGAGTAGTTTGATAAACAAAATTAGTATTCAATTTAGTGGACTAACCAAACTTGATGGAAAAGATGAAGGAGCGACTAATTTACACATACCAAACTTACTAATTTCAAAAAGAAAACTAGAAGTAATTACTAATCACATCAAAATTCTAAAAAAAGAGAAAAATATAAATAATGAATTAAAAAATGAATTTCTTAAAATAAAAGGGGAAATGATCTTTTTAAGAGCTAAGGTTGCTAAAGTTAGCAATCTAAAAACACCAACAGATGAACTTGATATAGAAGCTGATATCCTAGACCTCCAAACTTCATCTCTACATATTGACATTAATTGTGTTGAAAATGATATTTTAAATATTGAGAAAGCCATAAAAGATCCAATGTTTAGTTTCTTGAAAGGTTCACATATCATTAAAGAAGAAAATGGCGATTTCATCTGCGGACATGAAGTAGAAAAAATGTCTAAGTCAAAATACAACGTTCAAACACCGGATGATTTATGCGATCAATACGGAGCAGATTCTTTACGTTGTTACGAAATGTTTTTAGGACCATTGGAACAAGCTAAACCTTGGGATACGCAAGGAATAAGTGGGGTTCATAATTTCTTAAAGAAGCTTTGGCGTTTATTTCCAGAAGACAACCAATTTGATGAAGGAGCACCAACAAAAGATGCTTTAAAAACATTGCATAAAACAATAAAGAAAGTTACTGAAGACATCGAACGTTATTCGTTCAATACAGTAATTAGTACTTGTATGATTGCTGTAAACGAGTTAGGCGCTCAAAAATGCAAGAACAAACAAATTTTAAGCGATTTAGCGGTTATCATATCACCATTTGCTCCACATATAACAGAAGAACTTTGGGAACGTTTAGGAAACACCGAAAGCATTACTAAAGCCACTTGGCCAGCATTTAACGAAAAACATTTAATAGAAAGTAATTTCTCTTACCCTGTTTCGTTTAATGGAAAAATGCGTTTTATGTTAGAACTTCCAATCGACATGGGCAAAGACGACATAGAAAAAGCTTTGTTTGCACATGAAAAAACTGCTGGTTACTTAGATGGAAAAGACCCTAAAAAAGTAATTGTTGTTCCGAAGAGAATTATAAATGTAGTGGTATAATATAAAATAAACGAGTAATAAAAACAAACGCCACATTTACAGTTTGTAAATGTGGCGTTTTATATATAGACGTTCCGCTCTATCTGTAAATACAGGAAGAGCAGACCGAAAAAACAAGTTAGCAAAGCTAACCTGTTATTCATTTTACATCATTCCTGGCATTCCTCCTCCCATGTTAGGTGAAGCACCTTCTTCTTCGATGTCTGCAATAACACATTCTGTCGTTAGTAGCATAGCAGAAACAGAAGCAGCATTTTCTAAGGCAACTCTTGCAACTTTAGTAGGATCAATCACTCCAGCATCAAATAAATTTTCATACTTTTCTGTACGAGCATTATATCCAAAATCAGCTTTACCTTCTCTCACTTTTTGTACAATTACAGCACCTTCAACACCTGCATTGGCAACAATCTGTCTTAAAGGCTCTTCGATTGCTCTTCTTATAATAGCAATTCCTGTAGTCTCATCATCGTTTACTCCTACTAAAGCATCTAATCCTGCTGCAGCTCTAATATAAGCAACACCTCCACCTGGTATAATTCCTTCTTCTACTGCAGCTCTTGTAGCAGCTAACGCATCATCAACACGATCTTTCTTCTCTTTCATCTCTACTTCAGATGCAGCACCGATATATAAAACAGCAACTCCACCAGCTAATTTCGCTAAACGTTCTTGTAGTTTCTCTTTATCATATTCAGAAGTAGTCGTTTCTATTTGCTTACGAATTTGATTTACTCTACCTAAAATAGCATCTTTATCTCCTCCACCATTGACAATTGTTGTATTGTCTTTATCAATGTCTACTTTTTCTGCAGAACCTAACATCTCTGCTGTTGCTCCTTCTAATGTGTATCCTTTTTCTTCCGAAATAACGATAGCACCAGTTAATGCAGCAATATCTTCTAGCATTGCTTTTCTTCTATCTCCAAAACCTGGAGCTTTTACTGCAGCTATTTTTAAACCTGCTTTAATTCTATTGACAACCAAAGTAGATAATGCATTACTATCTACATCTTCTGCAATAATAAGAAGAGCTCTTCCCGATTGAGCAATTGGCTCAAGAACAGGTAACAATTCATTTACATTAGAAATTTTACGGTCAGTAACAAGAATCGCAGGGTTTTCGAACTCTGCTGTCATCTTTTCTGGATTAGTCACAAAATAAGGAGATAAGTATCCTCTATCAAACTGCATTCCTTCTACCGTTTTCACTTCTGTTTCTGTTCCTTTTGCTTCCTCAACAGTTATTACACCATCGTTTCCAACAACTTTCATTGCTTCTGCAATAAGAGAACCTATTTTATCATCGTTATTAGCAGAAATAGAAGCTACTTGCTTAATTAGTTCATTATCAGAACCAACTTCTTTTGAAAGTTTTTTTAATTCAGCAACGATAACTTCAACTGCTTTGTCGATCCCTCTTTTTAAATCCATTGGATTTGCTCCAGAAGCAACATTTTTTAACCCAGCATTAATTATTGCTTGCGCCAAAACGGTAGCTGTTGTTGTACCATCTCCTGCAACATCGTTCGTTTTAGATGCAACTTCTTTTACCATCTGAGCTCCCATATTTTCAACAGGATCTTTTAACTCTATTTCTTTTGCAACTGTTACTCCATCTTTAGTTACATGTGGAGGTCCAAACTTACGGTCGATAACTACGTTTCTTCCTTTTGGTCCTAGTGTTACTTTAACTGCATTAGCTAATGCATCTACTCCTCTCTTTAGACCATCTCTAGCCTCTAGATCAAATTTAATTTCTTTTGCCATTTTTCTTTAATTTTAGGTTTGAAGACTTAAGACGATAAGACTCAAAACTTATTATGTCTATTAATTCTTAACCAACAATAGCGTAAATATCGCTTTCTTTCATTATTAAATAATCTACCCCATCTACTTTTAAATCTGTACCACTGTACTGACCATAAAGAACGTTATCCCCTACTTTAACAACTAAAGGCTCGTCTTTTTTACCATCACCAACAGCAACTACAACACCTTTTCTAGGTTTCTCTTTAGCTGCATCTGGAATAATAATTCCGCCAGCTGTTTTTTCTTCTGCAGCAGCTGGTTCTACTAGAACTCTATCTGCTAAAGGTTTTACATTTAATCCCATTGTTTATTACTTAAATATTATTTATAATTGATTGATAACTTCACTTGGCTAGTCAGATTTTGTGCCAAAGAATTTCGTAGTCATATTGACTTAAAAGACATCAAAATCAGGATGAAAAAGTGACAGCAAACTGACAGAGTGTCAAAAAGTAATTACTAACAAAATTAATCTAAATTAATGGTAGGTATAAATAAGGATTTCAGTTGCTCCATAACCATACTTGCGGTAATTCGCATCATGGTGTTCTATGGTGGGATAGCATTCGTATAACTCTCTTCTAATTTCAGATTTGAGGACTCCTTCTCCTACACCATGAATAATAACTAGGCGCTTAACTTTTTTACGAATCGCAACATTTAATTCTCTTTTAAAATTAGCCATTTGAACTGCTAAAATTTGGGCATTAGCCATTCCATTGTGAGAATCAATTAATTCTTCGATATGCAAATCGACTTCAATTTCTTCTGGGGTCTCAATACGATTTAAACTTTTTGTTTTCCTGTAAAAATCTTCTAATTTATTTTCTTTTGATTCTGATGATAATTTTTCTTGAACAGATAAATTATGTTCGATTCCATCCAACTTATAATCTTTAGCTGAACTTTCCTCAACAAGATTTTTAATTAGGTGTACTTCATCGAAACCATCTTCATTTTCAACGACAACTTTATGGGCCGATAAAACATTAACAACTACTCCTCCTCCTATTTCATTTAAAAACCGAACTTTACTTCCTAATTTCATTATTAAATAACTTTAATTAGTATCGGTATCCCAAACTTGAGCAGAAGTTGGCCGACCATTTTTAAAGAAGTTTGTTGCCCATCTTGTTGCTACTTTTTTATACTCATCTCCTTTGTTTCCTTTTACAACAATTCGAATTGTTGTCACCTCGATCACATTATCATTTTTATCTTTTCTTTGAAATGTTTTTTCAGTAACTCCTTCTGAGAATTGGCTAGCTAAATAATTTTCATTTGCATCACTAAACTTAGTAGACTTCTGGCTTTTAATCACTTCTATATCCTTCATCCCCTCGTCTATTTTATTCTGAGCAGATTGACCTTTATCTAAATCAGCGTTTAATTTTTCCTCTTTATATGCCGTTAGTTCTTTAGTCACATTTTCGTTTACTTTTTTTATTTCCTCATTAAAATCATCTTGTTTTTGAGAAAACTTCTCGTTCGCTTCATTGATTTCATCTGTCTTATTTTGAGCCTTTTCTGACTCTGACACATTCAAATCACTTACGACCTCTTTATATTTAGCAACCTCAGGAGCATTATCTATTTGCATTTGGGCATCTTCTCTAGTCTTATTATTTCTAGAGGTATTAAAATCAACCGTTGCTTCAGAACTAGAAGAAGTGACTTCTTTTGCTTCTTCATACTCCCCAAAGTCTTTAAAGTTTAATTCTGTCTGAAAATCACTTAATTCAGCCGAATTTCTCTCTCTAGGGTTATCAGCTTTTTCATAAACCTCCTCAAAGCGATCAATTAGCTTTTCTTTCTCAGAATAGTTATTATAGGTACTTTCTTTTCCTTGCTCATTCTCTTGAAACTGTTGATTAGCTCTTTCGTTTTTATACCCTGAAACTTCTGGAACATTCTATCTCGATTTTTTGTCACTTTCAACTGCTCCCAAAGTTCTTTCCGTTTGATAATCATCACTAGCTTCAAAACTCTCATAAGTCCTATCTCTTGCTACCTCACCTGATTCAAACTGTCCATTTTCTCTTTCGTTTATATAGGAAGAAACTTCTGGCACATTCTCTCTACTCTTCTCATCATATTCTATGCTTTTTAAGTTCCTTTCCGTTTCAAAGTTCTCCTGTGCTGAATTTATATCAAAAGTTAACTCTTTAGCCACTTCTTGTTTATCATAAAAAACTTCATCATTCTTAATTTTGTATTGCTCTACTTCAGGAGTGTTCTCTTTGCTTTTTTCTTCTAAAGCTAACTTTTCATCCGTTCTCTTATTTTCATATTCATTAAACTCACTGTTTAACTCATCCGAATTCTTTTGTTGTTCTTGTTGAATATCGTACTTAACCTCTGACTCATTTTCTTTTCTAATAACCATTTGTTTTTGTCGGTTATCATCTTTATCTATTTGAGCATTTTGCAACATATTATCTACAGAAGACTCATCTAGGTCAGAAACTTCTTCACCATAATTTCCAAACACATACTCTGGAGCTTCCCCAGAATTAGTAATAATAGGTTCTTCTTTCTTATTTAGCAGTTTTTTTAATTCTTCAATACGTTTTTTAGGATAAGCTTCCGAAGGTTTAAGGCTCAATGCAGATTGATAGTTGTTTAAAGACGCTGCATACTGTTCACTATCAAAACCATCATCTGCTTTTGTTATAAACTCTTTGTACTTTCTATCTAACTCTTCTTGATTAGCCATCAAAGCTAAGATATCATCAATCTTAGATATTTGAGCTGGAGGATAACTATCCGATGGCTTTAAGCCTTTTGCTCTTTCATATAAAGATTTTGATTTTTCATAATTTTTAGAAGTAAATAATTCATCTGCTTTGTCAATGATTTTTCTATATTGTTCTTCTACCATTCCATTTTCAAGACTTTTTAAGATCTCATTTATTTTATCTATCTCTATTTGTGGTCGAGGCTCAGATAAGATAACGGCATTAGCAGCTTTATAAACTTCTTTGGCTTCTTGATAAACTTTTACATCTTTTGAAACATCTGCTTTTGATTTTAATCCGTCTGCCTTAGCCATTAACCCATCAAACTTGTCTTGCAATGCTTTCTTGGCTGCCGCATCTGAATTTGCTGCCGCTATATCTGCTAATATTTTGTCGATTTCAGTAATCTTTTCTGGTGGATAAGCATCATCTGGGTTCAATCCTTTTGCTCGCTCAAACAATCCTTTTGACTTCTCGTACTC
>JAGXIB010000118.1 GCA_024635865.1 Flavobacteriales bacterium
ATAATAGATTGACTCTGAAAATATATCCTATCGTATAGACAGGTTGTTATTGGTGCTCCTGTTGGGTTTAAACTTGTGTTGTTGGTAAGAATAAAATTTGGTTCTGGCTGGGGGTGAACAGTAATGTTAAACTGGGATTGATTACAACCTTGCACAACATCTATTGTGGCAACTTCAGTTTGAGTAGAAGGCGGTGATGTAAAAGTTGGTATATCGCCATTCCCAGAAGGAGTAAGCCCAATTGCTGGGTTGTTGTTCGTCCATTCATAATTTACTCCAGGTTGGTTTGAGTTAGGAAAAGGAATAGACATCACTATATCATCAGCACATGCTTCAACGTCTTGTAGTTGTGCAGGAGGCGAAGGACAAGGGATTTGAAATGTCGCTGTCGAAACAGGGTACATTCCTCCACAATCTGCTGTAAAAGCTGTATTCCCTGAGATTATTTTAATTGACACATCTGTTCCGCAAGGAACACTTGGAAAGGTATACCTAACCCAGTCATTATAGGTGTTTGCTTTACCCGAACACTGACTAACAAGTATAGGGGGTTCAGAGCAATTGGGTAAATCAGCTTTAGCTGTGTTTTGTAAGTTAATATCTGGAGAACCTGATATCCTAGTAGTAACACCATTTACCGTTACATCCAAGTCCATTGTTGTTGAACCTGGAGATGCTCCGCCATGCCAGTGCTCTACCCATAGTGTCAACTCTCCTTGGCAACTTCCGCAGTATACCACTTGAACAGAATGCCCAAAAGATAATTTAGAAAGCAACAAAAGAGATACTGTAATAAATATATATTTTAATCTGTTCATTTTATCAAATTTAATAATAATTCTATCAGGAATAACCTCGTTCTTATCAAATAGTTGACGAATCGTTAATAAAACAGTTGCCTTTTATTTTTTTATAACAGAAATTTTCTTGATTGAAGGAGTTTTTTCTCCTACAAAGAAGACTTCAAGGATATAAATAGAATTACTAATTTGATCAATTTCGATAAATGCTGAGTTTGTATTCAAATTATTTTTAGAAAAAATGACCTTCCCTTGATAGTCTATCAGCTTTAATCTTTCTATGAAGTAGCTACTTTCTATTCCTATGCCTCTCAACTGGCTAACGATTTTCACCCTATCTTTATTAGTCTCTTCTACATTATTAAAAACAAGGCAATCTATCACATTAAATGTTACCGAGTCTTGGTTGTAGCAACTGTTTAGGCCTCTAGCTTGTAAAGTTATCTGGTAAACCCCCAAACTATCTAAAGAAAAATAATAGTTAGAGTCGCTCTCACCAGTCGACCAACTATAGTTCTCTAAGTTGGTAGTAGCAGAAATGAAAACACTATCATTAAAACAAAGCGTATCTGGTAAAGGTGCTATTTCTACAACAGGTAATGGATTAAACACTACCTGAATAGAGTCTGATATACCAACACAACCATTGGTGTCTTTTGCTTCTACATAATAATCGCCTGAAGCAGTTATTTCTAATGATTGTGTTAATTCCCCCGTAGACCATTCGTAAGTCAAAAAATCATTTTCCGCAACTAGTTTAACCGTATCGTTTATACATACGCTAAAGTAGTTAACTGTATCTAAAACAACACTAGGAGTAGGGTTGTTAACTTGTGTAATTAGGACTGTATCAGAAACAACTGGACAACTATTCGTATCTAGTCCACTAAACCAGTGACTCCCCGTGGTATTTACAGCGATAGAGTTTGTCGTTTCAAGTGTGTTCCAAGTTAATGACGAGAGACCACTATTGGTGAATAAAATAGATTCTCCCCCGGAACAAATAACAGTATCTCCAATAATTTGAATAGGGTACTCATACTGACTATTATTAAGGGTTATTGTATCTGAGAAGTATTGACAACCAAAACTATTTGTAACAGACAAAGAGTAGGACTGGTTATCTGAGACATGAATTGTTGGTGTTGTTTCTCCACTACTCCATTGGTAAGAACTGTAAGTACTATTAACAGAGAGTAAAACAGAATCTTCATGGCATATAGTACTGTTAGATTGTTGAAGTGATAAATCGCTAGAAGGAACAACGGTTACAGACAAGGTATCTGAACGACCTGGACAATTGTTTAAGTCTTTTGTTTTGAGTGTATAATCGCCAGACTGCTTAATCGCCAAAGAACTTGTCGTATCACCACTTGACCATAAATAACTATCAAATGAATAAATTGAGTTTACGGTAACACTATCTCCTTCACAAACAGTAATAGAACCTAACTGAGACAATAACGTTGGCATGACTGGCTTACAAAGTATTGACCAAAAACCATCATAAAGATTTCCTCCATAACTAGTTTGATGAGCATTTAAAGTTGCTATATTGCTATTTGAAGCAGTATGCCCTGATATTAAAATCTTATTGTTTTTGTTCATTTTTATATCGCTTCCAAACTCATCACTGTTACTTCCAAAGTAAGTCGACCAAATTAATCCTCCAGTATCTGATAAATTAATTATAATATTATCAAACCCTCCATTATTATTGTATTGAAGTGCCGTTGAGTCAATGACTAGAGCGTTGCCATTTGTAATCCCTAATAACCAAAGTGTAGAATCTTTTAATGCAATAGACCTCAACTCTTCATTGTTACCTCCATTTATGTATGTCCCCCATTTTCGAGTACAAGAACTATCGAACTTCACAACAAAACCATCCCAGCTACTGGTGTATGTGTTCTTTAAACTATTAGCAGTAGCTATAGCAGTAGTACTTTTTGTTTTCCCAACTACATAAATATTTTGTAATGAATCAATGGCCATACTTTCTATCAAGTCGTTTTGTTCTCCTCCTATATAGGTTTTCCAAACCATTTGATATTGAGCATCTAACTTAATTAAAAACCCATCTAAATATCCTCCGTTTTGACTTTGATGAACGGAAGGGTAGGTGATACTTTCATTATCGTTAGAATGACCTGAAAAATAAATAGAGCCGTCCTTTGCCACTGCAATTCCTGCTCCTTTTGTACTTGAGCCTTTTATATAATAAGAGTTATAAATAACAACTCCATCATTATTGAAAACTCCTAAAAATGCGTTTTCATAACCGCTCATTGTATTTCTAAAAGCATTAGGAGTACATTGTAAGTCTGTACTAGCCGTATGACCTGTTACATATATTTTATTTGAATCATCAGTTGCTATTGTGGTAATTAATTCATGACCATCTCCTCCATAGTATGAGCTCCATAACAACATCCCCGATGGAGAAAATTTAGTTATAAATGCATCGTCTCCACTTGAAATATATTGTTGGTATGACCCTGGAGTTGAAAGCCCTATTTGACTTGTTGTATTACCTGCAATAAAAATATTATCATTTGAATCTAAAACAGCTGAATAACACCTTTCTTGACTTTCTCCTCCGAAATAAGTAGACCATATTCTGTTCCCTTGTTGATCAAAAGAAGCTATAAAAGCATCTTGGTCTGAAATAGTTGTTTGATAAGCTCCGGTTGTTGCAATATTATTTGTACTTACCGTGTAACCAGCTATAATTAATCGATCAGCTTTTGAAGTGTTAATACTTTCGGCAAAGTCTAAATGAGCTCCCCCAAAGTAAGTCGTGTATTCATTTCCATAAGCAATAGGATCTATTACAAATGTTTCTGCTCTATCATTGGGCAGTAGATATTGTATTCTATTTTTTGCTGTATTTATTGTAACTTGTTCTATTTCTTTTTGTCCCTCTTTTTTTAAAAAATAAGACTCAGGAATGGTTTCTTTAATTTCTCGGTTCTTGGCTTTTAAGTAAATGTTTCCTTGCTTTTTTTCTACCCTTGCACCTTTTACTTTGAGATTAATAGACTTAATCACTTTATTAGAGATGATATAATTGTATTTCAATTGATTTTTCGATACAAAAAACTCAAGGTCTATCCCATCCAAAATATTTTTATAATATATCTTTTCAAAACTTTTAATGACAGGAAAGGACTTTCCATTTTTAAAAACGTTGGTTACTTCATTTCGAAGTTTTGAAGGTATAATTTTAACTTCTGGGCTTGCTCCATCAAACCATATTTCAATCCTCTCTACAGATAATTTTGTTGAGTCTTTACCGACAGTTGAGAATAACTCATACGAAAAGTGGTTTTTATAAAAACTAACATTATACCCTTTTAATGAAAGGACATAGTTAACTTCTTTATTAAACGTTCCGTTTTGGTCAAAAACTTGACCTTTATTTTGCACAAAAAAAGAAGCCTGAGCTATCAATTGAGTTGAAAACCACAATCCCACTATTAATAAAAGCAAAAAATATTTAAAAGCCTTTTGTAAGTTCATTAACACAAAAGTTACAAAATTGTAATCTATTCTAACTTAGAATCTACTTTTTTTTGTGCATTTTCAATGACTAAATCTGATTTTTGTTTTGCATCAGCTTCTATCTTTTGGGCTTTTAACTCTGCCTCATCTTCTAGTTTTTTAGCTTTTTTATTGGATTCGTCAGCTATTTTATTCCCTTTTTCGTCAACCGTCTTATTTAAGGACTCAACTTTTTCGTCTGTTTTTTGTTTTAATTTGTCTGCTGTTTTTTCTGCCACTTTTTTAGCAATTGGATTATTGGCTTCATCAACTAATTTATTAGCCTCAGCATAACCAGCGTCTTTTTGTTTTTGAATTTCAGCTCTGGCTTCTGACTTTGCTTTTTCAGAAGCTTTCTCTCCTTCTTCTCTAACTTTGTCGGCTGCTATTTTAGCTTCTGCCCTAACTTTATCGGCTGCTATTTTGGCTTCATTGTTAATTTTATCTGCTTGCTTTTGAGCTTCATCCATTATCTTCTTAGCCTCTTCTCCTAGCTTTTGTTTCGCTAAATCTTTTCCTTGGTCCACAAGGTTTCCTACAGCTTCTTTTCCTTGGTCTTTTATATTAGAAACTAATTTAGGGTTTAACAATGTTCCTCCTACTTTAATATCTAAAGGAATTAACTCTCCAACCTTTAACTTAACTCCTTTGTCGGCAGCTTGACTTAAAACCCCTGACAATAATGAATTGGCCTGAGAACCTAACTTTTCTCTAGGTACTTTCATTTTAATAGTATAATCTATTTCTTCAGTTATCGATGTGCTACCCGCTATTCTAGACTCTATACCCGCCATCTTTAATGGGAAGGTATCTACAATTACTTTTCCATCTCTCAACTCATATAGAAACTTTAGATTATCGAATTTTTGTGATTTTAACTCATTAATTTTAGTTAAGTCAGCTAGCTTTTCTAATAAAGGAAGCCCTTTTACGGTAACCATATCTGTTAGTAAATTTCCAGAGCCTATTAAACTTGAGTAAATTGGCTCAAAGTTCTCATCAATATCGGTAGTCATCTTTAGTTTAGTAGAGAAGTTTCCTGTACAGTATTTTGCAATAGGTGCTAATTTTTGAATGGTATTAAAATACTCGAACGATTGTGCAATATTCATCTCTTCAATATCATAAGCAAAATCTATCGTTGCTTTTTTCTTAGAAATCGCTTCATAGTCTCCATTAACTTTTACCACCCCTCCTAACACACCAAGAGAAACATCAGCTAAAGAAGCTACCCCTTCCTTAAGTTTTACATTTCCTTTCATATTGGATAATTCCAGCCCGTCGTATGTAAGTCTATCAATAGAAGTTTTTAAATTAAAATCAATGTTTTTAGGAATGTCTATTACTCCTACAGCACCAGAGTCAGCAGCTACACTTTGAGCCTCTACAACTGTTTCTTCTGAAGAAACTGAAGAAGGATCTTCATACATTAACTCATCTAAATCAAAATAAGATGACCTTACGTTAAAGTCTCCTTTTAATAGTTCATCTTTTAAGTAATACTCCATGTAGTTATTAATGACTCCAGAAGCATGTAAATCACTTTTTCCTATTTTAGCATCAAAGTTTGCTAACTTTAAATTTTTAGGAGAAAACAAAAACAACATAGAATCTACCTTAGTCTCATAAGCTAAGTCGGGAGACTTATATAACATCTCTTTTATTTTTAACTCTCCTGTAGCATCAAATTTATCGTACTCCTCTTTCTCTATTGAAGACAAAGCTCCGGCTAAATGGACATTAGAAGTAATTATTCCGTTGTAGTCTTCTCCTTCAGAAACTGGAATTACATTTTTCAACTTAGCTAAATCAATAAAAGCCTTAATGTCTGATTTAATTACTGGATCTGACATTGCATTTTTAACCTTTAATGTTGCATCTAAAGTATTGTCATCAAACTCTGCGTGCATTTTATTAAGGTTAACAACGGTATTATTTAAATCTGCCCCTTCTGCTCTATTTACATTTAAGTCTAACCCTATTTTATCTAATTTAGAAGGTAAGTCGGGGTACTTAAACCAAGCATTTGCTACATTTAAATTCAAATCAAATCCAGGCATAACTAAGGAATCCATCTTACCTTTAACATAACCATCAATCGATAACTTTCCGTCAGTTTTAATGTCATTAAAATCTGCTGTATAAACTCCTGGAACCATACTTAACAAAGATTTAAAGCTTTGCTCTTTGGTATTGTAAACAATATCCATATTCATTTCTTCTGCTAGCATTTCTAGCCACCCGTCAAAATGCAGGTTTAAATCATTTAATTTAACATTGTTCTCTTTGAAGGTGTATTTTCCCTTAGCTAAATCCATATCAACAATAAAGTCAATATCGCTATTTACTTTTTTCATGTAATCTACTTCCTCGTAGTTAGCCGAAAATTCATCTGTTAATGTTTTGGTAGTAACACTGTATAAGTCATTATCTATTACTACATTTCCATTATGATTTAAATTTTTAATCGAAACAAACGTTGCAAGACTAGCATCATCATAAACTATATTTGAATTGGTTAATTCGTAATAGGTCAATGCAAAACTAAAGTCAGAAGATGCTGTTGATTCTTCTTCTACCTCTTCGTTTGCTGAAGAATCAGTCTTAGCAATATCATAATTTGCAGTGCCATCTTCTAAAACTTTAACATAAACTTCTGCTCCGTCGATCGCTATTCTATCTACTTTATAATTCCCGTTTATTACGCTCATTAAGTCTAACTCTAAGTTAGTGCTTTTAACTTTCGCTAAATTTACACCTTCGAAAACACCTTGACCTGCAACCGACAAGTCTTCAATAGAAAGAGAAAACTTTGGAAAAGAAGAGATTAAAGATAAATCAGCTCCCTTAAAATCGAGGGTAGCAGTTAAGCTTTCATTAGCAGTATCCTTTATAAACTGAACAATAGAGTCCTTGAAAAAGTAAGGAAGAACTAGTGCTAAAAATAACAATAGTATAAAACTGATACCTGTCCACTTAAGTATTCTAGAAATAATACTTTTCTTCTTTCTATTTTTTCTTCTTTTTCCCATTATACATCTATTTTAATTCTAATGAATAAACTTAACAACGCGAAAATACAAAATACAGTGCACAAAGCACACTTATAAATTGACTGTTAAATAATTTTTATTTGAGGCTCATTGTTGTTTACTTGAATTTCTTTATTGCGCCAGACTTTACTCTAAGGAAATAGTCTTTCATATCTGCTTTTACTTCTCCTGACATAATAACCAGTCCTAAAATATTAGGGAAAGCCATTCCTAAAATCATAAAATCCGAAAAGTCGATAACTGCACCAAGCCCAGCAGATGAACCAATAACAACAAATACTAAAAACATTATTTTATATGCATATTCCGAAGCTTTAGACTCCCCTAACATATACGTCCAAGCTTTTAACCCATAATAAGACCAAGAAACCATCGTAGAGAAAGCAAATAAAATTGCAGCTACCGCTAAAACATAAGCAGACCAATCTCCCAAAGCAGATTGAAAAGCTGCAGAAGTCAGTTCTGCTCCCTGAAGTCCTTGTGTATTATCTGCAAATCCGGTAAAAATCAAAACTAAAGCAGTCATCGTACAAACAACTACAGTATCTATAAATGGCTCTAGTAAAGCAACTATTCCTTCGCTTACATGCTCATCAGTTTTTGCTGCTGAATGGGCAATAGAAGCTGAACCAACACCAGCTTCATTGGAGAAGGCAGCTCTTTGAAAACCGACTATAATAACACCAATAACACCACCTTTAAGTGCCTCTGGAGAAAAAGCTCCATTAATTATTTGTGTAAAGGCCTCTCCAATATATGTAATGTTAATTCCGATAATAACAAGTGCGCTTAGCACGTAAATTCCCACCATAAAAGGAACAATTTTATCTGTAACGCTTGCGATACTTTTTATTCCTCCAATAATTACGACTCCCACTAAAATTGCTAATACAATACCAAAGTAAACTCCATTACCTTCAAGAAAGCTTAAAAAAGGGATGCTTTTTGCTTGTGCAAATGCTTGATTTGCTTGAAACATATTTCCTCCGCCAACAGATCCACCAACACAAAGAATAGCAAAGAAAAATGCTAAAAACTTTCCTAAACCACCAAGGCCTCTTAATTTTAACCCTTTACTTAAGTAATACATTGGGCCACCTGAAACTTCTCCATCTGAGTCAATATTTCTATACTTAACTCCTAAAGTACATTCTACAAATTTTGAAGACATCCCGATTATTCCGGCAACAATCATCCAGAATGTTGCTCCAGCACCTCCTAAACTTATTGCAACAGCGACACCTACAATATTTCCTAAGCCTACCGTTCCGCTTAAAGCAGTTACTAACGCTTGAAAATGAGAAACTTCTCCTTTATCATTAGGGTTGTCATAGACACCTTTAACTAATTCAACAGCATGTTTTACTCCTCTAAAATTAACAAACTTCATTTTAAATGTAAAGAATAAAGCGCCTAATACTAACCAAACCACTATAAATGGAATGCTGGTCTTTTTAATGTCTCCATTAGCATGTTTTAATGGTTCTCCATTGTTTTTGTATACGGTATTGTCAAACCCAAAATAAGCAAACGGGTCAAACATTAAAAACCTTCCAATCCCATCTACAACAGGTGTAAATTTTGCATTAATCAATTCACTAATATTATTATCGTCCATCGAGTCGAGTGCTGCTCTGGTGGTTCCACCTTTAGAAGCTACTCTGTCCATCCAGGTTTCGGGAGTTAAATCATTTTGATTAAATAACTCTATTGCTCCTTCAAAGGTATGACTAACCA
>JAGXIB010000119.1 GCA_024635865.1 Flavobacteriales bacterium
CACAGGAATATTATAGCCCCCTAAAAAGACAATAAAAAATTCTAAAATTAAAACGGTTACTTTCCGTTCTAATTGTCCTTAAAAATAACTGGTACGTTTTTAACATAACTAAAACAAGACTACTAAATTGTTTTATCAGTTATGGTTGGACAATTCCTTTTTTTGGATCAAAAAAAAGCCTTGAAGATAATATCTTCAAGGCTTTTAGGTTAGTGGTGCCTCCAGGGATCGAACCAGGGACACCAGGATTTTCAGTCCTGTGCTCTACCAACTGAGCTAAGGCACCAACCTTATTGGTCGGCAAAGATAGAAAGTTTATTTCTTTCTCCAAACAAAAAATTAAAAAAGATTATTCATTCCCTAAAATTAAAGGCATTCCATCTTGATTACCTATAACAACAACCTTACTATTAGGAGATTTAGCTAGCTCAAGCGTTGCTTCGATTCCTTTTTCTTTTAAAATATTTGGTGTTAAAGATGCGTTTAGAATTTTATTAGCCTCGGCTTTACCTTCAGCTGCAATTTTTATACGTTGAGCTTCTTTTTGCTCTTTTTGTAATTTAAACACATACTCTAAAGACTCTTGCTCCTGCTTTAGTTTGTTCTCTATAGCACTTTTAATTGTAGGTGGCAGAGTAATGTCTCTTACTAAGACCTCAATTGTTTGAACATATTGCTTTGCTAAAATAATCTTAGTTTCTTCAAAAACCTCTGTTTGAATTACATCTCTTTTAGAAGAATAAATCTCCTCAGGAGTATAACGACCAACAACACTTCTTGTAGCAGAACGTATAGCTGGCTTGACGATGTTTTCAACATAAGTTCTTCCTTTTTCTTTATGTAACAAAGGAATCTCTTCTCTTTCTAATTTAAACCAGGTAGAAATTTCTACTGTAATCCCTAACCCATTAGAAGATAGAACCTCCATCGTTTCTAAAACTTGTTGCTGTCTTGTAGTATACACAACCATTTTATTCCAAGGTGCAATGATATGGAACCCTTCATTATAAGTCTTGTCTATTTTTACCCCACTACTAAAAGTTTGGAATAATACTCCTGCCTCTCCAGCTTTTATAGTAATCGAGCTCTTAACTACAAATACAATAATAACGATTAGTAAAATTACAGGAATAATAATTTTTTTGATCTTGTCTGTGTCGATTTCTGGTGCTCTATTTTGATTCATTTTTGTTTTTATTTTTATTTTTATTTTTTTAATTATACGTGAAGGTATGAAAAAAGCAAGAGAACAGAGGCTTAAACTGTATTATAAAGCAAATGTTAATAAGTTATATTTTGTTAATTAAAATAAGGGAATATCTATCTTATTTTTGTAAAACAGCATGAACTTAATCATGCTTTAAAACTAAAAAGATATTCTTCTTGTAATGTATATGTGAATGAAAGTATTAAGTATTATAATCTCCCTTGTTTTTATTATTGTTTTCAACTTTTGTATGAAAGCTCAAGATTCGACTCTTTCTTCAGGACCCAGTTATGATTTAGATGTAAATTATTACAAAAATCGCTATGTCGAAACAGATTTAATGTACAAAATTGTAGACAACTGGGGTAATGGTTTTGATAGTTTGTATGGCACAAGAAATATGCGCCCTATTCTACATGGAGTCGCATATAGAGGCGGAGCAAATAACTATTATCATAAAACAGACAAAAGAAGTAACAGTAACCCATTACCAGACGATGGCATCGAGAACCTTTGTAAAGAAGGTTTTTCTCACTCAGTTTACTTATATCGTAAAAATTGGAGCTCAGCACCAGTATTAGACACTTGTGAATGTGTAAATGATGATCGTAACGTAATGCAATATGACCAATTCGACTACTTTGATGATCAGCACGTACATGACATGTTAGAAATTGTATACAATAGTGCCAAGGATGATGATATAGGACCAGTTTATCTACATTGCTGGAATGGTTGGCATGCCTCAGGTTTTATTTCAGCAATCATATTAAAACAGTTTTGCGGAACAACAGATTTAGATGCGGTTACTTATTGGGATTTAGGAACAGATGGCGCGAACTCAAGTCCTCGTTACAACAAGATAAGAGATAGAATTAAAAACTTTAAGCCTTATTCTAATTTTATGCTCTATGATTCTGTGCAAAATAAGATTTGTCCTCCAATGCCTGAGTTTATCGACAGTAGCCAACTACACATAAGCATCGAACATTTAGTGATTGTACCAGAAGCTATTCCCATAAATACAGTATTAATACTAAACTCAGTAAAATTTTTACCAAGCAAAACTACACTCTCTAACCCTGATAGAAATGAAGACTTGAAAAACATCATAAAAGCGTTAGAAAAAAGTCCAGATATTGTTCTTGAAATCGGAGGTCATACAGACCGATCAGGAAATGAAGTGACTAATAAAAAGTTATCTGAAAGTAGAGCCAAATATGTTTATGATTATTTAATTCGAAAAGGTGTTTCTCCAAGTAACCTAACCTCTAAAGGTTACGGTTCCTCAAAGCCAGCCTATACAAACAGAACAAGAGACGGTAGAGCAGCCAATAGAAGAATAGAGGTGAAAGTTTTGAAAAAGAAAGCAGAGTCCTCAGATAAGCTAGTAGACGAAGGAGAAAGCGTGGATCCTTATGAGAACAAGTTAGAAACGAGCTTAAAAGACTTGTTCGATAAGAAAATCGGAGAGTCACTGCTACTAAATCATGTCGTATTTGAGCCAAACATGTTTGCAATAAACGATACTAATTCTGTTCAAATAGATTCGTTAGCTGAAATCATGAAGTACAATGCTTCTATAAAAATTGAAGTCATGGGCTATACCGATAAATCTGGCATTCCAGAAAAGAACCTAACGCTTTCAATCAATAGAGCTAAAGCTGTTTATGACCGTTTGATAGAAAAAGGTATTGCAGAAGATCGACTGTTTTATTCAGGTTGTGGTGATGCTAATCCTGTTGCTCCAAATACCTATCGCTGGGGAAGGGATTTGAACAGAAGAATTGAAGTGGTTCTTTTAGAAAAATAATCTACCCTACTCGAACAGCATTATTAATATTATATTTTGCTAAGCAAATTTAGAAGTAACAGCTCTATATGTTTTGATTCTAGTTTTCAATGGAATAAATAAGTAATATTTCCGTTACTTTATTTAGCTTTGATTGAAATGAATCTATATTCTAAAAAACAACGTTGGAAAATTATCTTAATTGCTTTTGCAGTTATTATTATTGGTGTTACGCTTTGGTATTCTAGTTCTATTGCTCGTAAAGTACAGACAGAAGAGCGACAGAAAGTAAAACTGTGGAGTGAAGCCATCCGTAAGAAAGCAGACTTAGTAAGAGTTACAGATGAAGCTTTCCAAGAGTTGGCAGAACAAGAACGAAAAAAAGTAGAACTTTGGTTACAGGCCACTAAGGAAATGCAAAAGGACTTATCCGATTATAGCTTTGCATTGACTATTATTCAAAATAATAAAAGTATTCCATTAATCCTAACAGACAAAGACGACCACCCCATAACAACGGCAAACTTAACCACAGAGAGTAGGGATTCTCTTTTACTATTAATTAATAAATGGCAAGAAGAAAACCAACCCATAGAAATTACTTTTGCTGGTAATAATTCTCAAAAAATATACTTTACAAATTCAAAAAAATATTTTGAACTTCAAGATAGGAGAAATGAATTAATCATCGCTTTTAATAAAGACTTGGTGGAAAATACAGCAATGGTTCCTGTCATATTTATTGCAGACTCTACAAAAGAATTAATTGCTACAAACCTTTCGGAAATAGACATTAAAGAATATGGAGATTTAAATACTTTAATTGCTAAAATGCGGTTAGAAAATAAGCCTATTGAAGTAGCATTAACTGACAATCATTTAGGAAAGGTTTATTTTTTAGAATCGTTAACCTTAAAACAATTACGTTATTTCCCTGTAGTAATGTTGATTGCGATTGGGATTTTTCTAGTGGTTGCATATTTCTTGTTTAGTACGTTTAGAAGAGCAGAACAAAACCAAGTTTGGGTGGGAATGGCCAAAGAAACAGCTCACCAATTAGGGACGCCTCTTTCATCTTTAATGGCTTGGATAGAATTATTGAGAATACAAGGAGTAGAAGAGTCTTCTCTAATGGAAATGGATAAAGACATTAATCGTTTAGAAACGGTGACGGACCGCTTTTCTAAAATTGGTTCTGAAACTAAATTAAAAGAGGCAAACTTCTTTGACACATTGCAAAAGAGCGTTTCGTATCTACAGACACGGGTTTCTAAAAAAGTAGTCTTCTCTTTCGATTGTGAAAACAAGGAGCTAAAAACAGCATTAAACATTCCTTTATTCGAATGGGTAATAGAGAACTTAACTAAAAATGCAGTAGATGCAATGGAAGGTGTTGGAAGTATATCATATACCGTTAAAGAAGAACTAGGATTAATCATTTTAGAAGTTGCAGATTCTGGGAAAGGAATTCCTCCAGCTAAACTAAAAACAGTTTTTGAACCTGGGTTTACGACCAAGAAAAGAGGTTGGGGGTTAGGTCTTTCTTTGGCTAAACGAATTGTAGAAGAACATCACAAAGGGAAAATAAGTGTCTTAAAATCTTCCGAGAAAGGAACAACGTTTAGAATCGAATTGAGGAAGGTTTAAGTAAGTATGCTAAAGTCTACCCCATCATCCCATCAATAGCCAATTCAATATCCTTATCAATTAAAAGGTCATTCAATTGCTTAAACTCTTCTTTGTTATTAAAGGCTTTTATCTCTTTATTCTGAATCAGTAAAATTTGATCACTTAGTTCATATAAAGAAGAGAGAATGTGAGAAGAAATAATTACCAATTTATTATTCGCTTTTAGTTTCAAAATAATCTTGTCTAAGAGCAAACAACTTTCAATGTCTAAACCATTGTAGGGTTCATCTAAGATAAAAACATCGTTATTCTGAATCAACACCCCCATAATAGCCAACTTCTTCTTCATTCCAGTAGAATAATCATCTACATAGTCTTTTAGCGGCAATTGAAAGAGTTTGTTCCAATGTTCAATTTTATCTTCGTTTTTTAATCCTCTAGAAAATAAGAAATAGTTTAAATACTCTATTCCTGTTATTTTTGGGTAAAAATAAAGTTCTGCAGGGATATAGCCTAACTCATTTATTTTTTGGTAGGCCTCTCCTTTGTAGAGTAGTTCCCCCTTATAGTTCGTATCTATTTTGGTAATAGAATTAAAAAAAGTTGTTTTTCCTGCTCCGTTTTTCCCAATGACTGCAATAATTTTTCCTTGTTTAAATTCTAAATTTACATTCTCAAACAAGATATTTTCTCCAAACTGTTTGGATAGGTTTTTAATCGTTAACATGTAAATAAGGTTTTAATGATGTAATTGCTTTTCTGTAAAGAAAAAAAGAAAGAATAAGATTTAAAGGAAATAAAAAAGGAACAACAGTAAAGATAATTTTCACGAAAAAAGTAATGAGCTTTCCTGCTTCATTTTGATAATTCGCATAGTTTCCTAAAACAGTATTTATATTGAACATTATCCCTTGGGCAGTAACTAAAAGTATAATTAACAAATGATCAAACTCTAAAATTAGAATAAGGATTAAAGCTATAAAGCCAATTAAAACTAAAGGAATTAAGGCTGTTTTTATTTTTTGAATTAAAAATTGTTGAGCAGAACAATCAAAAATTTGAATAAAAGAAGGAGCCTCTTCTATTCCTTGGAAAGAAGAAATAACTAGAAAGATTAATCCAAAAAGGAAAATATTTAAGTAGGAAGTTGTTGGTAAAAAGAAAGAGGAAATAAAAAATCCTAAGACAGTAATAGCAACTAGTCCGTAAGTTCTAAAACCGCTATTCCATTCTATGTTCCATTTTTTAACTATTGATCTTGGTTTAGGTTTTCTTCCAACAGAAAAAGAAAGAAAAGAAAGTAAGACTAGTACAGGTGAAATTGCAAGGTGAATTAAATTCCCCCCTCCTATTGCTAACACAAAAAAGGGAATAGAAAGAAGAAAATATTCAATAAGGTGAACTCCTCTTAATTGACTAGTTGTTAAAGAATTTTTTAAAAAGTGTGCGTCTTTTCTTTTGTTGTGAACCAAAACAAGTAGAAGAATATTAACGAGTAAGATTTGTATTTGCTTGTCATGAATAAAATCTATGTAGTTAATTAAACTATAAATGATCCCACCAAAAATGACTAAAGGAATGATCCAAAACAATGCTCCTAATTCTAAATTTCGGTACAGAAGCTTAAATCGTAATTGAAAATATTGGATTAGGAACGTCATTTTTTATCAATTCTAAAACTGGCATAAGCAACAATTATCTCAACCATTTTTAAAACTTCCCACCAACAACACAAGGGTGCTTGATAGCATTTACATTTCCATCTAAGTCAAAGTATTCGAAGTAGATAATGTAAGCTCCAATTCTAGCTTTTTCTCTTTTGTTGTTTAAACCATCCCAAGAAATAGAACCATCTATTCCTAACAGTTCATTTTGCATCAAAAGCTTTACTATTCTTCCATTTACATCAAAAATGGTAATATTTCCAACAAACCCAGGAGCTTCCATTTTATATGATAGGGTTAAGACATCTTCAAACCCATCGTTGTCTGGAGAAAATAATTCTGGTTCTACAGTTAATTCTACAGGAGAGTTTTCTGTAGGCGCATACTGAGAATTAGCAATGGTAGGTGTTCCAAAACCTGCTGCCTCAGCAGCACTATGCCAGTTTGTTTCATCATCTGAAGGCCTGTTAAAGTCTATTCGTTCTAACGAAACACCATCCGTTTCATTTAGCAAAGCAAACTGAAAATCGTCATCATAATGAACACTATCTGAAACTTGATTATTAGGTAGTAATAAAATGACGGTTCCATCAGAGTCAGTATAAGAAGGAAAGCTACTCATTCTAATAAAGCGACCAGCTATGGCATTTGAATAATTTTCTTTTACATTAATGGAGTCTGTAGTTAAGACAATAAACTCTGCTGGCTTCAATAAAAAATGAGTTTCTATTAATTTTTGATTATCAATAATCCCATTGTCAACATTAGCTAACTGCCAGTTAAATAAATCAATGTTTTTATCTGAATTGTTGTAGACCTCTACAAAGTCGCTTCCATCTGGCAAGGGGTTATATAAGATTTCATTAATAATTAAATCTCCTCTTTTTCCTGCATCAGGAAGAATTATTTCTGTAGCAACATTAGTCATCGTATTTCCAGAACAGTCACTTAAGCCACTAACTGTAACCGTATATACCGTCCCAGTATCAAGACCAGGATTAGTAATTAACTCCACACAGCTTAAAAACTCATCAAAGGAGTAAGAGGTAACATTAATTCCATTATTAACTGTAAAATTAGCCACTGAAACTCCTGTTGTATCTATTGTTTCAGAAAAACAAAGTATAACTGTCGCGTTATTTATCGTAGAAGAATTAATAATTGTAGGAACTGTAGCATCTGGCGTAGCATTATAAACCGAGTTTTGTGCTCCTGGTGTTCCTCCATTAGAATCGTTAGAACCAATCCAGTTTGAAGAACTAGTACATGGCAATGTCGGATTGATTAACTCTAGCGTATAACCTCCATCTTCTTTTAGCGCACTTCCATACCAATCTTGAGAGTAAGATACAAAATCGACCACAATACCATTCTCATCTTTTAGTACCACCTCATCAGAACTATTGTTAAACGAAGGTAAACTAGCCACTAAAATAACATTACTATAAATAGAAAACTCAAAAGCAAAAGCATCATCAGCAATAATTAAATATTGATTAGGCATTAAGGTATAATTCCCTATTTGCTCATCAGAAGAAGCGTCTCCAATCGTCCAATTTGTTAAATTAAAAGTACTAGTAGAAGCATTATAAATTTCGATAAACTCTCCAGAAGGAAGGCCATACTGTGGGCTAGGGTCAGCAAATATTTCGTTAATCACAAGGTCTTTATAATTCGCAGGAACCGCAAGAAAATATAAGAAATTGTGAGCACTCGTTGTCATTGTGTTTCCTGGAATGTCTTGAATGTTCTGAACTGTTATTAAGTTCGATTGTCCATCAGTAAAGTTAGTTCCAAAAGTCAAGTGAACCAAAGTAGGGTCATTACCGTCCAAAACCGCAGAACTTGGTGTTCCGATCCCATTATTCACATTAAAGTTTGTTAAAACTTGAGCTGTAGCAGAAGAAACCAGCTCGTTAAAACTAAGGTCTAGTTGATTATTAGAAATAACCACTACATTAGAAACCTCTGGTGGGGTATTATCTACAATTACAGTCCCTGTTATAGAAAAGTTATCATAAAAAAAGTTATTAAAATTAGAGGAGGTATACTTACTCCATAACCCAAAGAATTGAGTTGATACAATGTCTGTGTTTGTTACTGAACCTTCAGGCAAATAAGTTGTTCCTCCTGTAGCATCTGACTCAAAAGTCCAAACACCCGACCCACTTCTTGTCACTCTTATACTTGCTACTGGGTTTGTTCCAAAAGTGTTTCCAGTCCCAGTATGCAATAACGTGCTAGTCGTTCCAGACTGCTTGTAAAAATTTATAGCATCTGTGCTTCCATTCTCCCCTATTCTTATGTAGTAGCCATTTAAGCCAGCTTTTAGATTCAAGTTGTCAGAAGTTAGATAAATCCTACAATTATTACTGTTAGATGGACTAAAATTCATTGCCAAATAAAACTCCCATACAATCGTAGAGTTAAAATCTAAATTCCCAACATTTGAACTCAAATAAGCAGTATCACTGACACTAGGACCATTACTATGCAGCTGAAAACTACCGTCAACTTCATATTTTGTAACATCTCCACTCCAAGTGGGGTTAGCTGTAAAATCTCCATCGCTAAAGTCGTCTGTTAACTGCCCTAAAATGGAGGTAGAGATAAAAAGTAAACTGAATATAATAAGCGAATAATAAGCTGATTTCATATTGATCTAATAAGTTATGGCTATAAATATACTATAACGAATTTTAAAATCCGAACCGTTTTAATTTAATTTAAAGTTCTTCTCCTTTTTGGGTGTTCTTTTTTTGTGAAAAACAAAAAAAATCGGGTCATCCACTAAATCTTTTTTTAGTCAATTTGAGTTTGTATATTTTTAAATAAAGGAGAAACTAAAAAAAGGATACCGTTTCTACCCCTAACACACTTCTAATTTCCAAATCATTAGACTAATCACTAACGAAAGTCAAATCCTATTATTATCTTTACCAGATTAACGTTTTGAATAAACAGATAATGTCAGAAAAGATAAACAGACAAGAATTAGGAGAGGATCACATAGGCTCTAGTGTTGATACGCCAATTCGTAAAGATGCCTTTGAAATGAGTGATGAAGATAAAATCACAAAAATCTCGGGGTCTTTTAAAGACATAATGGACGTCTTAGGATTAGACTTAACAGATGATAGTTTATCTGGAACACCTCACAGAGTTGCCAAAATGTTTGTAGAAGAGATATTTAGTGGTTTAAACCCGGCGAACGAGCCTTCAACTTCATTGTTTGAAAATACTTACGGTTACAACGAAATGTTAATCGAAAAAGACATTGAATTATACTCTTATTGTGAGCATCATTTTGTACCAATTATTGGTAAAGTTCATGTAGCCTATATCCCTAACGAAAACGTAGTAGGCTTATCTAAAATAAATCGTTATGTTCAATATTTTGGAAAAAGACCTCAAGTACAAGAGCGTTTAACCAAGCAAATTGTTGCTAAAATGCAAGAAGTCTTAGGAACAGAAAATGTATGTTGCGTTATAGAAGCAAAACATTTATGTGTAAACATGAGAGGTGTAAAGGACTCAAGGTGTAGCACAATAACAGCGGAATATGGAGGTAAATTTAAAGAAGCTCAAACAAAACAAGAGTTTTTAAATCACATTAACGGAAGTACTAATCAAGCAAGCGATGAGTAAAATCGATTCCAATACTATTACAATATACAATTCTCTAAAGGGAGAAAAAGAAATTTTTAAACCAATAAGTGCTCCTAACTTAGGGATTTATGTTTGTGGACCAACAGTCTATAGCAATGTCCATTTAGGGAACTGTCGTACCTTTTTATCGTTCGATAATATAGTTCGTTACTTTAAGTTTTTAGGGTATAATGTTCGTTATGTTAGAAACATAACAGATGCTGGTCACTTAGTAGACGACGCTGAACAAGGAGAAGATAAAATTTCTAAAAAAGCTCGATTAGAAAAGTTAGAGCCAATGGAAATTGTACAAAAATACACCTTAGATTTTCATCAAGTATTAAGTCAATTTAATGCTTTACCTCCAAGTATCGAACCAACTGCTACAGGACACATCCAAGAGCAAATCACAATGATAAATGCTATATTAGATAAAGGCTTGGCCTATGAAGCAAATGGCTCTATTTATTTCGATGTAAAAAAATATAATGCAGAAGGCGGAAATTATGGAGAGCTTTCTGGTAGAAACATAGAAGACTTAATGGCGGGATCTAGAGCTCTAGATGGTCAGTCAGAAAAGAAAAACCCTCAAGATTTTGCCTTATGGAAAAAAGCCTCTCCAGAGCACATTATGCGCTGGGATTCACCTTGGGGAGTAGGATTCCCTGGTTGGCACTTGGAGTGTTCGGCAATGGGAACAAAATACTTAGGGGAGCAATTTGACATACACGGAGGTGGAATGGATTTGAAATTTCCGCATCACGAGTGTGAAATAGCTCAAGGAAAAGCTTGTAATGGGGTAAGTCCTGTTAATTATTGGATGCATGCCAATATGCTAACCTTAAACGGTCAAAAAATGAGTAAATCTACAGGAAACACTTTATTGCCTGAAGAACTCTTTAGTGGAAAAAATGATTTATTAGAAAAAGCTTACTCGCCAATGGTGGTAAGGTTTTTCATGTTGCAAGCGCATTATAGAAGCATATTAGATTTCTCTAGCGAAGCATTAAACGCATCAGAAAAAGGATTTCATAAATTAATGGAGGCTAAAAGCGCTCTAAATAATTTAATGTATAAACCTGGTGTTGTTTCTGAAACAGCCGACAAAAAAGTAAAAGACTTAATTGCAGACTGCTATGCCAACATGAACGATGATTTTAACACCCCTAAAACGATAGCAGTATTGTTCGAGTTGGTAAATAAAATCAATAAAATGTTAGCTGAAAAAGCAATCGACCTTTCAGAAATCGTTTTTAATGAATTAAAAGAAATCTTTAACGGGTTTATTGAAGATGTTTTTGGACTAAAACCTGAAATTACAACAAATAACGGAAAGTTAGATGTTGTTTTGGAGCTATTAATTGGAATGCGAAATAACGCTAAACAAAACAAAGATTATGCGCTTTCAGATCAAATAAGAGATGAATTAAACAACATAGGAATACAACTAAAAGATAGTAAAGAGGGAACTACATACACAATTAAATAAATAACAAAACATGAAAGCAATATTGAAGAATAGTTTAGTTGGAGTTTTTATGTCTGCAAGCATTTTTGCAAGTGGGCAAGAAAAATTTGAAACAAACAAAGAAGGGAGCGATTATAAGTTTAAAGTGATTAAAGACCTAGAAGCAACAGAAGTTGTAAGTCAAGGTCGCACAGGTACTTGTTGGAGTTTTTCTTCATTGTCATTTTTTGAATCAGAAATTTTAAGATTAGGAAATGGAAAACATAACCTTTCTGAAATGTTTATTGCTCGTAATGCCTACATTGGTAAAGCAGAAAACTTTTTAAGAATGTACGGAACATTTACTTTCGGACCAGGAGGAGCATTTCACGATATTCCTTGGGTTATAAAAAGATATGGCATTGTACCAGAAGAAGTTTATATGGGATTAAATTATGGAGATTCCATTCATCTTCACTCGGAAATGGAAGGAATTTTAGAAGCAACTGTAAAAGTTTTAGCTACAAAACCTCAGAACGATAAGTTAACTCCAGTTTGGAAAGATGCTTTTACAGGAATTTTAGATGCCTACTTAGGAGATTTACCGGATAATGTAGAGGATTTTAAATTCACCTATGAAGGAAAAGAGTATACACCAAAATCATACGCTAAGTCTTTAGGACTTAACATGGATGATTATATTTCGTTAACATCATATACTCATCATCCATTTTACTCTCAATTTGTATTAGAAGTTCAAGATAATTGGGCAATGCAAAGTGGTTACAACTTGCCAATTGATGAGTTTATGCAAGTAATGGAAGACGCTGTTAAAGGTGGCTATACTTTTGCTTGGGGAGCAGATGTTTCTGAAAAAGGGTTTAACTTTAGAGATGGATTAGCTATATTACCAGAAGATGAGTCAACAATAGAAAAAGAAGGCGAAGACAATAAGCACTTTAGTGATGCAGGCGCAGCTAAAATTAGCAATGCTTTTATGTCGCCAGTAAAAGAAAGAAATGTATCACAAGAAGAGCGTCAAACAGCTTTTGACAATCAAGAAACGACAGATGATCATGGGATGCACATTACTGGATTAGTTGAAGACCAAAAGGGAACAAAATACTTTATTGTAAAGAACTCTTGGGGTAAAAGCAATGATTGCGACGGGTATTTCTTCGCTTCATTTCCTTATGTAAAGTATAAAACAATGAACATACAAATTCATAAAGATGCTTTATCTAAATCAATGAAAAAGAAATTAGGAATTAAATAGGAATTTTAAATGCTATATTAAGAAGGCACTTATGAAAATGAGTGCCTTTTTTGGTTTTAATAAATTCTTAATTGATGTTAGTTATTATAATAGTTAGTTAGATTGTATTTTACCTAAATGATTTAAAATAAAATCAACACGATCTTCTATCGACCCAAAGGGCACCTCTATCAAGTTAAAACCTAAGCTATTGTATGCATTTCTTAGGGACTCATCAATTCTCATTGCTTCAGTTGTCGACTCAAGCCTTTGTTCGTCATTAGCAAAAATATCTTTCCAAAAAGGCATATAAAAAACATTAATAGAGTAATGAGCTTTTTTCGCTCCTTCTGCGTACCTACTTGGCGCTTCTTTTCCAGCAAAATTCATATATCCGATCAAATCGACAATACTTCTATCTAAAAAACAAACTTCATCATTAGATAAAGAATTATTTAGTTCAATCATTCTACGATAAACTTCATCACTAAAAGCAAGCATATTAATCCAAGGTAACAACTCATTATCTTTACTCTGGTTCTCTTTTATTACTTGTCTCGCAATTTCATCATGACAGTCATAACCACGATTGATAAGGCCATTTACAACAGATGATTTCCCTGTACTTGGAGCTCCTGTTATGATAAAATGTTTTCCGTTTCCCATAATGTGTCGCAAATATAATTGTTATCTGTCAAATTAACTATCCATTATATGATAGTTACCCATAAAACTGACATTGCGACACAAATAAAAACTAATAAAAAAACAATAGTTAACCCAAAAAAAACATCAAAACCCTCTTAAACACTAATAAAATCAGCAAGAGCTTGTTTAAGTGCCCAAATAAAATAATTTAAAAACAAAAAACGGTTCAGTATTTGACTAAAACAAATCAAACTTTAAAACTTATAACAAATGGATTTAATTAGAACATTAGCTTACGCAGGATTAGGATTATCAGCAGAGAACAATGAAAAACTTAAAGATAAGTTCAATGAATTAGTTGAAGCAGGTAAAAAAGCAGATACTGAGGGCAAGAATTACATTGGAGACTTTTTTAAAACTGTAGATTCTACAAAAGAAGATTTCGAAGCAAACTTTGAAAAAAACAAAGAGAAGTTAATGGAGCAGTTTCCTATGTTGAAAGAGTTAGAGGAGAGACTTAATCAAACTAAAGAGGATGTTTCTACAAAGTTCAACAGCACAAAAGCCGACCTAACTGAGAAAGCTAAAACAGCTCAAAAAGATATTAAAAGTAAAGCTGAAGACATTTCCAAAAAGGCTAATGAAACTAAAGAAGAAGTAGAAAATAAGATAAAAAGGGCTACGAAGAAATAGTCTTTTATTTAACAACAAAAAAACTCATTTAAGAATTTAAATGAGTTTTTTTTGTTTAAAGAAGTTAAAAAAACAAGTCAAAATATAGTAACTCAACTATTTTTTTACCATCTTTAACCCTATGATTCGTTTAACTTTAGCTCTCTTTCTTTTAATAACTAGCACTTCTTTTTTAAGCCAGAATAAGGAAAGAATTAACAACCTTGAAATAGAGTTAAATACACAGC
>JAGXIB010000120.1 GCA_024635865.1 Flavobacteriales bacterium
AACCCTTGGGATGGAACTTACAAAGGTGTAATTGTGAATCAAGATACTTATATCTACAAGTTACTTTGTAAAGATGTTTTTGGAGAAGATCATGAATACAAAGGACATGTTAATCTATTGAAATAAAATGTACTCGTTTAAGTATTAAAAATTATTGAAATGAAAACCTTAAAATGGAACTTATAGAGAACTAGTAATGTAAGACACCTTTGTAAGCCAATTAACTTGAGAGTCGATTCTATGAATAAATTATAGATATGTAGGATATGTACTTTTATTAAAGTAGAAAGTAGGCTTATGATTAATTGTATATAATAAGATTATTTTTTTTATTTATCAAATCACTTTTAATCTTTTCTAAATCAATAACTTCATTTATTTTAGATCCGTTAGAAGCCAGATGAATCAACAGCTTTAAGTAGGCAACTTCACTTCCATGAAAACCATCTAGCATTTCTTCATCACTAGAATTAAAAGTACTCAACTCTTTCATATCCCATAACTCAAAGTCATGTTTATTAAACATATCAATAGATTTTTCGAAAATGCTGTCCATATATTTATAATGACCTGAACTTTTTAATTGCTCATTTACTTTATCGGCAAAGGGCGGTAAAATTCCAATAACAAAAAGATTATTTTGCTTACAAAATGACAAAAGATTATTTAATTCATTTAAATTATTAGTGTCAATCATATTTGCAAACCCAAATTGCTTGCTTCCTTCTTTTATTCTTTCAAAAGTATCTTTAAATTCAAAATCTGCTAGCGTACTATCTTTATTAATTACTCGATTAATAAGGCTTCCATAATTCATACTCCCATCATTTCTAAAACCTTTACCATTTACAAATGCATTTAAGCCAATCTTTTGAAAATTCTCATCACTCGACTTATAAAATAACTTTACATTTTTTTTAAAATAGCTTTGATAAACTTTCTTTAAAACACTTTTTTGAGGAATCATAGAGTATGAGTTTTCCCAAAAACAACTATCTCTAACTTCTGAGTCTTTATTTTTTCTATACATCCATTGATCTACTCCTAAAATTAAACATTTGGGGTATTTGTCTTTAGATAGACCTTTAATAAATGGAATAAAATCTTGTATGTTTTTTACAGTATACCCAGCGTTATAAAAAGGTTGGCTAAACATTTTCTCTCTAAACTGCAGAACTCTAGAAGAGCCAATTGCTAAAACCTCTTTTCTTTCTTTTACATTAACGGCTTTCCATTTTAGGTAGTTATAATTATTTTCGTGATAAGCATACCCAATCAAATAATCATTATCTACTTCAATAACCTTATCTATATCAACAAAGTCTTCTCCAGTAGAAAACAATGTGATCATAGGAATAGCTAACCCAATTAAAATGGGAATACTAAATAACAATATGTTTTTCAAAAATCTGTTCATTTTTTAAAACTGAAAATAGATAAATTGTTGCTCCTCTCCTCCAAACCAAAATAAAATAAATACAAGAAAATAGAAAAAGATGAAAACTACAGATTTACTATACTTTTCTTCTATGTTAGCGATAGCAAATTCTTTTTCTCTTCCAAACCACTCTATTAAAAAAAACAATATTAGTAATATAAAAATTTTAGAAGGCCTAACTTCTGGTATTGAAAAGAAACTGAATGATAGCATTTCTTTTATATAACTTAAAGCTAATGTCAAATTATCTGACCTGAAAAACACCCAAGCGATCACTGTTAAACAAAAAGTAGTTAACATTTGAAAGGTCTCTCTCAAATTAGGTAGTATCTTTCCTTGAGCTACTACTCCCGTATTATTTTTATGCTTATTTGTTAGTAATAAAGGGATGAAATAAAAAGCATTCAATGCTCCCCAAATCACAAATGTCCAATTGGCTCCATGCCAAAACCCACTTACTATAAAAATAATAAAAGTATTTCTTAACTTTTTAAAAGACTACCTCTACTTCCTCCCAAAGGAATATATAAGTAATCCCTAAACCATGTAGATAAAGAAATATGCCATCTCCTCCAAAACTCAGCTATATCTCTTGAGAAATAAGGGAAATTAAAATTTTTCATTAAATCAAAACCAAATAATCTAGACGTTCCTATAGCAATATCAGAGTATCCTGAAAAATCTCCATAAATTTGAAATGTAAATAATATAGCTCCTACAAACAATGTGCTACCACTATAAATCTCTTGATTGTCAAATATTATATTAGCAAATTCAGCACAGTTATCTGCTATAACTACTTTTTTAAATAAACCCCAAAGAATTTGTTGCATTCCACTAACAGCAAGAGAGTAATTAAAAACCCTCTTTTTATAAAACTGAGGTAATAAATGAGTAGCTCTTTCTATAGGGCCAGCTACTAACTGAGGGAAAAAGCTAACAAAGGCTAAAAAAGTGATTAAGTTCTTAGTGGGTTTTAACTTTCGTTTATAAACATCAATGCTATAGCTCAACGTTTGAAAAGTATAAAAACTAATCCCAACAGGTAAAACTATTTTTAAAGATTGAATTGATATAGGAGATCCAAAAAAGGTGAAAGCTGTATTAAAATTTTCTAAAAAGAAATTATAATATTTAAAAAAACCTAAAAAGCCTAAATTAACAAGAATACTCAATAATAAATATAGCTTTCTTCTAGCTTGTTTATTTTCTTTTTGCATCATTATTCCTAAAGAAAAGTCAACTATAGAGCTAAAGAAAATTAAACCTAAAAACCTCCAATCCCACCAACCATAAAACACATAACTTGCTGCAACAATCAAGAGGTTTTGTAATCCTAAATTTTTATTTAAAACAAACCAGTATAATATGAAAACTATAGGAAGAAAAAATAGAAACTCTAAAGAGTTAAATAACATATTATTGATTTAATCCAGAAATAAAATACAAATACTTTACAAAAAAGGTAAAAATAAAACTATTATCAAAGAATACTTGTATAAAAGTTCTTTAAACTAAATTTTACTGAAAATTAAATTAATTAAACTCTTTTGAGCAATAAGATTGTTTTGTAATCATTTGTTTCTAAAAAAATACAGTCAATTATTTTTTTATAATTTGTTTTACCGTTTTTTCTATTCCATTTGTTATCTCAACTTCATAGCTTCCAATTGGTAAGGAGTCTAAGTGTATTACTATATGGTTACTACCTCTATTCAATTGCTTGAATTGTTTAGACATTACTAGTTTCCCTTCTACAGAATAAATAGTTAAGTCTATGTCTGTTTGACTAGGGTTATAAAAATCTAAATTCAACAAGTTTGTAGTAGGGTTTGGATAAACAGTAAGGTTAAAAACCTGATCTCCTTTCAATAGTTGTTCTTTAATAGAATTATCAGTTGCTTTATTAATATAAACTTTAAAAATCACATTACTTGCACTACTTTGTGTTCCATCATTTATTGTGAAAATATTCTCTGCAGTACTTTCTATTCCTCCATAGATATAACCTACTAATGTTCTTACTGCTGGAAGAGAATCTAAATATAAAATCTCATGAGTGAAATAGTCATCAACTGGAATAAACTCTGCTCCAGAACCAACCAGAGTAGGCATTTCAATTGGCAATTTTATTTCTTGCATTGAGTTATCATCATAACGAACCACCTTACTTATAGTTTTTACAAAAGGAACATTATCGTCTTGTACCAAGTTACCAGAATTATCCATTGTATATTGACTCATTCCTCCAAAGAAAACTGTACTCATAGCTTTCTCAGCGCCATCATAAATAGGTAAATGAGCACTATGATATTGGCTTAAGTATTGACTAAACGTATTATTAACTTGGTGATTAGTTTCTGTTATATCAACAGTATTTAAGAATGGTAAATCAACATTAAGTTGAAAAACTCCACTAAAAGCTGTATATCCTAAAGTTCCGTTAGAAAAAACCTGAGGTACCATATTATAATCTCTTCTATGAAGGTTAGCAGCATCTACTGTAGCAGTATAATTTACAATACTTAAGTTTGTTCCATTATCAGTTATCCCAAACCTTTTTATTTCTTCACTATAAACTTGTACAAACCCAGGTCCATTATTTGGGCCCATAGGGTTATATCTTCCGTCAAATAATTGTCCCCCTACTAAGTAAAATTCATTATTTAAATACCCCATATATCCTCCAGTAACTGCAAACCTAACATCATTTATTTGTCTAAAGTAAGATGAAATTGCAGTCCCATTAATAACAGCATTAGCAACTTCATTTAAAGATACTGCAGACAAATAGGGAAAAGTAATGTGATCATTAACAGTAGGACTAAAACCATAACCTCCGGTAATGTATAATATTGAATCTTTTTGATGAAACTGTTGATTTGTTGACTGTAATTGCTCAAATAACGCAGTAGGTAAGGTTGATAAAGATTTAGACCATACTTGTTCTGAAACAGGGTCGATTACATAAATCGACTTATTGTTTTCTTGCTCTTTAAAGGCTGCAAATGGCTGTCTTTGGTGTAAACCGTCTATCCTACCTCCTAAAACTACCCATTTACCATCTGCTGTTTTACCACTAGTGTATGAATGAACTCCCGGTGCATTAATAATGGTCATAGGTTCTATTTCTACAGAAAATGGAGTTGCTGTTTGTCCCCAAACACCTAGTGCTGTAATAGTCATTAAACTAATCATTATGTTTTTCATCTATCTTTAATTTTATATTATTTGATTAATAACACTTTTGAGTTTTTTATACCTTCCAACTCATGTATCTCTTCTTTAAGAAAAGTATATAACTCTCCAGTTTTTAGGATATATTCTTGTTGATGAATTGAAAACTTAACTTCTCCTTCAATAACATAAATAGTAGCATCTGTATTTGAAACGTGCTCTTTTAAAACTGCCCCTTTCTCGATGCCTATTAGTATTATATTCCCAGAACCATTAGACACCAATTTTGATGTTTTAAGACCAGCTATCTCGAATTCATTAATTTTTTTTATAATGCTCATTGTGACTGTTTTATTTTAAACAAAATTAGATTATGACCTACTTTAAAAACATGACTTATCTTATTTTTTAATATGATTATCCTTCTGAAGCCAATATTTTCAGATTAATAACTAATAATAGAATTACTATAAGTAAGGCCTAAGTTAATATACATTAACTTAAATAAATGTAGCTTTTGTTACATTTGCAGGAGAATATAGATTTATACTATGGAATTAATCAAAATAATAATTGAAAAATCCTGGCCTTGGTGGTTTTCAGGATTAATGATTACATTTATTATGTACTTATTGCTCTTTTTAGGAAAATCTTTTGGAATGAGTGGAAATCTCAGAACATTATGCGCTATAGGTGCTAGCAAATTTTCTGTTTTTTTTAAATTTGATTGGGGGAAAAAATTTGGAATCTAGTTGTTGCTGGAGGAGCTATGGTAGGTGGATTTGTTTTTACACACTATCTATTTCCTAACCAAACTATTGATATTTCTGATGAAACAATACAGTCTTTAAAAGAAGTTAATATTCATGTCATAAAAGGTCAAGTTCCACTTCTACCTAAAGAAATTTTTAATTGGGAGAATTTATTTACTTTATAGGGGATTATTATAATCATTATTGGTGGTTTTTTAGTAGGATTTGGAACTAGGTATGCTGGAGGATGTACTTCTGGCCATGCTATTTCTGGATTATCTAACCTACAACTCCCTTTACTATATGCAGTGTTAGGGTTCTTTTTTGGAGGTCTAATCATGGTTCATTTCATTCTTCCTCATATTTTAACACTATAAATTATGCTTAAGTTTATTAAATACGCCTTGATTGGCTTTCTGTTTAGTATTGTAATGTACAAGTCTGAAGCGCTTAGTTGGTTTAGAATTTATGAAATGTTTAAGTTTCAATCTTTTCATATGTATGGAATAATTGGGACTGCAGTGATATCGGGAATGATTCTAGTTCAATTATTTAATCGAAATATATTAAAAGGATACAATAAAACAAAAATAGAGATCCCTCAAAAAAAGAAAGGTTTTAAAAACTACTTTTTAGGAGGTACTATATTCGGACTTGGCTGGGGAATGGGAGGAGTATGTCCTGGACCTCTTTATGTTTTAGTTGGCTCTGGATATTCCGTTTTTATTGTATTTTTGATAGCTGCATTGTTAGGGACATTAGTTTATGGAATGATAAGCGACAAACTTCCTAATTAAATTTTACTGTAATAGGGGTTAGAAACTAAATAGTTTAATCACTTTTTTTACACTTATGTTTTGATTTGATAACTATTAAAAATCAAAATATCGTACTATCTTTACAGCATGATTTTAGGAAAAGTAAACACACTAATAGCTAACCGTAGTACAGACAATGGTTTTTATCTTATAGATGAGCAAGAAAATGAAGTATTGTTACCAAATAAGTATGTTTCTGAAACATTAAAATCGGGAGATAGTCTTTCTGTTTTTGTTTATAAAGATTCTGAAGATAGAATTGTAGCAACCACTACTAACCCTACTATACAGAGACATCAATTTGCTTACTTAAAAGTAAAAGATGTAAATAAAGTTGGTGCTTTTTTAGATTGGGGGTTAGATAAGGACTTATTAGTTCCCTTCTTTGAGCAAGACCAAAAAATGGAAGCAGGGAAAAGCTATGTCGTTTATCTTTACTTAGATCAAGAAACTGATCGCTTAGTTGCTTCTAGTAAGGTTCAAGATTTTATAGAGGATGAGGACATTGACTTAAAAGAAGATCAAGAGGTTAAACTTATTGTTACTAAAAAAACTGATTTAGGTTTTAAAGTGATTATTGACAACCTATTCGAAGGGTTAATTTACCACAATGAAATTTTTAAACCTGTTAGTGTTGGAGACACTATAACTGGCTATATAAAACCATTAAGAGAAGATGGTAAAATAGATGTTATACTCCAAAAAGCTGGATACAAAAATGTAATCGAACCTAATAGCAATTTAATAATTGATAAAATTAAAGCGAATGACGGTTTTTTACCTTTAAATGATAAAAGCACTCCTGAAGCAATCTATAAAGAAGTTGGAATGAGTAAAAAAGCATTTAAAAAGACCATTGGATCCCTTTACAGAGAGAAATTGATCTTAATCGAAAAAAATGGTCTGTATTTAACTAAATCATAATTTAAAAATTATGCTAGCTGAAATCATTACCATTGGAGACGAGTTATTAATTGGTCAAACAATAGATACAAATAGTGCATGGATTGGAGAACAATTGAGCCTAATTGGTATACGTGTTCACCAAATTTCTTCTATCACGGATAATGAAAAGCATATTATTAAAGCGCTAGACGAAGCCAGTAATAGAGTTCAATTAGTAATTATGACTGGTGGACTTGGACCAACAAAAGATGACATAACAAAACATACCCTTTGTAAATATTTTAATACTGAGTTAGTTTTAAATATTGAAAAATTAGAGCAACTTAAAGAACGTTATCAAAAATTTAATGTTCCATTTACAAAAGTAAATCAAGATCAGGCATTATTGCCAAAATCTTGTCTAATACTAAAAAATACTAGAGGTACAGCAAGTGGTATGTGGTTTGAAAGAAATAAAGTTGTTTTTATCTCTTTGCCTGGTGTTCCTTACGAAATGAAGGGGATACTTACTGATGAAGGTTTTCCTCAACTAGTCAAACATTTTGAGACCCCTAACGTCATTCACAAAACAATAAGGACGGTTGGTGTTCCAGAATCTATATTAGCGCAGACTATAGAAAATTGGGAAAGTGGACTAATAAAGCATCATTTAAAACTCGCTTACCTACCCTCTCCAGGTTTTGTACGTTTAAGAATATCAGGAATTGATAGGGATGGAAAATTAGCCCCTGTAATTGAACAAGAGGCAAATAAATTGACCCATTTAATAGGAGAGCATATTTATGGATCAGAAAAAGAAACATTAGAATTTGTAATTGGAAAACTGTTAACAGAAAAAAAACAAACCATTAGCTTAGCCGAAAGCTGTACTGGAGGTAACATTGCAAAGAGGCTAACTAGCACTCCAGGATGTTCAGCTTACTTTATGGGAGGTATAGTTTCTTATGCAAATGAAGTTAAATTATCTATTTTAAAAGTCTCTGAAATTGATCTTGAAACAAATGGTGCAGTCAGCAAAGAAGTAGTTGAACAAATGGCTAGTAATGTTCGTTTGCTACTAAAAACAGATTTTTCGATAGCCACTTCAGGAGTAGCAGGACCAACAGGAGGTACTGAAGAAAAGCCAGTAGGAACTGTTTGGATAGCAGTATCATCGGCTAATAGAACTATTAGTCAAAAATTACTATTGCCGTTCAATAATAGGGAACGAAATATTTCTGTTGCATCTAGCTATGCCCTTAATTTATTTAGAAAAGAATTTTTAATCTAAGCCTATTATTTTGAGTTACCCTACTTCCTTTTTTAAACCCCACTTTCTTATTAGGTTTGGTCTATTCGTAATTTTACCTGTTGTATTTTTTATTGTAATAGTCAGTTGCAATAATATAGACATTAAAGAAGGGATCAAAAACGATGCTATCTTAAGTTCTAAACCCTCACCAATTTCTAGTTTAACCAAATACGTGGGTGGAATTCAAATCAATGAAACAGATCAAGTTCAGTGGGCAAAAGAATTAGGAGCAACAGGCATGAATACTGCCCAAGTTACAGCCTACGCTAAACAAGGAGTATGGAATAGTGATCATATTTGGTGGGAAAAAGAAGATTCTGCTAATGTAATCAGAGAGATACGTGCGATAAAATATCACCACATACATGTTATTCTGGTTTTAAGCGTTGCTTTACAGCATGAATATGAAGGTAATCCATTCAAATGGCACGGAATGATTTTCCCAAAAACTAAACAACAGAAAAAAGAATGGTTTTCACGTTATAATTACTGGGTAGAAATGTGGTCTAAAATATGTGAAAGAGAAGGCGTTGAAATTTTAGCCATTGGAAGTGAATTAAATGCTTTAACTTCAACTGTTCTGATTGATTCTCTTCCTCCAATTTTAGAATACTTTTCTAACGAAAAAAGTCAAAAAAACCATGAACTCAAAATTTTAAACTACCAAAAACAACTTGAAAGTAAAAACATTTGGGAGTATGGAACTCCAATTGATAAGAATCATAAAAAACATATTCTTTCTAAAATTAAATCTAACCTAGATTGGTCAACCCAAGTTTCCCATACAAGTGACAGTAATTACATCGACCTAATCAATACAGATAGAATATTCTTAGACAGTTGCTGGAGAGTTATCATTCATAATGTAAGAAAACTCTACAAAGGAAAACTTACATTAGCAGCCAACTTCGATAACTATAATGAAGTAAACTTTTGGGATGAGTTGGACTTCATTGGTATTAATGCTTACTTCCCTTTAAGAAAAATAGAAAGTAAGCCGATTACAGACTCTTTATTATCTACAAAATTAATTAAAGGCTGGGGAAAAGTTTTTAAAGCTATTAACCTGTTTAAAATAAATCAAAAAATAATAGATAAACCTCTATTCTTTACTGAACTAGGCTATACAAAAAAAGAAAACTGTACTACAGCCCCTTGGCAAGGATATGGTTATAGCTTACTTTCTAATGACAACTTTGATACCCTTTTAATATGGCAAGATGTAGCAAATAATCTAAATGAAAGAAAACTAGCCGTCGATGCACTACATAAAGTGGTTCAACAAGACAGTATTCCACTTGAGGGCATCTCTTATTGGAAACTAAGTACGCACGATTACCATGAAGAACATGAAGCTTATATGTTACACCTTAGTAAAAACATAACGGACTCTTTACAAGTCGCATTAAGTCAGTTTTTAACTTCTAAAACGCACATTGAAAAAAACTAATTACTATTTGATCTCTAGTTTTGGATAATCATTTAGTTTTAAGAATAATTCTTCTTTCTTTTTAATTGGAAATTCTAAAACAATTAAGCAATCCAACTCAAATTTTTGTTTTATTATTTTTAAATCAAAAATCTTTACCAAACTCATCATAACGTTCATTTCTTCATATTTAAAATGAATTTTTACATCTTCTGTTACTTCTTCTGTTATGATTGATGCATTTTCTAAAGCTAATTTTGCTCCCTCTTTATAGGCTTGAATCAAGCCTCCAACACCCAATTTAGTTCCACCAAAGTAACGAATCACTACAACTAAAACATTGGTAACTTCAAATGAATTTAATTGTCCATAAATAGGTTTTCCAGCAGTATTGTTAGGTTCCCCATCATCACTATAACGGTAATGCTCTCCATTTATTCCTAATTTAAATCCATAACAATGATGACCTGCATCTTTAAACTCTTCTTTCAAAGATTTTATACAGTCTTTAACTTCTTCTTCCGATTTAACTGGAAATGCAAAAGAGTAGAACTTACTTCCTTTTTCTTTAAAAAAACTATCTGACTTTGATCTTATTGTTTGATATTCAGTTAGCATTATCAATCAGCTAAAGCTACAACTTCTTGTACCTCTGGCATATGTGATTTTAATAACGATTCTATTCCTCCTTTAAGCGTTGCAGTAGAAGAAGGACAACCACTACAAGATCCTTTCAAAACTACCGTAACAGTTCCTGTGGTATCGTTAAACGATTGAAAATGAATTGCACCACCATCACTTTCAACTGCAGGAGTTACATACTCTTCTAGTAAATCTACAATTAGCTGGTCTGTTTCAGTCTTAATTACTGGAGCATTTTTAGCGGTTTTAGAAGTTGATGAAGATTCTTCATTAGAACTATTGTCTAAAGTAGTCGGAATTTTTTCTACAATAACTTCATTTTCTTTTACAAAATCAACCATAAATGCTTGAAGTTCATTAGAAACATATTCCCATTGCAATGCATCAGACTTTGTTATAGTAATAAAATTGGAAGCAATAAAAACCCCTTGTACAAAAGGAAAGTTAAATAATTCAGCAGCTAAGGTACTATGACCTTTTGCAGATGATTGTGATAAAAACTCAGCAGTTTGACCATCCTTTATTAACATCACATCAGCAACAAATTTCATTGTTGAAGGATTTGGAGTACTCTCTGCATATATTGTAACTGGTCTCATAACTCTAATTTTGTCATAAAGATAATTATATACAGCGACTTTATTAAACCTTCATTCCATTAATTAAGACTTTTACAGTTAAAACGCCTTTAATTAACATTTTTTAAGCTCAAACTCAATTTTATATTTATTAATATTACAGAATATAATTATAGTTATGTGTTTTAAAACCGTTGTCATTCTTCATCTTTTGCTATTGAATAGTTTATTTATTAATGCACAATCATCTGCAAGGTCTGAAGGATCAATCCTGCTTCAAAACGGAGACAATCATTTGAGGTTTGGAAATTGGGAAGCTGCTGAGCTAGAATATCTCAATGCTATTGAATTAGATAATAGTGACGCCTTGGCTTACATGAAAGCAGCTAAATTATATCAACTATTGGGGCGTTACAAAGAATCTATTAACTATTATAACAAAGCAATCTCAATTAACCCCTATTCTGATATCGCTTATGATGAAAGGGCAGCTGTCAAGGTCATCACCTCTAACTACACGGGTGCTTTATCTGATTTAAACAAAGCTTTGGAAATTTCTCCTGAAAATAATGAGATCAGGCTTGATAGAGTCGATGATTTGGTTTTAACTAAAAAATATGAACAAGCAATACTAGATTTAGACACTTTACTGAAAAATGGATTTAATATTGAATATTTTCTTTTAAGAAAAAGTAAAATTCTTCTCTTAGCAGAAGACTTCAATAAAGCAGAAGAAATGTTAGACAGCTTATTGAGGTTGAATGAAAATTCTTTTGAAGCATACGACTTGATGGGACTCTCTAAATTTAAAAAAATGAGCTAAATGAAGCGATTAAATACTTTGATAAATCAATTAGTATCAATAACAAGTTCGACATGGCTTACTTTAACAAAGGAATAACTTACTTAAAGTTAAATAACAAAAAGGAAGCTAAACTTTATATAGACACTGCTCTTTCTCTAAACAAAACAGACGAGAGTATCTTTTTCGCTAGAGCCCTCTTGAAAAAAGAATTAGGTGATTTTAAAGGAGCAATGAAAGATTATGATGCTGCTTTATTGCTAGATCCTAACTACAAAAATGCGTTATTCAATAGGGCATATACTAAAAAAACATTAGGAGATTATAACAGTGCAATTAATGACATCTCAAACCTATTGAATCAAGATGGTGAAAACCCTGAGTATTGGAATAGTTTAGGAAATGTACAGATGATTTATGGAGAGTATTTTGAAGCTAAAAAATCATATTCAAAGGCGATTGACCTTGATATGGATTACCTAGACGCTAGGTTTAACAGAGGATTAGCTCACATTTTTAGTAATCAGTCAGGATTGGGATGCGAAGATTTACAATACTGCATAGATAAAGACTACGGTGAAAATGCTGAAAATATTTTTACTGATTTTTGTGGTTTTTAAACTAAAAACCACCTCACTAATAAATAGAGAGGTGGTTTAAATGAACTTGATTATTTTTAGTGATTCAATTCTAATTCAAAGCCTTTAAAAAGCTACTCTTATTACTCGAAAAAGTAAACGTTTCTCCAGCCATCCAATAGTTTTCTTTATCTGAAATAAATGGAATTACAGCTTTAGCAGTTTCTAAACGATTAGCATCAAATGTAAACTCTGTTAATAATTGAGTCATTTGCTGAGCCGAAATTTTCCCATGTTTCACTGCAACTAAAACTTGTTGCTTCTTTTTGTTGTCAAAACTTTCATCTCTTATTAACCTTTTCAATGTTTGAAAAGATTGTTGATTCATTCCAAAAGAATGATTTGGATGATTTGGATTTGGTCGCGGAATACAGTTTCCGTTAGAGTTACCATTTTGATTGTAATTACCATTATTCAAATGTCTTAAAAATTGCTGTTTACTTGATGAGAAAGTGAACGTCTCTCCTACTGTCCAATAATTTTGCCTATCTATAATAGCATCTGTCAATTGTTTAGCAGTAGATAATCGTTGAGAATCAAACGAAAACTCATTCAATAATTGCTTTGCTTGATTACTTGATATCCCATGTCTTTGCGCTTTATTAATTAACATTCTTGCTTTTCTACTGTCTGTTGCAAAAGAAAAGTCTTGAAATAGTTGATTATAAACTTGTTCGTTCATTCCAAATTGGTGATTATTGTGAAGAGAAGGTTGAACTTCATTGCAATTATTATGACCTCCAAAAGAGTTTTGATTGGTGTTATTATTTCGCTGAGTTGAGATGGTTAAATTACCATTTGAAACTACTCCATACAAAACTTCTCCATCCTCAATATCCACAAATCCATTGTATAGAGAAGTAGGGTTATGAAGATCTTTATTTATGACAGACAAGGTATGTCTTCCAGCAAATAAATTTTGAAAACGAATGGTTGATGATGTTTGATATTTTTCAGCGTCTAAATAAACAGTGAAAGCGTTTCCTCCATTTAATACTAAATTCAAGGTTGAATTGGCAAAAGCGACTGGTGATAAGACTAGTAACCCGATTAAAGTAGTGATGATTTTCATATGCTTATATTTTATAGTTAAAACATAAAATACAAGATGCATGCCAAGAACTAATTATTTGATTTATCAAAACAAACTTCACTTAGGCTGTAATACATTAATAAACCTGATAAAACAGAATTTATGATCCTAGTATTATTAAAAATTTTACTTTGTTATTCTCTTGGGGAGACATGAATTTACCACTCAAATTTGAAGCCTATTAACTTCTTTGTTCCTAAATTAAATGTCAAGTGAATCGGAGTATTTCTTTTATCTCTTTTTAGTATAAATACTAAGTCTATTATATTTTTGACTTCTGACTTATTAAAACCAACAAAATCCCAGCTTTTAATAATCCCAGCTTCATTACATAAATTATAATTATACTCTTTAAAATCAATACTCTTTAACCCCTTTTTAAGCTTCTTTGAAATTATTATAGGTGATTCAACAACCTCATTTATGTCCCTTAAATAATATAGAAAAACTGAAGAATTAAGTAAAAAGCTATCAATACGTAAATCTTCAAAAGGAAAAGAAAAATCTAGAGATTTGTTTGCTCTAGTAATTAAGCTAACATCTACTTTAGCTGGTTTAATTTTATATCCTTTTAAACTATAATAATAGATATACGCAATCTTTGATGCTGACAAAACCATTAACTGGGGATGTTCTATAGCTAAAAGTTCAATTACCTTACTATTTTTTAACTCTAAAAAAAAGAATCGATCTTCATTTAAGATATTGAAAGCTGGTCCCTTTTTATAATTACAATTCCCTCCGAATTCTTTTAAAATTTCATTTATTGCCTTATAATCATGTGAATTAAATTTATTTAAAATTTGATAATCATCATTTTGAGAACATGAAAAAATAAAAAAAATTGAACAAAACAATAAAAAAACTTTCATATCTACTCCGAATAAGCCTCAATCAATAGTTTTAAAATATCTTGAGCAGCTTTACTAATTTTCGTTCCGGGGCCAAATACAGCAGCCACTCCTTTGTCGAATAAATACTGATAATCTTGTTGTGGGATAACTCCTCCAGCAATCACCATGATATCATCTCTACCCAGTTTCTTTAACTCATCCATTACTTGAGGAACGAGTGTCTTATGACCTGCTGCTAAAGAAGATACACCTAAAATATGAACGTCATTTTCAACAGCTTGTTTTGCTGCTTCAGCTGGCGTCTGAAATAAAGGACCAATGTCTACATCAAACCCAATATCTGCAAATGAAGTCGCTACCACCTTAGCTCCTCTATCGTGGCCATCTTGTCCCATCTTTGCCACCATAATACGTGGTCGACGACCAGCAACTTTATCAAATTCATTTGATAATTGAATTGCTTTCTCAAAATCTTTATCTCCCATAGCTTCTGTAGAATAAACACCCGATATAGATCGAATTGTAGCAGTGTAACGTTTAAATGAAGTTTCTAATGCATCAGAAATCTCTCCTAATGAAGCCCTTTCTC
>JAGXIB010000121.1 GCA_024635865.1 Flavobacteriales bacterium
GCTCATATCTGAATTAAGAAATCAATAACATCTATATTATCAGCATAATCCCATAATTGGGGTTGTTGAGAACGTCCAAAAGGTGTTTGGTCTTGTGCTACAACACATTGTATTTTAGATTCATTTTCTTTTAAATAAGTTTCTACATTCTCTTTATCATCATAGAATTCATAAAACAACATTCCTATTGGAGAGTGCAAGCTTTTATCTTCTTTCATTAATAGAAATCCATTTTCTATCATTTCTTCTTGCTCCATTAGGTAAACTGCCTTGTGATAGTCATAGTTGTTAGCATACTTATTATTTTGAGTCACATAAATATGATTAAAAAATGCTCCAAAAATTAGATCTAAATCATAACCTTTAGGTAAAAACAACTTTGTTACATTCCTACAGCCTAAACCATAATATTGAAAGACATCGTTAGCTAAATGTTCTAACTCTTCTTTAGATTCATTTCCATTTAAAAGAGCAACTGATGTTCTATTTTTACGTATTATGTTTGGATACTTGCCAAAATAAGTTTCAAAATATCGAGCGGTATTATTACTTCCTGTAGCAATAACAGCATCAAAGCCTTCTAATTTAAAAGGAATAAACTGAATACTTTCTTCTACATTGGTATCAAACAAAGCTAAGACTTTAACAAGGGCTGGTATAAGCACATTATCATCTGAAGAGAGTTTAGCTTTTGCTTTTCCTCCTAAGATATAAACACTGATTAAATCATGTAAACCGACCATTGGTATATTACCAGCCATAATAATAGCGATAGACCTTGTTATGTCTTCCTTAATTTCATAATCTGAAAGCCATTTTTCTAGATTTACTTTAGTCAACGCTTCTCCCCAAGATCTGAAAGAAAATAATACTTCTTTTTCTGTAAACCAACCATTATAATGTCTAACTGTCTGTACCTTTTCTAATAAAGATATATACTCTTCCTCTGTAATTCCTAATTCAAAATCTTTCCAAGGTCTTTGAAGACCTACAGCCGACATTACTTTCCCTAATTGAACTAAACTATTTATTCTTTGGTTAAGATTCATTTTGAATGATTTTAGTTTGTAAAGATAAAAATCTACAACTCGGGTATCAATAAATATTACTTTTTTTTGTAACTATGCTTTTTTAAATTAAAATTTACTAAAATAATCTTTTAGAGTAGAATAATCGAAATCATGAACAAAATCAGACAAAATAGTTTAATATTAATTTTATTAGTTTCAGTCATTTCGATTGGATGTAAAAAACAGAAGTTTTTAGATTATGATAATACTATTAAAATAAGACCTCCCTATCAAGAATGTCAGAATTGTACAGTCTATGTTGGTAAACATGATAAAGGGAAAAAAGATATTGAGATTCAGGATTTTGAATCAAACTACAATGATTATGTTTCTTTAAGAGAAAACATTTTCGACAAATGGTATTTTACTGTTAGAATAAAATGGGAAGAGCACTACCCAAATGTTGATCCGACTAAAAAAATAAGATTTTTATTAATAGATGAAGGAGGAAGTGGTTCTGACTATTCGTCACAAGGAAGGAAAATTGTAATGCAAATAGTAGAAAAGATAAAACCTAAGCGCAAACTAGAATGGGGAGAAACATATTTTTATGAAGATGGAAAACTACCTGAATATAGCAATTCTAGTGGTAATGGAGCTAGCACATCGACTAGTAATCCTTTGCTGGGTAAATGGAATCAAGTCTCTGCATGTACTAATGCTTCAGGGGCAAAAAACTATTTTAATTTTTCGACTTCTACCTCTGGTACTATTGGTCAAATAGATTGTAATAATACATGTTCAGATGGAGGAACTTTCACTCAATTTACTTATTCAATTTCAGGAAGTAGTGTTAGCATTACTCCTCAAAGTGTTTCTGACTTTTGTGGTGTTTCTCCAACATTAGCTTCTCCTTTTACTGTACAATTTTCTGTATCAGGAAATACTCTAACTCTTGACGGAACAGATTTTGTTAAATAAACTATTGACTACCCCAACTTTTAGTTATTACGCTGCCAATATCATTATGGTTTTCAATCTCTAGATAAGTTGAAATCTCTTGCTGTAGTTCTTCTACATGAGAAATTACTCCTACTATCCTGTTCTCCTTTCTTAAGGCTTTTAAAGACTGAAATACTATTTGTAATGATTCTTTATCCTGTGAACCAAAACCTTCGTCTAAAAAGAAAAAGTTTTGATTGGCTTTATTTTGCTCTTGTATACTTTCGGCTAGTGCAAGCGCTAATGACAACGAAGCTTGAAACAATTGTCCCCCAGATAATGTTTTAACACTCCTCACCTTTCCTTCGTTTAAAAAATCTCTAACTAAGAATTCATTCTTATCGTTAATTTCGAGTTTTAACTGCTGTTTGGTTAATTTAGAAAAACGAATATTAGCCTCGCTACACAAGTTTTGTAAATAAACACTAGAAATGTAATTAACAAAACCACTTCCTTTAAATAAGCTCTTTAAGGTTGAAATGTTCTCTGCTCTTAGTTCTAATAAATTTAATTGATTAGAAAGCTCTATTTTTAACTTAAGGTCTTTCTGCGCTTTTTCCAATTCATTCGCTAGCTTTATACGTTGTTCATTTTCAACTTCTAATGTTTTTGTTTGAGCAACTACCTCTTGTTGAAGTTTTTTATATGCTTCATTGTCGAAAGTTTGCCCTTTTAAATCTTTTTCTAGTTGTACTATTGAAGTCTGTAGTGCGTGCTCTGTTAATTTATAGTCGTTTACTTTCTTTTTTAATACTTGCAAGTTAATCTCTGAGTTCAATAACTCGATAACATCAGCTTTAGTATCAAAAGGTGACTTAGCTAAATCCGTCGTTAATAACTCTTTCTCAGCAGTTATTTCTTGAGTTAAGCTAGTCAGTTCTTTAGTTAATGTGTTAATTTTTTCCTGCTCTATTATTTCCTTTTTAGTGAGTTCTTTTAACTCAAGTTCTATCGTTTCTATATTAACTTTCGTTTTGGTAATTGAAGCTTCCAGTTCTTCTAATTTTAGCTCAATTTCTTTATTGTCCTTATAGTTAGAAGGCTTTAAAAGAAGTAACTGTTCTTGGTAAGTATTAATTTCTAATAACGCCGTTTTTGTCTTTGTTTCAATACTTTCGAAACGGGCTTTATATTGTTCTTTTTTCTTAAAGTCATCTCGTAAACATTCATGTTGTTTTTCAATCTTACTTTTTAAAATTTTCAAAGCATTTTCTTGCTTCTTAAAAACTTCAAAATCTTTTTTAACCAAGTCAGCATCTTTAATAGTGTATGGTTTGTTTTTAAACGACTGCTCTTTTAAATTAAGCTTCTGTATCGACTGCTCCTTAGAACGCGTCAAAATAGTCATCTTTTCTTTTTCTTGCAAAAATAAACTACTTAAACTATTTAATTTCAGAAAGTTAAAGTCTATAACTTTTATTTTTTCTTTAACTAATGAAAGTTCTTTTTCTGCTACCAAGACCTGTTCATTTACAGATGCTGAGCTCATCACTACGGGGTGTTCTAATGCTCCATAAAGCGGACAAGGCATCCCTTCTTCTATTTGGTTAGACCATTTTTCTAATTCTTGTTTTACCTTAAAATCGGTATGTTGTTTGATTAAATTCTGCTCTTCTTTTTTTGCTTTTATTAATGCGTTATCTTCCTTTATAATTATCGCTTTTAGTTGACTATCATTTTCTAATTCGACCTCTTTTAGCGAACCTTTTAATTGAATGATTATTGCTTCTTTTTGACGTTGATAAGAATTGGTTTCTTCTAAAATTTCTTTCTCTAATCGCTTAACTTCGGCTTGATAATTTTCGAATTCACTGAACCAGATTAATAACTCTGTATACGTTTCTGAACTACCTGAAAGTTGTTTTTGTTTTGCTTCAGAATACTCTTTCTCTAAAATGCTTAACTCCTTTTCGATTGTTTCTATTTCTAGGTTTAGATTTTTAATAAATGAATTTCCTTTTGTTAAGCTTTCTTCATTGTCTTTTAAAACTTTTTTCGAGTCATTAATTTTAAGGATTAGCAACAGGTCTTTGATCTTTTTTTCTTCTTGTGGAATTTTATCAAAGGCTACTTTTAATTGAGCTTGCTCTTTTTCTTTAAGCTTAAGTTTTCCTTGAGTAAGCTTTAGTTCGCTATTACTTCCAAGCAAATCTCTATTTAGCTTGGACTCCTTAGTTGTTAACTTATCTAACTGAGCCAGCCTATCCTTAAAGTGAATTAAAGCATATTCATACTTATTGTAAGTGGTCTCGTTAACCTTTATTTCGTCTTTTTGTTTGTGATGAATAACTAAGGCTTCTTTTTTAGAAGCCAATCGGGTAAAAGATTCCTTTAGTAAAGCCAAACTCTTCTCTTGTGTACTTATAACTTCTAACTCCTTTTTAATCGTCTGACTGGCTTCTAAGCTTTTATTATAATTAGCAGAAATAAGAGTGATAGCCTCTTCGTTTAAGTTTTCGTAATGAGAAAGTTGCCCTAATAATTTTTCTTTAGCTTTATCGTTTGTACTACCAAGTGAAGCAATTTGGTAAAAATAATCGTATTTAGAGAGGTTGAAGATTTCTTTCAACATTTCTGTTCGTTCCTTGTCTTTTAATTGCAGAAATTCTTGAAACTTTCCTTGCGGAATAATGATTGTTCTTCGGAAATTATCGTAGGATAGTCCCAAAATAGATTCAGCAGAAGAGCTTTCTAGAGGATTCCACTTTCCATTTTCATAGACAGCAGCTCTTCTCTGAAAAGTTTTAACATCATCAAAACGCTTAGAATTTCTTTTCCCTTCTACAATAAAACGGTACCTTTTATTATCATAATTCTCAAATTCAAAATCAATGAATAACTCACTAGACTTTAAATTCATCATGTTATAACCTAAGTTATCTCTTAGACCTAATCGTTCTGTTTTTCCATATAAGGAAAATGAAATAGCTTCTAACAACGTTGACTTTCCTGAACCTACAGCACCAAACACACCAAATAATTTAGACTGAGTTAATTTCTCAAAATCTATGACTTGTTTCTCTTGATAAGAATAAATGCCTTGTATGATTAGTGATTTTGGTATCATTGGTTAAGGTACAATCTAGTTTATAATCTGTTTAATTTTAATTAGGAATTGTTTTTATATTTTCAATTCTGTTCTCTTTTTAATCTTATCTAAATTTGCGTGAGGGATAGAAATGGCATCCTTTTTAGTCTATCGCAATCCGATTCAATAGTTAAATGCAACTGAACAGACTAAAAAGATACAATGGATAGCCC
>JAGXIB010000122.1 GCA_024635865.1 Flavobacteriales bacterium
ATATAGGCCCGCTGTAATTAGACCAAACTGGCTAGTTATAATGGCTAAAATGATAAAGTCTTGAAAAAGAATGTCTGAAAAAGCATGGACGCTATTAATTAACGGAAACTCTTTATATTCTATAAGTAGTTCTTTATTGGGTTTTACTTGTGATGAGTTCCACTTTAAGTACTTATTAGTCATTAAAAACAAAATAATTGTTGTAAATAAAAATCCTGCTAGATAACCATAGATAAGACCTAAAACTCCAAAGTTTAACCAACCCAATAATACAAAGAGTAGGTTGGTGCTTAAAGAAAGTATTATTTTAATTAATGAAATAGAGTAAAAAACTTTTTTTCTAACTAGCCACTGCGTAAGTAGATTATGTGTCGAAATGATAAAGACCGTTAATGCTACAAAAGGTAAAAATTGAGCTATAAGATTTGTTTGATAAAAGTTTTCTAATGGTGTTTTAAGAAGTAGAATAAAAATAGAAATTAGTGAAGCTCCAACACTAATTTTTAGACCTAATTTTAGGAGCTGGATTGCCTTTTTATCACTTTTGGGAAGGACTAATGCTAATTCAAGTCTTCCATTTGCCACAATGCTTATCAGTGTTGTGATAGCAATAAAGTTGCCGTAAACTCCTAGTTCTTCAGGAGAAAATATACGTGTTATAATTGGAGCTAGAATAAATGGGATAATCTGAGCAAAGACATTACCAGAAAATAAGACAGTTATATTTTTAATGTAAGCATCGTTAAGAAACTTCATCAGCTAAATTATTTTAGTAAAAAACGTAAAAAATTACTTTAAATTGTTCCAATACCAATCTATTGCTTCTTCTAGGCCTTGCCCAAAAGTATGCGTAGGCTTATAACCTAAATACCTTTTTCCTTTTTCTATAGAAGCTAATGAGTACCTAACGTCACCTTGTCTTTCTTTAACGTGTGTCGACTTTATCTTTAGAATTTCAGGGTTAAACCTACCCAATTGAGTTTTTATTTGATCAATTAAGTCATTTAAAACAGTTTCTTCTCCACAGGCTACATTATAGACTTGATTCAATGCATCTGCGTTTGTGGTAGTCGCCGCAAGCTCATTAGCTTGTATTACATTGTCAATATATGTAAAGTCTCTTGTTTGCGTTCCATCGCCATGTATTTTAGGAGATTCTAGTTTTATAAATGACGTAATGAATTTTGGAATAGCTGCAGCGTAAGCTCCGTCTGTGCTTTGCTTTCTTCCATAAACATTAAAGTATCTTAAACCAATTACTTCTAGTCCATATAAAGAAGAGAATACATTGGCATAAAGTTCATTGATGTATTTAGTGACAGCATATGGAGAAAGAGGATTTCCTATGTTTTCTTCTACTTTAGGTAATTCTTTAGAGTCTCCATAAGTAGAGGAGCTAGCAGCATATACAAAACGCTTGATGTTGTTCTCTTTTGCTGCTACGAGCATATTTAAAAAACCAGAGATATTAACTTCATTAGTCGTAATTGGATCATTAATAGATCTAGGGACAGAACCTAATGCTGCTTGGTGTAAAATAATATCTACACCGTTTACAGCATTGTTACAAGTTTCAAGATTTCTTATGTCGCCTTCAATTAAAGTAAAGTTATCCTCTTTAAGTAAGTGGGCTATATTTTTTTTTTTACCTGTAGAGAAATTATCTAAACAAATTACAATATTATCTTGTTTCAATAATCTTTCAGCGATGTTAGATCCAATAAATCCTGCTCCACCTGTTATCAATACCGTTTTGTCTTTTATCATTTGATTACTAATAATAATATTAATTGTAAAATTACATTAATCATTTGATACAAACTAAGAATCGCTTAATTTTGAAACAAAAATTAATTTTACATGGAAATAATAGATAGAGTAATTATAGGTTCTAGTCCTATAGCTATTATTGAAGCTATGTATCTAAAGTCCAAAGATCAATCAGTAATTAATATTGAAGAACGTTCGGAGATAGGGGGGGCTTGGACAACAATAAATCGCTCTGGTTTTCCAGAGGTTGAGTTAGGGTGTCATATTTGGAGCTACAATAAAGAAACTTATCAGTTAATAAGTGAGTTATTTAATCTTGAGTTAATAAAACTTAGTCCTCAACCTACTATTTTATTTCGAAACAAAATGATTCCATATGATTGGAAGTCAAATATTATTTCTATTCAAAAAGTTTTAAAAAACATAACCAATTTAAGAGAAACGTTAGCTTCACCAGAGCTAAGGTTTTCTCTATTTCCCTCTAGCTATTTATACCCTTCAAAAGGAACATTAGAGTTGAAGAATTCACTCAATGAATTAGTTGTGAAGCACGATCTAAATATTCAGTTAAATTCAGCTGTTGATAAAGTTGTTTTAAAAAATGATAGAGTTGAATTGTTTAATATTGAAGGTAATTTAATTCTCACGACAAAAGAATTAGTATTAACATCATTATCAAAAATTTCTTTAATAGTTCTTGAGGATGGGAGCGAGATTAGACTGAACACGAGAAAAGTAGATTATATTCATGTACATCTAATTTTAGAAAATGTTTCGGGTAGACCATTCTCTTATATCAGAACAAATGGAGATGAGGTAATACATCGATTAAGCGATATGACTTTTCAAGTTAAAAGTCAGTTAAAAGAAAATCAAAAGTTGTTTTGTGCAGGGATTTTTCCAAAGCCTTTTCAGGAAAAAAGTAGTGAAGAACTTAAAGCCTATGTCTCAAAGTTTCTATTAGAGAATAAATTAATATCAAATCAAACTCGTATAGTTAATTATGCGAGTAATGTATATCCTTCTTACTACAATGACTCATCATTTATAGACAAAGTAAAAAATAAGACAAATGGAAAAGTTAGATTTTTAAGGTCAACTGATTTTATTTATAGTTTTTATAATCAAAAAGAAAGATACAAAGAATTACTTCTGAGCAATACCAAATAGAATATACCTCCAGCTTTCAGGAGTTATATACCTGAATGTATGGTCTAGTAAACTTAAAGTTTTACGCTGATTTTCACTTCTTCCAAATGGAGATAAAAGCCCATGAGTTTCATACTCAAAAGACTCAAAATCACTACATTGTTCTTGTATTTCATCAAGTGAAGGGTAATGCCAATTCTCTCCCCATGAAATAAATTTTTTTCTTGCAAATTGATGTAATCTTGAAGCTTTTAAATTTTCAGCAAATAGCAAGTAACCACCAGGTTTTAGAACTCTATAAGCTTCTTTAAGTGCTTGTTTTTGTTTTGTATTAGTTCCAAGTGCACCTAACATTGATTTAAAAATAACAATATCGTATGAGTCATTTTCAAAACTGAGATTAGTAGCGTCTTCCTGAGAATAATTTACCTTGTCTTCTACTTTATGTTTCGAGTGAAGTTCTAATGGAACATTTTTAAAATCTCTATAATCGGTACAAGTAACATTTTTATTATTTAATGCTAACCATAAAGATAATCCTCCTTCTCTTTCTCCAAGAGCTAGAGCATTTTTTAATTCTTTATCTTCTATGATAGTCCTCCAAATTTCAATTAGCCTAGCCCAATTTTTAACGTCCCATTGTATAATATCATTTATTAAACGCTGGTTCATCAATTTTTATTTAGCGTAAGCTACTGCTCTTTTCTCTCTTATTACTGTCACTTTAACTTGTCCAGGATATGTCATCTCTGTTTGTATCTGATGCGATATTTCAAAAGATAACTCATCAGCACGTTTATCACTTACATGCTCACTTTCTACGAGAACTCTTAACTCTCTTCCTGCTTGTATTGCATAAGCTTTGGTTACACCATCTTTTGCTAATGCTACATTTTCTAAGTCTTTAATTCTCTGTATGTAAGATTCCACAACTTCTCTACGAGCACCTGGTCTAGCTCCAGAGATTGCATCTGATACTTGAACAATAGGAGAAATTAATGTGGTCATTTCTATTTCATCGTGGTGAGCTCCAATAGCATTACAAATGTCTGGTTTTTCACCATACTTTTCAGCTAACTTCATTCCTAAAATAGCGTGAGGTAATTCTGGTTCATTTTCGGGAACTTTACCTATGTCATGGAGTAGTCCAGCTCTTTTGGCAACTTTAGCGTTTAGTCCTAGTTCAGAGGCCATTGTAGCACAAAGGTTAGCAACTTCTCTAGAGTGTTGTAACAAGTTTTGCCCATAAGATGAACGATATTTCATTCTTCCGACCATTTTGATTAGTTCAGGGTGTAATCCATGAATACCTAAGTCGATACAAGTTCTTTTTCCTGTTTCGATAATCTCTTCAGTTAATGATTTCTTAGTTTTTGCAACAACTTCTTCAATTCTAGCTGGGTGAATTCTTCCATCAGCCACTAACTGATGTAAAGATAACCTTGCAATCTCTCTTCTTACAGGATCAAAACAAGATAACATAATTGCACCTGGAGTATCATCTACAACGATTTCTACTCCAGTAGCAGATTCTATCGCTCTAATGTTTCTTCCTTCTCTACCAATAATACGACCTTTCATTTCGTCGCTTTCAATATTAAAGACAGAAACAGAGTTTTCAACAGCTTTTTCTGTAGCAACACGTTGTATCGATTGTATAACTATTTTCTTAGCTTCATTATTTGCATTTAACTTAGCCTCTTCTTGAATTTCTTGTATGTAAGCCATTGCATCAGTTCTAGCTTCATCTTTTAAAGCTGTAACTAACTGCTCTTTTGCTTCGTCTTTAGTATATCCACTTAGTTTTTCAAGCTCTTGAACTTGTTTTGAGTGAATCTTTTCAAGTTCATTTTGCTTTTTTTCAAAGACTTCTACTTGTCTTGCTAGTTGATCTTTTAAACGATTAGTTTCTTTATCCTTTCTGTTAAAGTCTTCAATACGTTTGTTTAACGTTTTATCTTTTTGGTTGAATTTATTCTCTTTTTCTTGGAGTTTTCTATTTTTACTATTGACTGTATTCTCATGCTCTTCTTTTAAAGAAAGAAACTTTTCTTTTGCTTGTAAAATTTTATCTTTCTTAATTGACTCCGACTTAAGTTCTGCCTCCTTAATTAAAGCTTCTTTCTTAGCGTCAATTCCTTTGTTCAAAAAGACATAAGCAACACCAATACCAGCTATAATCCCAATAACTATCCCTATGATAATACTTGTTAATTCCATATTCTTTTATTTCTTAGTTGCGCAATAATTAAATCACACGGTTTATTAATTTAAATGAAAAACTATCATTTAGTTTCTCAGAACAAAAAAATGAAATAGAAAAAGAGTTTCTTTATTGATTTAAAAACGATTTGATTTCTTTGTCTAATTGCTGAACTTCTTTCTCTGTTTGTTCTTGTTCCACAGATTTATTTTGTTTCAATAGATCTGTAGAAAACTGCAAAGAAGTCATCGCTAATAGGTCTTGCATATCCCTGACAGCATAATTAGACTGTAAATCTTTAACGTTTTTATTTATAGCATCAGCCGCTTTACGTATAGCTTCCTCCTCACTACGGTCAATCGTAAGTGGGTAGGTTCTACCTGCAATAGTCACTTTGATAGAAAGTGTTGAGCTCATGTTAATACAATAATTTTATTTATTTAATAGTGCAATGCACTTATCAATTTCTCTTACCATTTCATTAATCTTTAACTTTACTTCTTTGTTCTCACTAGAAGCTCCCTCTAAAGATTTTGCCATTTTTAAAACTTTGTACTTTTCATTTAACTCTTCAATTTCTGCTTGTTTAATTGTTGCTTTACTAGTTAAGTTATTCAGTTGAGCGCTCAATTCTTCATTTTGAGTTTCTAACTGTACACATTTGTTCATCAATAAATGAACACTGTTTCTTAAACGATCTAAAGCACTTAAATTTTGCTCCATTGTTGTTTTAAATTATTTAGTTATTTTTAATATAACTATTGAATACATCGTAATGAAACAAAGTTACAAATTGTTTTTGTAATATAATGAATAAAAAAAATAGTTCTTAAAAAGAAAGTGTTTACAATTGAATTTTCTTGCTGTTGTATAAAAAACAGCTAATTTCGCGATGCGTTATTAAACGAAATGAATATGGTTGAAATAGATAATAAGTTAATTTCTTTAGATGTTTTTGAAAAGCGTTTTATATGTGATTTATCAGCATGTAAAGGTGCGTGTTGTGTTGAAGGAGATAGTGGAGCTCCTTTAGAGGAGGAAGAGATTGGTATTATTGAAGACAATTTAGAAGCTATAAAACCTTACATGAGGAAAGAAGGGCTAGATGCTGTTGCTAAAACAGGTGTTTTCTATATGGATGATGATAATGAGCCAGTGACAACCTTGGTAAATGATGCTGAATGCGCTTTTGTGTTTTTTGACGAAAACAATATAACCAAGTGTTCAATTGAAGAAGCTTATAATAATGGCAAGACTAACTTTAAGAAACCTATATCATGTCATTTATACCCTATAAGAGTAGCTAAACTTAGAAGTTATCTAGCAGTAAACTATAGTCACTGGAATATCTGTAGAGA
>JAGXIB010000123.1 GCA_024635865.1 Flavobacteriales bacterium
CGGTGGTGGTGGTGGCGGTGGCGGTGGTGGTGGAGCATTGCTCAAATCAATTAATTCTATTTCCTCGTCTTCTAGAGTAACAGCAGAATCTAGTTTCCTTTGTTCTGCTTCTGCTCGACGGTATTCGATTGTGCACAATATAACAGACATAGCAATAACTCCTCCCAAAGCGGTATAACCCATCTTTGTGAAAAAGCTTTCCATGTTAGCTTTGCTACTTTTTTTCGATTCCATACTTTCTCGTATTTAATTAGTGTAAAGTTAATAAGATTTTTTTAATTTCTTATACCTTATACCCTCCTTTCCTACATTGGTTCAAACCGAAAGTAGTTTTTTGGCAATTATTATTTTCTTAAGAAACAATTGTTACCGTTTTTTTCAATAAAATAGTGTCTATTTGTAATAAGGATAAGCGTTCTAATTAACTAGAAGTTAAAAATATGAAAAAAATAATTATTCTGTTTTCTTCTCTTGCTTTTTTGGCAAGTTGCGAAAATGAAGAAGTAATAAAAGAGGTTGTAAGCAATAATACCACTCACGAAGGAAAAAAGCTAATGGAGCTAAACTGTAATGCTTGTCATAGTCCTATTGCAGGAGAAAATGCTAGAATTGCACCTCCAATGATTGCCGTAAAAAAACATTATTTAGAGAATGGTATTTCTAAGGATGCTTTTATTAGTTCTATACAAAATTGGGTTGAAAACCCATCGGAAGAAATCTCTAAAATGCCTGGAGCGGTTAGAAAATTTGGAATAATGCCAAAAGCAGAATACTCAAAAGAGACCGTTGAACAAATAGCCGATTACCTGTTTACTCGTGAGTTAGAAAAACCGAATGGTTTGATGATCACTATAAAAAGCAACGTGGGAAAAAGGGTAAGAATTCAAAAGGTGAAGTCACTTTATCCTATGAAGACATAGGAATGAAATACGCATTGTATACAAAGTCTCAGCTAGGTAAAAACTTAATGGGTGCAATCCAGTCAAAAGGGGTAGAAAACGCCGTTACTTTTTGTAATGTGCAAGCAATTCCAATTACTGATAGCTTGAGCACAGAATTCAATGCTCGAATAAAAAGAGTGTCGAATAAGCCAAGAAACTCTAATAACAGAGCAAATAAAGTAGAGTTAGCACATGTTGCGACATTTAAAACCCAACTAATGAATAAAGAGGAGATGAAGCCAATTGTTGAAGAAGAGGGCGGTAGGGTTAACTTCTATTTTCCCATTACAACAAATGCAATGTGTTTGCAATGCCATGAAACTTTAGAGCAGGAACTTAAGTTAAGCACTTATGATAAAATAAAAGCATTGTACCCGGAAGATGAAGCTATAGGTTACGATGAAAATCAGATAAGAGGTATTTGGAGCATCGAATTTGATAAGTAAAATAAAAAAGGCGACCTAAGTTAGATCGCCTTTTTTTTATTCAATCTTGAGCTATTTTTATTCTATAATAATGTCGTAAGGTAATCTAGCTTGCACTCCTTCTGTTGCTGTTGCTTTTTCAACAGCTTGCATAAAGCTAGCTATTTTTTGTGCAATAGGACTCATAACTGAAGCGCTTGCATCCATGTCAAATTGATCTAGAATTTCCATGAACTTATCCTGTTTTTTCTTAGGGTAAACACTTATTTTTACTTCTTTAATTTCTGCTTTTTTAGCAGCATAAGCGATAGCTTCATCTATTCCTCCTAGCTCATCTACTAACCCAATTTTTAAGGCATCTGTTCCAGCCCAAACTCTACCTTGTCCTATGCTGTCAACTCCAGCAACATCTAACCCTGGTCTTCCGTCAGCAACTTTTTGTTTAAAGTCCGTGTAGATATCATCTACTCCTTCTTGTACTATACTATATTCTTCTTCTGTAAGCGATCTGGTTATTGTCATCATAGTAGGTCTATTAGTATATGCTCTATCTAGAGTAACCCCTAACTTTTCTTCCAACGGTTTAGAAATGTTTGGTAAGATTCCAAAAACTCCAATAGAACCTGTAATTGTATTTGGCTGTGCAAAAATACGATCTGACTGACAAGAAATATAATACCCTCCAGAAGCGGCAACATCTCCCATAGAAATAACTACCGGCATTTTTTCTTTCGCCAAAACCATTTCTCTCCAAATAACATCAGAAGCAAGTGCACTCCCTCCTGGAGAGTTGACTCTAAGTACTATAGCTTTAATATTTTTATCATTTCTTGCGTCTCTTATTGCCTTAGCAATTGTTTCTGAACCTATTTTAGAAGGGCCTCCTTTTCCACTTTCTATTCCCCCTACAGCATAGACAACAGCAATATTCTTATCTTCAAGCTTAAATTCAGAATTTTGCTTTTTAGCTGCTTTTGCACAATAATTCTCAAAAGAAATTAAACTTAACTCAGCATCTTCTTTAGTTCCAGACTTAGCTTCTAATTTTGCAAATAATTCATCTTCGTAGATTAAATCATCTACTAATTTATATTTTTTTGCTGTTTCAGCAGAGCGAACATAAACAGAGTCTGCCATTTCGTTTAATTCAGCTTTAGTAATTCCTCTAGTTGCAGTAATTCCTAACAACATTTGATCCCATAATGCGGTTAAATAAGTCATGGTTTGCTCTCTGTTTGCATCACTCATATGGTCATACATAAATGGTTCTACAGCACTCTTAAATTTGTTGTTACTTCCTCTTATTATTTGCACGTCTAGCCCTAACTTATCAATTGCGTTTTTAAAAAACATATACTCTACTCCCAACCCTTGAAACTCTACCATTCCTTCAGGGTACAGGTAAATACTATCTGCAACTGTTGCTAAGTAATAAGCTTTTTGCGTAAAAGTCTCTCCATAAGCGATAACAAACTTTCCAGACGCTGCCTTAAAATCTAAAATAGCGTTTCTTACCTCCTCAGTAGTTGCCATACCAGCTGGCATTGAAGCACTATTAATTAGAATTCCCTTAATATCTTCGTCCGTTTTAGCTTTTTCCAACCCTAACTTAACTTCTCTAAGACCAAAAGCTTGCTTTAAGCTTAAAGCTTGCTTATCAAATTCTGTATAAGAAAGCTCACTTATTGGGTTTTTAAACTGAATATGTAATACACTGTTTTCTTCTATTTTAACTTTGTCTTCAGGTTTAAAAACTCCTGAAACAGCTGATGCTATCCCCCCTACTAATAAAATTACTAAAAGCCCTCCTATTATTATAAGAGCAAGTGATGATGCGAAAAATGATCTCCAAAATGGTTTCATACTGATTTTATTTTTTAATTGTTATTTTAGTTTATACTTTTTTATGCTTGCCAATAGTAATTTGTACTTATGTTTGCTGCGTAGGAAGCAAAAAGAAATAAGTTAATTAACTCTTCTTTTTCACCTAAAGAATCCGAGGTTTCAACATCATATTCATAACGTAATTTAGACCATTTTATGTTTGGCTTTAAAACCATTAACACATTATCTTTTCCGTCTAACAGTTCAAACCTTCTGTTTAATAATCCTTTAAACTTAAGTATATAATACTCTCCCTCTATATTTAGAATTGCATTTCCTTTAAAATTAAAAGACATTGATCCTATTTTCTCCTCTCCTTTTTTGAAAATAAACTCATGTTGCCATATGTTTTTAGATTCTATAGAATAAGATTGTTTATTAATTTTAGCTCTTCCTGTAGAGGTAAACCAGTTGTCATAAACTAGTTTAAAAACTTCTTTATTTTCAGCGTCTTTAAAAGCAAAGTCTCCCTTTTTAGAAACCGATTCAATTTTATAATGCATAGTGTTTATTTTAACTTTTCAAGAGTAAAGCTATTTTAAAAACCTTTCATAGGCTTAGAGTTTTACATGAGTGGCTTTATCTAATTATAAACGGTTATGGATTAATAAAAAAGAATGTTAATAATTTTTACCCCCCGTAAAACCATTAATCAATTACCTTTGTCTATAGAATGAGAAAAGCACTTTTATTATTGGGTAGTAACTTAGGAAACCGAATCCATTACCTCGATAAAGCGCTTGATATTTTAAATAAAAACAAAGAAACTAACATCAAAAATAAGTCGTCTTTTTTTGAAAGTAAGGCCGTTGGTTATGACTCTTCTAACTCCTATTTTAATATTGCAGTAGAAATAGAGACCAGCCTCTCTCCTCAGTCATTATTGAGCCTTTGTCTAGAAACAGAAACAACGCTTTCTAGAACAAGAAGTTTAACAGAACGATACACAGATAGAACAATAGACATTGACATCATCTTGATTGATAACTTAATAATTAATGACGCTAATTTGATTGTCCCTCACCCAAGAATGCAAGAGCGTCTTTTTTGTTTAAAACCTCTGGAAGAATTAGCCTCAAGCTGGCTTGTTCCTACATTAAAAAAAACAGTAAAAGAACTCCTATTAGAAATTGAAAACACAAGTGAAGTAACAAAAGTTAATGTTGAAGTATAACCACATAGTAGTTGAAGGAAATATTGGAGCTGGAAAAACAACCTTAGCCAATTTTATTGCAGAGGAGTTTAAAACTTCTTTATTGTTAGAGGAGTTTGAAGAAAATGATTTTCTAAAGGAGTTCTATAATAACAAAGACTTTATCCTGCATGCAGAAGTTCAATTTATATTAGATCGAAGTAGGCAGTTATTTCAATTTCACAATAAAACACACTTGCAAATAGTAACAGATTATATTCCATCTAAAAGTCTAATCTTTTCAAAGATGAACTTAACTAACCCAGATTTTGAATTAGTAGAAAAGCTCGTCCAATCGTTATTCAAAACATTACCAAGGCCAGATATAATGATCTACTTGGAACGACCTGTTTCTATTTTAAAAGAAAATATTTTAAAAAGAGGAAGAGTTTATGAATCCGGAATCTCTATTGACTATTTACAAAAAGTAGAAGACGCTTACACCAACTTTTTAAAGCAAGAGCATGATTTTCCTGTCTTGCTAATTAACGCAGATGAAATCAATCTTTCTGATCCAAAGAAACTGAAGCATCAGTTAAAAAAGATGTTAAACACTTCTTATGAAGCAAGGGTAAAAAAAATAAGCTTAAACAAGTTGGTTTAGTTCTAGTTATTGAATCCAAATTTTACGAATTTTACTCATGTTCTTATTGCTTACTCTTACTAAGTAATAACCAGGTGTGCACATAGAGACGTCTGCTTTATAGCCATTACTTGAATTAAAGTTACCTGTAAAGATTTGTTGTCCTATTGAGTTTGTAATCTCTAGCTGAACCTCTTCTGATAAGTTCTTTAATTCTACCACTAATTGCTTATTCTCGTTTAGGATAACTTGCAATTCTACTCCTTTATATTTTTCATCCACAGCAGAAAAAGCGATTATATTTGCTGTATAGTCCTCTGTTTCTCCATAACTAACATCTATACATCCATCATCAATATTTGCATTATAATTTGTTCTAAATCGCATTAAGTGCTCACCTATTGTTGAGTTATTAGGAATAGCAAGGCTAAAAGTATCGATAGAAGTTCCAAATAAAAAATTTGAGTCTAATAACTTTTCAAAAGATTCAAATGTAAAATTATCATTAAAGTCAATCCAAACCGTTCCGTGTTGGTTCGCAAAACCAGATTGAACTTTTAAATCGTAAGTAACACTTCTTTCTAAATTTATTGTTTCCGAAGTATAATCTCCATATCCATTAGGAGAACAAGCGGAATTATTAACCAAGTTAGCTAATTCTATTTTTATAAAACCATCCTGAAAGCTCCAATCACCCATTGGTAAACATACCTCATGTTCTACCTCCATAGATGAAGTATCATTAAATATATCGGTATCATTAGGTAAACTGGTAAATGCTTTAATAGTGTATAACCCTAAAGTACTTAAATCTGCTGTTGTGCTAAAAGAATAGTTGTCAGAAGTGTTTGGAGCTAAAGATCCTGTATATGTTTCGCTTACAACCTGTCCATTGTCTATTTGATAAGAAATAGGAAAATTAGACTGTGTTAATACTCCAAAATTATTAACTGAGACAACTATTGTTTCACTATTTCCAAGTGCACTTGAGGATGCAGGAGATGTTATAACTGTAACGCCAACATCATCATTCCCTAAATGCTTCACATTATAAAATAAAGTGTCATTATTATTAAATTGATCGTTAATTAAACCGGTAAAAGACTTTATATGATGTAAACCTAGTGAAGACAAGTCAGCAGTTGTGTTAAAGGTATATGATACATTATTGAATGGGGCTATAGTTCCGTTATAAGTTTCTGTAATAACAGTCCCTCCATTTATTTGATAAGACACAGGAAAGTTAGACTGGGGATCTAGTCCATAGTTATTAATCTTAACTGTTATTGATTCACTTGAAGTTAATATTCCATCATTTGGAGAATCTACGCTAGAAACACCTACATCATCTGCAGGAACATTAACTATTTTAAAGGAAGCTATTCTTGTTTTCCATTCGTTAGAAATATACTCTCCTGTAAACCAAAAAGTAGCATCATCTATAGGGTCTATTGTCATTTGAGAGTAATCTCCAAATCGTTCAGAATTTGTTTGAGAAGACGTTCCATTTACAATTACCTCCTCATTAAGTGTCATTTGTCCTAGGGGATCATTTACATACCTTCCTGTATACCTTAGAGATGGGTATGTTGTTGCTCCTGAAACCGAATAAGCTAACCCAATATTTCCTTGATAATCCATAGCAATACTTCCCATCCATCTGTTCTCTCCATCGGGGTTAAAAGTTCCTTCTTGATATAACGTCCAAGGACCTGTTCCTGTTTGTCTCAATTCATACCATCTTATTCCCGCTAAATTAGCACCATTTACATCTACTGTATGGTTTAAAACAATAGCGTTATAATTGTTAAACGTACGATAATGTCCCATATACATCAAAGCTCCAGGTACAGCATCTATTTTAGCATTAGTTCCTGGCTGAGTAATATCAAGCCAATTGGCATCAAATTCACTATCAAAAGGAGAAACAGGTAAAGATTGAGGGCTAGAAATAGAAGAGTTACTCGGTGTTAGCCAATCTACGTTTACTTCCCAAATTTTTAAATGGTCTGACCCTCCACTCCAAGCATCATCTTGAAAGTAAAACAGGTAGTTAGGAGTTCCGGGAGCAGGCAAAGTAGAACTAGCAGAAGCGGGTAGAACACTAAAGAACCCAGGGGTAGATAAATTAGGAATAGTAAAACCAATAATTTGTGCAGAAGGATCTCCCGCAATCATTTTATCTCTTTCCATTACAAATGCATTATCACTAGATTTATTTGAAGTAATGTAATAACCATCTGACCAAACTGAATACTTTGGATAATCTGGAAAAGAAGACAAAGCGAAAGTATATAAATAATAAGCTCCTGTTGGATCTGGTGTTTGAGATACAGCAACAATTAACTCATTCTGATAAGAAAACTGACTTAAGAACCAACGATCTGCAAACTTATCGTACATAACAATAGGATCTCCAGCATTTACACCTCCTAAAAGAGATCCTAATGTTGCTGGGCTAGTTAAAGGATTTCCATTTTTATCGAAAATTCGATAAGAAGTATTGACCATTTGAACATAATGGTTTATCCCAACTGCTCCACTCGGGTCTGGAGGTGCTGCCCCTCCACTTTGACTACTAGACAAACCGTCCCAATTTACAATTGGAGCCTTATTAGGGTGTGAAGCTTTGTTATTCTTAACCAGAGGATCTCCTCCTTTTGGTAAGGCATTTTTAGAGTTAGTAAACTTGTTTCTCCTCATGTTATTTCTTACAAAATAAGTTTTACCATCTTCATTTACTGAACTGATAGGCTCATCAAAAAAAGGAGTTACAGTTTTCATTGCTTTAGCAACAATAGAAAAACTAAATGTACTGTCTGTTGTATTTTTACTCTCTTGACCCATAACCGAACAAAAGGTTATTAGCAAGGGTATAATAAATAATAGGCGGTAAATTTTCATCTCTTTCTTTACATAAGTAAGCTACATTCTAGTAAAGATAAGAAATCTAGTTTTGCACAACTATTTTTATTTAAGTAATATTGTAAACCTATTTCTAACAAAGGTCACTAAACTATTATTGAATGAAGTACGCTGTCTTAATTCTACTCCTTTTTACCTCTGTTGCTTTTTCTTGGAGTCAAGACCTTATTCCCAAAGAAAAAAAGGGTAAATGGGGTTTTGTAAACAAAAATAATGAATGGATAATTAAGGCTAAATTTTCTGAGGTTAACAACTTTAAAGAAGAATTAGCTTGTGTTAGAGCAAAAAAAAAATGGGGCTTTATTGACACACAAGGTAAAAAAGTAATTCCGTTTCAATATTCAGGAGCAAAATCTTTTGAAAATGGTTTAGCCGCAGTTCGTTCTTTTTCAACCCTTCCTGGCAACACTAGGGAAAGTAACAATCAATATAAATGGGGATATATTGATCAATCTGGAAATCAAAACATTCCTTTTTTGTTTAAAACTGTTAATGATTTTGATGATAAAGAGCGAGCACTCGTTCAGTTGTTTGAAATGAAGTCAAACGAACTTTTTTGGATAAACCCTCAAGGAGAAGCAATTTCACCTCCATTTACTCATAAAGAAAAAATAGGAGAAACTTATAAAATAGAAAACACACGTAACGATGGGGTAAAGGTTTTTAGATACCTGAAAACAACTGGAACTCCAATAACCGATTGGTATTTAAACGACTTTAGTTTGGATAAACAATTAATTAAAGTTTGGCTACCTTCTAAAGCAGATAATGACACAATACAAGAACAAGCTTATAAAGGAAATGCAAAGAAAAAACTATGTGCCTTTATTAATAAAGATGGTGGAGTTTTAAGTGCTTGGTATTCTGAGATAAAACCTTTTGTTGGTGGCTATGCTCCAATTAGGCATAATCATAAGTATGGCTTTATAGATAGTAACTTTATTTTGGTGAAAAAACCAACTTACAGAGAGTTAAGTTTGTTAGAAGATAGCATTTACAAAGGGCAAATTGAGTATGGAAAAACAGTATTACTAGATTATAAAGGACAAGAATTGAGCTTATATTGCTTTGATTTTGAACTTTATCAAAATAAACTTTTCTTAGGAAAACATCAATTAAAATCTAGCTATAGAAGTGAGAATAAGTATGCTCTTTTCGATAGAGAAGGGAATCAAAAAACAAGCTGGTACAATAAAATACACCCTATACATAATGGCATAGTTAGAGTAGAAGATGAGCGGCCAACATACGGGAATGAAAACAACCTAGAGTATAAAACTAACTACAACTATGTTAGCCTAGAAACAGGAGAATTAATCTCAACGTGGAGGCCTTCTATTTCTCTTTCATGGGAGAAAGCAAAAGGAAAAGAAGATAGTCTCTTAAGTTTTTTATTTTTATCTACTTCTATAATCAATCTAGAACCTGCTTTTTTTAAAACGATCTTCATCAAAGAATTTAATTATTTAAAAACCGAAAGAGAAATCCACTTTACAGGTGGAGACTTTCACAATGGAATGGCGTTAGTCGCTAAAATAGGAGAAGAAATAACAACAGTTAGAAACGGAGTTGAGTTTAAAAGTCAAAATACGCTGTATGGCTACATCGATTGGTATGGAGATCTAGTTATTCCTTATCGCTACAAACAAGCTGCTGCCTTTAGGGATAGTTACGCTGTGGTTGGAGACGGCAATCGGTATGGGGCGATTAATTCCAAAGGAAAGAAGGTACTATCGAATAAGCATTTAATTCTAGGCGCTTATGGAAGTGGTTTATTTCCAGTTTTAGATAATGAAGGGCTTTGGGGATATATTAACCGAGAAAGTAGAGTTCAGATTAAACCTCAATATGATCAGGCCATGCCATTCTCCTATGGATATGCCTCTGTAAAAAAAGGAAGGTATTGGGGGTTAATTGATGTTATGGGAAATGAATTGATGAAATTTGATTACAGAAAGCCCATTGAAGTCATTTCACCATTAAAAATAAAATATTTAAAAAATGGTGTTGGTTACACAGAAGTTTTAATTTCAGATATTCCGCTTCAAAATTAATTGCTTTTATAACATTTATTTCAATCCTCTAACAAGTGATTAAATCGCTAGTTGCAATGTTGTTTACAATTCGATGTGCATAACCAATCCCCTTAAAAATTGACTTTTTTAAGGTTCTTTCGTACATTTACTAAAGCCAAGAAAATCAAGTGTTTACGTTTATTTATTGAAGTTTAAACTGATTATCAGCTACTTAATAAATCTTGTTAATAACTAAAGAAAATGTGAATTGTTTTACCTTGACTTATGGAAGTTTTTTTTGAACTTTTGTACTCCCCAAATTTGACTGCAAAAGTTACCGATTAAAACAAAAGTATTAACCTAATTATAAAATATTAAATATGGAGAAGCCAAAAACAAAACAGAAAGAAAATTTAGAAAATATAAACCTTGACACTGTTTTACCAGAAAACACCCTTATTGAGGAACCTATTTTAAAAGATAATCCAGATCGTTTTGTTTTATTCCCTATTGAGCATGAAGATATTTGGCAAATGTACAAGACTCAACAGGCTATGATCTGGACTGCTGAAGAACTAGATTTGGCTGCTGATATGGTAGATTGGAATGATAAGTTAAATGATAACGAACGTTTCTTTATTAAACATATTTTAGCCTTTTTTGCTGCATCAGATGGTATTGTAAATGAAAACTTAGCTGAAAACTTTTTAAGTGAAGTTCAGTATACTGAAGCTAAATTCTTTTACGGTTTCCAAGTCATGATGGAAAATGTTCATTCAGAAACTTACTCTTTATTAATAGACACTTACATAAAAGACCCAAAAGAAAAGGATTATTTATTTAACGCTATTGAAACATTCCCTCCTGTAAAAACAAAAGCTGAATGGGCTTTAAGATGGATTGATAATGGATCTTACGCAGAGCGTTTAATTGCTTTTGCTGCAGTTGAAGGGATTTTCTTCTCAGGTTCTTTCTGTTCTATTTTCTGGTTAAAGAAAAGAGGATTAATGCCAGGGTTGACGTTCTCTAATGAATTAATCTCAAGAGATGAAGGGCTACACTGTGATTTTGCTTGCTTGTTATACAACAATCACTTAGTGAATCAATTACCAAAAGAACAAGTTAGAGATATTATTATTTCTGCAGTAGAGATCGAAAAAGAATTTGTTACCGAATCATTACCAGTAAGGTTAATCGGAATGAACTCGGACTTAATGAACCAATACATTGAGTTTGTTGCCGATCGTTTACTAATGGAATTAGAATGTGAAAAAGTTTATAACGCTACAAATCCATTTGACTTTATGGATATGATAAACCTACAAGGTAAAACTAACTTCTTTGAGAAAAGAGTTGGTGAGTACCAAAAGGCAGGTGTTAAAAACGGTGCGGGAGAGAATAATGCATTTAGTTTAGATGCAGACTTTTAATTAATTATAAAAACCAAGAACTAGATGTACGTTATAAAAAGAGATGGTCGAAAAGAACTTGTAAAGTTCGATAAGATTACGGCAAGAATAAAAAAAATGTGTTACGGGCTAAACCCATTGGTTGTGCCAGAAAAAGTAGCAATGAGAGTAATCGAAGGTCTATACGATGGTGTTACCACCAGTGCATTAGACAATTTAGCAGCAGAAGTTGCAGCAACAAATACAATCACTCACCCTGATTATGCTTTGTTAGCTTCTAGAATAGCTGTCTCTAATTTACATAAAAACACACATAAGTCATTTTCTTCTACAATAGAAGATCTATATAACTACATCGATCCTAAAACTAATGAAAATGCTTCTTTAATTGCTGAAGATGTTTATCAAATTGTACAGGAAAATAAAGAAATGTTAGATTCTACTATTATTTATGATAGAGATTTTAGATATGATTTCTTTGGTTTTAAAACATTAGAGCGTTCTTACTTATTAAGAATTAATGGAGAAGTTGTAGAACGTCCACAGCAAATGTTAATGCGTGTATCTTTAGGTATTCACAAAAATGATATTGATTCTGTTGTAGAAACCTATAACTACTTAAGTGAAGGTTGGTTTACACATGCAACTCCAACATTATTTAATTCAGGAACACCAAAACCTCAAATGTCTTCTTGTTTCTTATTAAAAACACAAGACGATAGTATTGAAGGAATTTACGATACGTTAAAACAAACTGCACAGATTTCACAATCTGCAGGAGGAATAGGTTTATCTATTCACGACATTAGAGCTACAGGTTCATACATAAAAGGAACAAACGGAACTTCTAACGGAATTGTTCCAATGTTAAGAGTATTTAACGATACTGCTAGATATGTAGATCAAGGAGGCGGAAAAAGAAAAGGATCTTTTGCAGTATACTTAGAGCCATGGCATGCAGATGTATTTGACTTTTTAGATTTAAGAAAAAACACAGGAAAAGAAGAAGCTAGAGCAAGGGATTTATTCTATGCTTTATGGATTCCAGATTTGTTTATGAAACGTGTTGAAGAGAACGGAGAGTGGACATTAATGTGTCCACACGAATGTCCAGGACTTTCTGATGTGCATAGCGAAGAATTCGAAGCTTTATATACAAAATATGAGCAAGAAGGAAAAGGTCGTAAAACCATAAAAGCACAAGATTTATGGTTTAAGATCTGTGAGTCTCAAATTGAGACGGGCACACCATACATGCTATACTAAGATGCTGCAAACTCTAAATCAAATCAAAAGAACTTAGGGACAATTAAGTCTTCAAACTTATGTACTGAGATTATGGAGTACACAGCTAAAGATGAGGTTGCAGTTTGTAACTTAGCATCGATAGCTTTACCGAAGTTTGTTATTGATGGTAAGTTCGACTTTGATAAGTTATTTGAAGTAACTTATAGAGCTGCTAAAAATTTAGATAAGGTAATTGATGAAAACTTTTACCCAGTTCCTGAAGCGCGTAATTCTAATATGCGTCACCGTCCTGTTGGACTAGGAGTTCAAGGTTTGGCTGATGCTTTTATTTTGTTACGCTACCCTTTTGAGTCAGCTGAAGCAAAACAGTTAAATAAAGATATTTTCGAAACTATTTATTACGCAGCAGTTACTGCTTCTAAAGATTTAGCAAAAGAAAACGGGCCTTACCAAACTTATGAAGGATCTCCTATGTCAAAAGGAGCATTTCAATTCGATATGTGGGGAGTTAAACCTTCTGACAGATGGGAATGGGATGTGTTAAAAGACGAGGTAAAAGAACATGGTGTTAGAAACTCATTATTAGTTGCTCCAATGCCAACAGCTTCTACAGCTCAAATATTAGGAAACAATGAATGTTTTGAGCCTTATACCTCAAATGTATACACAAGAAGAGTACTTTCAGGAGAATTCATTATTGTAAACAAACATTTATTAAGAGATTTAGTAAAGTTAGGAATATGGAATGATAACTTGAAAAATCAATTAATGGGAGCAAATGGATCTGTTCAAAACATTGATGAAATCCCTCAAAACATAAAAGATTTATACAAAACGACTTGGGAGATTTCTCAAAAAACATTAATTGATATGGCTGCAGATAGAGGAGCTTATATTGATCAGTCACAGTCATTAAATATCTTTATGGAGAATGCAAATTTTTCTAAATTAACTTCTATGCACTTTTACGGATGGAAAGCTGGTTTAAAAACAGGAATGTATTACTTAAGAACAAAAGCAGCAGCAGATGCTATTAAATTTACATTAGATAAATCTGCAATGTCTGCTCCTAAAGCAAAAACAGAAGAAGAAAGACAAGCAGAAATAGCTTGTTCATTAGATGATCCAGAAGGATGTGAAATGTGTAGTGGATGATTTAGTTTGAAATAAGAAACCAAAAAAGGCATGATAAATATTTATCATGCCTTTTTTGGTTTCTTATGGCATAGTTTTTGGCTAGTAAAAAATATTATGAAAAAAGCTGTACTATTATATATTATCTACTTTTTATTAGTTGCCATAAGTCATGGTCAATCTAAACGCTTTTTTAAATCAATTGAGAACTTAAAATTTAGTCCTAAAGAAGTTTTTGTTAGAAATGACAACAGTACTGAGATTAAAC
>JAGXIB010000124.1 GCA_024635865.1 Flavobacteriales bacterium
AAGAAAAATTAAACAATAGACCAAGAAAAATTATTGGATATAAAACTCCTACAGAAATGATGAATTTTGAATTAAAAAATGTAGCTTAGTATCTTAATTAAATAGCAACGGTTTGTTGCGTTAGAACCTTGAATGCAGCACGAACTCCCTTCAAATAACAAAAGTCTTTATAAGAGTCTTACTATTGGTTATAATTTTCACCAATTGTTCAACAAATGAGAAACAAAATTTGAATGAAGTCATATCGACTCAGAAAAAAATAGAAAATCTAAATAGTATAACTGAAATTACAAGCTTTCTTAAACCCAAAATACAAACATTCAATATAGACCCAAGTATTGATACTTTAATCAAATGCGAAAAAGGAACTGTCCTTTATTTACCTAAAGATTTATTTAACCTTAATAAAGTCAGTAAGGAAAATCATTTAGTCCAAATTAAAATTACAGAATATTCATCAATTTCGGATTTTATTGGAGGTAACCTTACAACATTATCTGATGATAAAATTCTAGAAACAGCAGGAATGCTTAATCTTTCTGCTACAGTCAACAATAAGAGCTTATCAATTAATAAAGGGAAAGAGTATGCAATATACTTTCCTAAAACTGATACCATAAAAAAGATGACCCTGTTTTACGGTAGTAAAGATTCTACAGAACGAGTAAACTGGGATTTAGCTCCAACTATTAAGAAAGAAGAATTAAAGCCTCAACTTCTTAAAAATTATAAAATAGGTCTATCAAGTTATGGTTTTGAATCAACTAATGATAAAGTAAAACGGAATATCAAGAAGAGTATTCAAACAATAAGTCAATACTTTTCAAAAAATTTCCAAGTTTCAAAAATAATAAATAAAGAGTTCTATGAAAATCAATATTCAGTTTTTATTAAAATACAAATTGATTCCTCTGGAAAAGTGAATAATATTTCTAATTATAAATCAACAATTGTAACATCTGAAATGGAGAAAAAAATTTCAGATTTTCTATACCAAATGCCACCTATTGATATAGAAACATCAATAAATGAATTTTCCGTAGTATTTAGTGGATTTTTGGACGTAGATAAAAAAGAATATAATAAACAATTTAAAGAAAAATATTCTTCTTTTAGAAACCAGGCTATAACCAAAATCGATAAAGGGGAATTAAACTACTACATTCTTACAGCCACAAAACTTGGATGGATAAACTGTGATAGATTTTGGAATACATCAGAAGAAAAAATAGATTTTATTGTAAAAGTAAAATCACCCAATGACACTAAAGTAATAATTACTTTCAATGAAATAAAAAGTGTTATGCAAGGTGAAAAGCAAATGGATAAAGTAATATTTAAAAACATTCCTATTAATAAAGAAATCAAAGTAATTGGGATTAGTTATTCAAATGGATTACCCACAATGGGAGTAGGAAATACGATAACTGATAATAATGAGTTTGAGTTATCATCATTTAATCAGTTTTCGCTTGAAGAGTTAGAAATAGAATTAAACAAAATAAATTAAAACTGTGTACAACAAAGAACTATGGTAAAAACCAAGTAAATTTATCATTAATTTCTTGCTAAGACACTTTTAAAATTCGGATCATAACAAAGTCCACTTTTCATAATTCCAAATGCTTGTTTTAGTAACTTGTTACAAACTGCAATTAACGCTAGTTTTTTACTTTTCCCTTTTGCCACAATTCTTTCATATAGTTTTTTACATTCACTATTACACTTACACGCATTAAAACTACACATAAACAACAAGTTACGTAGTTTAGGGTTACCCATTTTACTAATTCTTTCTCGTCCTCGAATAGAGCTTCCAGAAGTCTTAATTATTGGTGTTAGACCAGCAAAACTACAGAGTTGAGAAGCGCTTTCAAAATCCCTAAATCCGTCGGTCAATACGATTAACATTAAAGCTGTTTTTTTTCCCATTCCAGGTATTGTTTGTAATCTAGCTAAAGCATCACAATCTTCTAACTTAACGATTTCTTCTAAGGCTCCCTCTATTTTCTCAATCTCTTTTTGGATACTTTTTAAACTTCTTTTCAGAGACTGAATAACGAGCTTAGAGGGACTTCCCATAGCTCCTTCTCCATGTATTTTATTTTTTATTTGAGTACTTTGTTTTTGATAAGTATCAATTAGACTTAACAACTGTTTTGCTTCCATATTAGGGACTTTCCAAAGCTTTAAATCATTGGTCTGGGCATACTCCCAAATGAACTTAGAATCAGCTTTATCTGTCTTTATTTTTGAAAGCTTCATTTGTACAAAACGTTTTATTTTTAATGGATTCTCGACTGTAACAGCTATTTTATTCTCCATTAAATAACATGCTAAAGGAAAGTGATAATAACCAGTAGCCTCCATTATACAATGAGCATTGTCTCTTAATAATTTTGAAAATAACTTATAACCAGATCTATCATTCTTAAACTGATGATGCCCTTGAACATCATTATAAACATCAAAAGTCGATTTACTGATGTCTATTCCAAAATAATCTGTAATTTTATGCATAATCATTCATTTTTTTTAATGAAAGGACAAGCTACTGGATTTTTAACAACTTGAAATCGAGGTCTAAAGCCTCATAGAACTATTCAAAATTTCAGTAGAAAAGAGAGGGGATTATCAGTGTTAACGAAGTCGTAAGCTTCTCTATATAAATTAACCTTAATCCTCTCTTTTGTCTTTCCAATTGGTTTATAATTTTAACTAACTTAACTAATTAATATTAATAGGTTACAAGCTTAAGCTATATAAAAAACATAGGGCGGCTTTCTAGTTCTATTGAGTTCAGAAATAAACGAAACACCGCCAAATATAAAATTTGGCTTTTAAAAAAATAAAATTTCAATACAAAATGTTTACATTTGGCTAAGAGACTCCTAATATCTAACTGCCAGTCCTAAGCCCTATATACTTAACATTAGCAAAAACAAACAACATTATGATAAAACAAACTATTAACAATTTTCAAACTAGTCTTTTTTTAGGATTACTCTTATTGTCAACTAATTCAATTTATGGGCAAGTTAACTTAAGTAATGGATTAGTTGGATACTTCCCTTTATCAGGAAATACAGATGATTTAAGTCCAACAAATATAGATGGAATTAGTTATAATACTACTCTTTCTACTGGGATTGAAAACAATGCCAACACAGCCTATCATTTCAATGGGACTAATGCTTATGTCAACTGTAGCTCAGATAATCGTGACATAATAGATACTCTATCCATAAGTGTTTGGATAAAAACCACATCAAATAGTTATGAATGGATTGTAGGTAAATATGACTGGACAATTGATCGTGGTTTTGCTCTTGCTGTAGATGCTAATAACTTAGTATCTTTCTTAGGACGTGATAACGGAGGCGTATACATTTCTACTAATTCTACAACTATTGTTAACGATGGTAATTGGCATCATGTAGTTGGTCAAATTTATGGAAACACTTGGAAGTTGTGGGTTGATTGTAACCTTGAAGATTCTACTATAACCAATGCAACTAATCCAAATTTGACAAACAACGAGCCATTAACAATTGGAAATTTCCATATGGGTGAGGCAAACGGAAATCACAACTATTTTAATGGTTCAATTGACGAAGTTAGAATATATAATAGAGCATTGTCAGCCAATGAAAGAGATGTTCTTTGCAATAACATACTTGGTGTTTCAAATCTAAGTTATGATGAGTCTATTATCTCAGTACATCCTAACCCATCTGAGAATTATATTTATATTTCAAGTTTAAGACAATTAGAAAAGTATAGAATATTTAATGCTTCTGGGGTCAAAATAGCCTCGGGAATAACTTCTAATAAGGAAAAAATTAACATTCAAAACTTAACGAATGGTATTTACATTATCACCCTTGAAAGTGGCCAGACTTTGAAATTTATAAAATCAAAAGGACTCTAGTAAATTCCATACGCTTTTGATCTTTTTTATCTAGTGTAGTTGAGGACGTCAATTTTCTAAACAAAGAGTTTTGAAGAGTTATTTTTACTTAATGATAGATTCTACCTTCGCGCGGGTTGTTTGGATAATACTTTTGCTAACAACAGGTATAAAACAATTAGTTTAAATCCGTTTTTGATTGATGGTTTTTGTTAGATTTGAAAAAAACATGAATTGGAGATACTGTAGTTTTGCAATATATTCGCTTGTTGGGCGTCATTATAGAAATCCAAAACAATGAAGAAAGTAGTCGTAAGAACAATCCAGTTAGTCCTCATTCTTTTAATCATTTTCTGTGGACTTTTTTATGGATTTCAAGAAAAACTAATATTCGCACCCGAGAAGTTGGACAAGGATTATCAGTTTAGTTTTAATCAGTCTTTCGAAGAGCTAAGTATCAAGACAACGGACGGTATCTCACTCAATGGACTATTATTCAAAGCAGATAATTCAAAAGGGCTACTTTTCTATTTGCATGGAAATGCGGGATCACTCAGTTCTTGGGGAAATGTAGCTGAGGTCTATACCGATTTAAACTACGATGTTTTTATACTTGATTACCGAGGATATGGAAAAAGTGAAGGTTCAATTAGTAGTCAAAAACAGTTTTATCAAGATATACAAACTGCCTATGATGAATTGAAAAAAGAATATTCTGAGGAAAACACCATTATACTCGGCTACTCAATCGGGTCAGGACCTGCTGCACATCTAGCCTCAACGAACAATCCGAAATTACTGATCTTACAAGCTCCCTATTTTAGTTTGACAGACTTGACTAAGCGTTTGTACCCAATTGCTCCGACATTTCTCTTAAAATATCAATTTGCCACAAACGAATACATGAAAGACTGTAAAATGCCAATTGTGATTCTTCATGGAGATCAAGATGCTGTTATCTATTACGGATCTTCTTTAAAACTTAAAGAACAGTTTAAATCTCAAGACACTTTAATAACCCTAAACGGACTAGGGCATAATGGGATCACTAAAACTGAAGTTTACAAAACTGAAATAGCAAAAATATTAATGAAGTAAAAAACGATCGACCAACATCACCTATACTGCATACGCTGCGGGACACAAAACATAGCCTAGCCTTTAGGTAATAAAAATGAAAATGAAAAAACTAATCCTCTTATTGTCCTTTACGATTACTTACTTCATAAATTTTGGACAAGTTCACTGGCTTATTAACTCTGACTCTATTCCTAAATGTGAACTTATAAAATCTGGAAAATTTGTTAATAAAGAAACAATTATTTTGTTTTTAGATTGTTATTTTAAAACTTCTAAACCCTTATGTTTTTTTTATCTAATTTTTTGTAATACAAATGAGTAACTATCTTCATTAATTGTAGACTTGATTTCAATAAGGTTATCTAATGA
>JAGXIB010000125.1 GCA_024635865.1 Flavobacteriales bacterium
ACATTAATAAAGATAAAAAAGTAATCGCTGGTAATGTTACTTTCGAAAATGTGGATTTTAATTATGAAACTCGACCAGATGTCCCTGTCATTACCCACTTAAATTTAACTGTAAAAGAAGGGCAAAATATAGCTATCGTTGGACCTTCTGGAGCTGGAAAATCGACATTAGCTTCTTTATTATTACGTTTTTATAACCCCACAAGTGGTAATATTCTATTTGACGGAGTTAGCGCTAAGGAATTTAACTTACAAAACCTCCGTTCTAGCATGGCAATTGTACCTCAAGAAGTTATGCTTTTTGCAGGAACAATTAAAGAAAACATTGCTTATGGGAACACAGAGGCAACTGAAGAGCAATTAATGGAAGCAGCAAAAAATGCGAATGCATTTAACTTTATAAATGCGTTTCCTGATGGTTTTGAGACCCTAGTTGGTGATAGAGGAATTCAACTTTCTGGAGGTCAAAAACAACGAATAGCTATTGCTAGAGCAGTTCTAAAAGACCCTAAAATTTTAATTTTAGACGAAGCTACTAGCTCGTTAGACTCTGAATCAGAACAACTAGTACAAGAAGCCTTAGAGCTACTAATGAAAGGTAGAACAACGTTTGTAATTGCTCACCGATTGTCTACCATTAAAAAAGCAGATAAAATTATTGTTTTGGACAAAGGAAAATTAGTTGAATCTGGAACACATGAAGAACTAGTTAATTTAGGTGGTGTTTATGCTAACCTATCGTCAATTCAGTTTGGAGGGTAAATAAAACTAAATGATTAACAAACATTTTACTCCTCTAGAAGCTGGAAAAGTATCAGGACTAATTCCTAAGGAGTTAAATAACCCCTTTGAACTAAACATACCTGAAATAGCTAAATTTGCAGCTAAAGAGTTACAAGATTACATCATAGATAATCAACAAAATTGGATTCATAACTTCGGAATAGACATCAGTAAAACAGGATACATAAAAGGGAAAATGTTTGGTGTTCTTGTGGTCGAAAACCAAGAGAAAGAAATTGGTTACCTAAGTGCTTTTTCTGGAAAGTTAGATGGAAACACTTTTAAAACATTGTTTGTCCCTTCCTTATTTGACACTTCAGTTGAAGACTATTTTCTAGATAAAGGAATGACGGAATTAACTGAATTAGGAAATAAAATAGAACAACTAAAATCTGAAGAAAACTCTATAAAAGAAATAGACCGATTGAAAAAGAAAAGGAAAAATAAATCTACCACATTACAACAAAAAATTTTTGATCAATATCAATTTATGAATAAAGGTGAAGAACTAAAATCTTTGTGTGATATTTTTGAAGAGTATTCTGATAGAAAACCTGCTGCTGGAGCTGGAGAATGTTCGGCTCCTAAGTTATTACACTATGCTTTTAAACATAAGATGAAGCCATTGGCAATTGCTGAGTTTTGGTGGGGAACAACAACTAAATCAAACCGAAGACACTTGGAGTTTTACCCCGCTTGCAATGATAAATGCAGGCCTATATTAGGTTATATGCTAAACTCATAACAAATCGGATTATACTAACAATCCTTACATAGTTTATTTTTATTATCTTGTAAAAATATTAAAAGTAACAGCTCAATGAAGTATAATACAGTAAAGTATAAAAAACCTTTTTATAAAATAAAAGCTCCTTTAAGAGAACATTTAAAACAATATTCGAGGTTAGATACTCTCCCAATTACATACGAAGATTTATTAAATTTTGACCAGTTACTCCCTATTACAGATAGTAGCGGAGAAAATACTTTATGGTATTCTGTTATCTACAGACAAGACGAACAAGAGTACTATCATAATGCGCTAAAAGAAATATATCAAAAATTACTTTCTGAAGGAGATCAAATTCCTAATTTAAGAATAGATAGTATTGATTTTTGTTCCTTTGGGAACTCCAAACCTTTAAGAATTAAAATAATTAATGAGATTAATGATATCCATGATTATTTTTATGTTAAAAAAGCAGATGCATCTCGAGTTTATGGTTTAGAGTTAGAAGAAATCTTTTCTCCCGACAAAGTAAATTACATTGTAGATAAAGACACGCTAATTGAAGAACATATTGTTGGGATTCCTGCAGACGAATTTATAAAAAAGCACAAAGGTAAAGAAATAGAAAATAGACTGCGATTTGCTAAAAAGTTTGTAATATTTAACGAACGTTGTTTTGTACGTTTATTAGGGGATATGCGAGCTTATAATTTTGTAGTTGAAATTACTCAAGATTTTGACAATCTACAATATCGTTTAAGAGCGATGGATTTTGATCAACAATCTTATGAGGGCAGAAAAAACATCTACAAACCTCAATTTTTCAAGGACAATATTGCCTTAGTTAAATTAGTAAGTGAGTTACTAACAGTTGACGCTGTAAATCAATATTGCAGAATGGAAAGAGTAGCCATGAAAAAAAGATATTTATCTTTAAAATCTAGGACTAAGAGTCTATTAAGACGGATGAAAAAAGATAAAATATCGACTCCAGAAAATGTAAACCAACTAAAAAATGATTTAGCTAAACACCACAATGAGCCAGCATTTTTAAAATTTACAAACATGGGAGAAATACTTAACTTACATTTAGAGAAGAGTTTAAATGTTCAGATACTTACTGGCACAAAAAACGTTTAGTATAAGTCACTTTTTCTACATTTAAACTGAATATAAAAGTCATTATACAAATTGTCTAAACGCCATATTTTTCTTATCTTGCCCTATTCAAAAGAGATTATAAAATGTCAATAAAATCTGCACCGAGCAAAAAAAACACTATTAGCAAAGAACAATTATTAAAGGGCTACCGTTTAATGCGAACGGCTATTTCTTTAACTGAATTGTACGAAAAGAACAAAGCTATTACAGCTAAGTATGTGCATGCAACCTCTAGAGGGCATGAAGCCATTCAATTAGCAGTGGGAATGCAACTAAAACCGCAAGATTTTGTAGCTCCTTACTATAGAGACGATTCCATTTTATTGGGTATAGGAATTACTCCTTTTGAGTTAATGTTACAAGTATTAGCTAAGCGTTCTGATATTTTTTCAGGAGGAAGAACTTATTACAGTCATCCAAGTTTAAATAGAGTAGATTTCCCGAAAATACCTCATCAGTCTTCTGCTACAGGTATGCAAGCTATTCCTACAACAGGAGTTGCCATGGCAATACAATACAAAGAAGAGACAGGTATTGCAGACGAGTTAGATGAAAAACCAATCACAGTTTGTTCTTTAGGAGACGCATCGTGTACAGAAGGAGAAGTCTCTGAAGCCTTTCAAATGGCTGCCTTAAAACAACTTCCGATCATTTACTTAGTACAAGATAATGAATGGGATATTTCTGCGAGTGCTGACGAAATTAGAGCTCAAGATATTACTCACTATGCAAAAGGGTTTAAAGGGATTGAAGTGGTCACTATTGACGGATCAGACTTTAGCAACTGCTATGACACCATGAACGAGGTCATTCAGACGGTACGTTCAGAAAGAAGACCTTTTATTGTACACGCTAAAGTTCCTTTATTAAACCACCACACAAGTGGAGTTAGAATGGAATGGTATAGAGATGATTTAGAAGAAGCAAAAACTAAAGACCCCTTCCCTATTCTGAAAAAGCAAGTCTTAGCCTCAGGAATTCAAGAAACTCATCTACAAGAAATAGATAAAGAGGTTGAACAATTAGTTTTATCAGATTACAATAGAGCTTTAGCTGAGGAAGATCCTAGACCAGAAGATTTAACTGATTACATCTTTGCTCCTACTCCAATTACTGAGGAAAAAGGAGAAAGAGCTCCTGCAGGTAAAGAGAAGACGGTAATGGTTGATTCAGCTTTATTTGCGATAAGAGAATTAATGGCTAAACATCCCGAATCATTATTATATGGACAAGATGTAGGAATTAGATTAGGAGGAGTTTTTAGAGAAGCTGCAACATTAGCACAACAATTTGGAGTTGAACGAGTATTTAACACTCCTATTCAAGAAGCTTTTATTATAGGAAGTACTGTGGGTATGTCTGCAGTAGGTCTAAAACCAATCGTAGAAGTTCAATTTGCAGATTATATCTGGCCAGGACTAAATCAATTATTTACAGAAGTTAGTCGATCTTATTATTTATCAAATGGTAAATGGCCTGTAAGTATGATCTTAAGAGTCCCAATTGGAGCTTACGGTTCTGGAGGTCCTTATCACTCTTCTAGTGTAGAGTCTGTATTAGCAAATATAAGAGGAATTAAAATTGCATACCCTTCCACAGGTGCCGATTTAAAAGGCTTAATGAAATCTGCTTACTACGACCCAAACCCCGTTGTTATTTTAGAACACAAAGGGCTATACTGGAGTAAAATAAAAGGAACTGAAGGGGCTATGACCATAGAACCCGACGAAGATTATGTGATTCCTTTTGGAAAAGCTAGAACCGTTCAAACTGCCGATGAATCTTGTATAAAAAAAGGAGCTTCAATTGTAATTATCACCTATGGAATGGGAGTTTATTGGGCAACAAATGCAGCTAAAGACTACCCAAGCCAAGTAGAAATTATAGATTTGAGAACATTAAACCCTTTAGATAAGGAAGCAATGTATGAAGCAGCAAGAAAACATGGACGAGTTATGGTATTAACTGAAGAATCTGTTGAAAGCACCTTCTCTTTAGGTCTAGTTGCTCGTATTCAGAAAGAATGTTTTCAGTATTTAGATGCTCCGATCGAATTAGTTGGATCTATTGACACACCAGCAATTCCATTAAACTCGGTACTAGAAGCGACCTTATTGCCTAATGCCGAAAAGGTAAGTAAAGCCATAGGAGAATTATTGAAGTATTAAAATTCAAAGAATAGAAATACAACTATTTATAGATTTTTACGTCTGTTAAAAACATGAGAGTTTTAGTATTATTAATAACCACTTTATTCATCGCTACTTCTTTTGTTGCTCAAAAAGGAAAAGATGGAATAAAAACAATCAACTCAACTACAATTGTTAATGAGTTTACGGTTTTGATTAATGATGTTAATACTAACGATAACCAATTAACACTTTCTCAAACAACATTAAATGATAACAATCGATTTAATAATGTTTTAAGTCCTGGAGATTTAATACTAATCATACAGCTTCAAGGAGCCAGTGTTGACGCAGCTGCTGAACCTTGGACAGGTAATGGAATATATGGACTACCTCTTTCTCCTCAATGGGGGGCTATTACAAACTACAATAATTGTGGTAATTATGAGTATGCAGAAATAGCATCTATAAATTCAACTTCTGTCATTACTTTAAGATGTGGATTAAAATACAATTATACTGCCGCTGGAAAAGTACAAATCGTTAGGGTGCCTCGTTAC
>JAGXIB010000126.1 GCA_024635865.1 Flavobacteriales bacterium
ATCATGTTCAAGCAGTTTGGAGAGACAGTTTAATTTATGTGATAACTGGATGGAGTAATTCTGGTAATATTCCCGATGTTCAAATTTTTAATCCCTACACTAACAATTGGACCGCTGGAACTTCTACTCCAAACACTAATAATTTTAAATCTTTTGGTGCTTCTGGAACTATTATTGGAGATGCGATATACTATTTTGGAGGGGCTTCTTCGGGGTTTGGGTTTGGAATTCAAAGTCAGCTAAGAAAAGGAGTCATTAACCCTAACGACCCAACAGAAATAACTTGGGAGTTTCAAATATTAGACGCTTTAATAAATGGATATAGGATGGCTTGCACCTCTATTGGAAATCAAATCCATTGGATTGGGGGCAGCAATGAAACGTATAATTTTAATGGTATAGCATACAATAATACAGGTGGAGTTTCCCCAAATAACAGAGACCTCTATTTAAATACAGATGAAACACTTTCTTGGATAACTAATTATACGCAAAACTACCCAATGAACTTAAGAGGAATTGCATCAATCAATGATTCTCTAAAATATATTGCTGGAGGAATGTTAGACAATCAAACTGTAACCGATAAAGTTTATGAGTTAAAGTGGAAGTCTAAATTAGCTGATGTAAATGAATCATTAAACAATGCTATTTTAACACTTTACCCCAACCCTATTACTCAAGGTGAATTACTCACTATTCAAGTAAAAAATAAAGAATTAGAAAAAGGTTATCTAGAACTTTTTAATATTGAAGGTAAATCAATGTTAAAAAACCAACTAAACCTTAATGAAGATAAGGTAGAAACCTCTTTTTTATCTAAAGGAATATACTTTCTTAAATTGACAACAAACAAGACCTTTATCACTAAAAAAATAATTATTCAGTAACTACTCATAAGTAACAGTTCCTATATCTTTTTAACAATCAAGAAAAAAAGAATCAAAAAGATAGCAAGAACCAATTACAATTTTTATTTTTGGGAAGCAATTTGAAAAGCAAAATAAATCTATTATGAATTTACACGAATATCAAGGGAAACAAATATTAAAAAGTTTTGGTGTTGCAATCCAAGAAGGAGTTGTGATCGATAAACTAGAAGATGCTGTCGCTTCTGCTAAAAAGTTATCTGAAAAAACAGGAACTGAATGGTATGTAGTTAAGGCACAAATTCACGCTGGTGGTCGTGGTAAAGGATCTGTAGAAGAAACAGGTTCTCATGGTGTTGTATTAGCCAAAGGAATTGACAAGTTAGAAGGTGTTGTAAAAGGTATTTTAGGTGGTCATTTAGAAACTGCTCAAACTAACGGAGTTGGAAAAAAAGTAAATAAAGTTTTAATCGCTCAGGATGTTTACTATCCAGGTGATTCTGAACCAGAAGAATACTACATGTCTGTTTTATTGAACAGAGAGACAGGTAGAAATATGATTGTATACTCTCAAGAGGGAGGAATGAACATTGAGGAAGTTGCTGAAAAAACGCCACACTTAATTTTCAAGGAAGAAATTGATCCTAAAGTAGGAATTCAAGGATTTCAGTGTAGAAAAATTGCATTTAACTTAGGTTTGAGTGGTAAAGCACTAAAAGAAATGTCAAAATTTGTTGCTGCACTATATAGCGCTTACGAAGGAGCTGATGCTTCTATGTTCGAAATCAATCCAGTATTAAAAACTTCTGACGATAAAATAATCGCTGTAGATGCTAAAGTTTCTTTAGATGAAAGTGCATTATACCGTCACAAGGATTATGCTGAGATGAGAGATTTACAAGAAGAAGATCCTATTGATGTTGAAGCTACTGACGCTGGACTAAACTATGTAAACTTAGACGGAAACATTGGTTGTATGGTAAACGGAGCTGGATTAGCAATGGCAACTATGGATATCATTAAGTTATCTGGTGGAGAACCTGCTAACTTTTTAGACGTAGGTGGAACAGCTGATGCTGAACGTGTTGAGAAAGCTTTTAATATCATCTTAAAAGATAAAAACGTTAAAGGTATTTTAGTTAACATTTTTGGAGGAATTGTAAGATGTGATCGTGTTGCGAACGGGGTCGTTCAAGCATACAAGAGCATTGGAGATATTCCAGTTCCAATTATTGTTCGTTTACAAGGGACTAACGCTATAGAAGCAAAAGAAATTATTGATAATTCAGGATTAAACGTTCACTCTGCAATTACATTGCAAGATGCAGCAGACAGAGTTGAAGAATTAATTGTTGGTTAATTATTTATAAAAAATAAGAGTAAAAAAAGATCAATTCATACGAATTGGTCTTTTTTTCATTAAAGTAAGTATTTCTTCATAAGCCCTAACTTTTTTTGATTATGAATAATCTTAAACTATTTTTCAATAATAAGTTTAATGTTTTTTTTACTATTTCGTGTATAACAGTTTTCTGTTACTTGCTTTTTAGAGCTACTTATTCGAGCTTAGTATGTGACGAACTAACCACTTTCTTTCGTTTTATTCAGCCAAGATTTTTTTTAGGTGATGGCTCAGATGCGAATAATCACCTTCTTAACACCTTACTTTCTTATGTATCTGATAGCTTCCTTGGTTTTTCTAGTCTTTCAATTAGGCTTTTTAGTCTTCTTTCTGTTGTCATTTACTTTATCTATACTTATCGCTTTAGTAAAGAAATAAAAAGTAATATCCAGCGCATATTATTTGCTTTCGTAATGTTATTCTCATTAAACTTTTTACAGTTTTTTGGATTAAGTAGAGGCTATGGATATTCCTTTGCTTTTTTATTGGGTGCTTTGTATCATTTTTATGTTTTCGCAAAAGACAACTCCAAGTTAAGCGTTAAAAATCTATTCTATTTCTCTATTTTTATAGTCCTATGCTTATTAGCCAACTTAGCAACATTATTAACAACACTAACGCTAAGTTTTTTCATATTGGTTTTAATTATTGAAAAGAGGAAACTATTTACCTTATTAAATTGGAAACAAAAATCCGCTCTAATTACAACGGGTATATTTTATCTATTGGTTCTACTTTCCATGATTAATTACTCCTTTATTCTTAAAGAAAAAGGAGCTCTATACTACGGAAATTTACAAAGTTTCTGGTACAATGTTGTATTAACACAATTAGGCTTATTGATACAAAACATGTCTTCCCTCCTGCAAGGCTTACTTGTTATTTTCTTTTTAAATTTGACCTTATTAGGTCTTTTAAGTCATAAAAACTTCAAGTTTAAAGAATTTTATAAATCTAATATTTTATTTTTTGTATTAATTTTAAATCTATTAGGGATAGAACTACTTGCTTTATTATTTAAGGTAAACTACCCTAGTGATCGCGTTGCAATTCATTTATACATGATTCTTGTTTTAGCTTTATTCTTTATTGATGTTAGTAAAAACAACCTATTAAGAATATTAAAATTAATAACTATAGCTATGATTTGTTTTATACCTATACACAATATACTTACTGCAAATTATAAAAACAATACGGTGTGGCCATTAGATTATTTTCCTAAAAGCTATTACACCAAAATAGTTGAAAGTAAAACACATTCAGATTACTACCCTACCGTTTCAGGAAATGTATTTAGAGGTTTAAATTATGGAAAACACGTATATGAAAACAACGGAAAAGGAAACCTAATTGTCCCTTGGGAGGAGCAAGACAGCACATTATTGGATGAGAATAATCATCCTGGAAAATACTCAGACTTTATCATTTCTAAAAAAGAGGACATCTTAAGCATTAATCATTTATATGAAAAAATTGATTCTAATAGTATGAATGAAGTTTGTCTCTGGGAAAGAAGAAGTAAACCAAATTACAAAGAGATTAAAAATGCTATTTTTAACTCTCCCAACCATACTAAGAATGAGTTTATTGATTGTGGAAATTTAATTATAGACTCATTGAGCAACCAATATTTACTTATTGATATAGAGTTTGAATTAGATGCTTTAGAACTACCTTTTAACGGTTCTCTAATTTTTAATTCAGATGACGAGACTACTGGAGAAAATCTAATTTATGAAAGTTATCCGATAAGATTCTTAAAGAGTTTTAAAACTGACAAGAAGTTTAAACAAAGAGTAGTTTTAAAGAAACTGCACCCATATCATAAAATGAAAATATCTACTTATATATGGAACTTAAAAAAAGAGAAAGTCTCAATAAGTGATGGAAAAGTAACATTTTACAAATTCATCAAACAATAATGCCCAACCCTATCTCCTATTCTTCTATCTGGAAATTGACCATCCCTATTATTATTAGTGGGGTGACTCAAAATATTGTTACAGTCATTGACACCTTATTTCTGAGCCAATTGGGTAAAGTAGAATTAGGAGCAGCTGGAAATGGAGCTTTATTTTATTTTTTGGTGGTCACTGTTGGCATGGGGATAAGTACAGGAAGTCAACTATTAATTGGTAATGCAAATGGGGCAAAAAGCTATAAATCAATTGGTAAAATTGTAGAACAAAGTCTTTACTTATTTCTTCCTTTGGCTTTTATCTTGTTTTTAGGGTTTCAATTTCTTTACCCATACCTGGCGAAAGGAATTTCTCAATCCGAAAATATAGCAGAAGCTGCAATCACCTTTGTCACTTATCGCTCTTATGGTATTTTATTCGCTTTTATAAACTTTTTATTCATTGCTTTTTTTGTAGCAACTAAAAACACCAAAGCACTCTTTTATTCCTCTCTATGTGTTGCAATTACTAATATCGGATTAGATTATGGGTTAATCTTCGGTAATTTTGGAATGCCGACTTTAGGAGTTAAAGGAGCAGCTATTGCCTCTGTCATTGCAGAGTTTTCTAGCGTCCTATTCTTTATCACTTATGCTAGAAGAAATATAGACTTTAATTATTATGACTTCAACTTTTCTTATAAAATAGACAAAACTACTTTAAAAACTGTCTTGAGTATTTCAAACCCCATCATGCTTCAAAACTTAATGACTTTTGGTTCTTGGTTTATCTTCTTTTCAATTATTGAACAATTGGGAGAAGACGAATTAGCTATATCGCACGTCATTCGAAGCATCTATATGATCA
>JAGXIB010000127.1 GCA_024635865.1 Flavobacteriales bacterium
ACTGTGCTCGGACTTAATAAGTAATTATTTCAGAAAAGGAAACTGCAGTCAATGATAAGATGAATTTCGATGGAAGAAAACTGTTTTACAACCCTAATGTTCATAATGTATACAAACAAAATGACAAAATGAAATTCAAAAAAGTATATGATATATATGATAAGGCTATCTAACTATTATAACATTCTCTAGAAAATATATTAAAAACAAATGAGTAACAATTCTATTTTAAAAAATTTTTCCAAATTTTTCCAAATCCTTCCCAAAGAATTTAAGGTTAAGTTTTATTTCGTTATCATAAGTGTATTCATTATTTCTTTTTTAGATTTGTTTTCTATTATAGCTGTTGTACCTCTAATTTCCATATTGACAAATCCAAATATATTAAATGAGAACTCTACTTTAGAAAGCATATATTACTTTTTTAATTTTAGTAACTTAAACTATTTTATAGTATCAATATCTTTTTCATTACTAATATTATTTATCATAAAAAACTTAATCTCTATACAATTATTAAAATTTCAATCTAACTTTTCATTTTCATTATCTAGAGAAATTAGCACTAAACAGTATATAAACTATTACAGTAAAGGATTTCAATTTATATCTAACCACAACTCTACAGTATTGGTAAGAGACATATTTAACATGTCTTTAAACTTTGCAAATAGTGTTACTAGTTCATTTATTACATTTCTATCTGAAGCCACAATACTAAGTTTTATAGCAATTGGACTATTCATTTACAGACCTATTCTAATGCTTGGTCTTGCTGTTATTTTACTCCCAACGTTCTTCATTGCATATAAAGCTATTAAGAAAAAACTAAAGAAAATAGAATTAGAATTTATTGAAATAACACCTAAAATTAATCAATATTTATTTAATTCCTTTCTAGGGTACATTGACGTTAAACTATTTGGAAAAGAAAAGTTTTTTTTCAACAAATATACCTCCTTAATTAAAAAACATTCGGACTTAAATGTACTAAAAAAAGTATATCTAAGTATCACTCCTAAAGTATTCGAAATTATAATTTTCCTTGCTGTTTTTTTAATCGTTTTTTATGGCCTTTTCATTCTTGAATCTCCTAGTTCTGTAGTTGAGATTCTAGGAATATTTGCTCTTTCTGCATATAAATTAATTCCTTCTTTAAATAAAATATTTGCAGCATTAGTAGGTATTAAATCCTATGAATATATCTATGAATATTTTGAACCAATAAAAGAAATCCAAACAAATGAGATAGTTCCTGAACTAAATGAAAATGAGAATTTTCTTTTTAAGAACAAAATAGAACTAAAAAACATTTCATTTTCTTACGACAACAAAAATAAAGTACTAGATCATTTTTCCTTGTCTATTAATAAAGGTGAATACATAGGAATTATTGGGAAATCAGGAGCAGGAAAGACCACTTTAATAAAACTATTATTACGTTTCCTTCACGAAACAGAAGGAGAAATAACCATAGATGATAAAAAACTAACACCGTCTTTAGACCGCTCATGGAGAGAAAAAATAGGTTATGTACCTCAGCAAGGTTACATTGTTGATGGAACATTACTAGATAATATTGCATTTGGGGTAAACTCAGAAAATGTTGACTTAAAAAAAGTAAACAAAATCATTGACCTTTGTTCATTGCAACAGTTAATTAATGAATCTGAAAAAGGAATTTATCAGCCTATTGGAGAAGGAGGAAGTAAAATTTCTGGAGGCCAAAAACAAAGAATTATTATAGCTAGAGCATTATATAGAGAAGTAGAAATATTAATTTTAGATGAAGCAACAAGTAGTCTTGACAACAATACAGAACAGGAAGTAATGGAGACCATAAACAAGTTAAGAAGTGACAATATCTCTATAATTTCGATCGCACATAGATACTCCTCACTTAAAAACTGTGATTCAATTATCGAACTAGAAAATGGTAAGATAGTTAATACACATAATTATGATGAGTTAAATAAAAAAACTAACACCAATAGTTAATGGAAACATTTATAGGAGTAAACCTACATCAAAGGGGGCAAAAAGAGACTATAATTGAGGTTATCAAAAAATATTCACCAAAAAAGTATATTCAAATTGGATACACTAGAGACCTAATAAATGCTATTGATATTACTGGAACTCAAATTATTAGTTACGACCTTAATGATCTTCAATACGGAAAGATTCAGGGACTCTTTAATACAACACCTTTAGAGGACTCGTCTATCATTCACCTAAAAGAGATAGAAGGCTACTGTTACTTATTAATGGAAAGACTAGTTCATGACAAATATAACGTAGCATATACTAACTCTTCAAAGAAAGAGTTCATTGGGAAATACGCATCCATAAACGACGATCAACAATCTAACAGTATTACTCCAATTTATGAATTCATTGATAAGAAAAGATTTCTATATGACAATTATCGACTACTAAATCATATTTTTAAAACAGAAAAAATAGATTTTTGTTTTTTGTCAGAATCCCCATCTTCTTACATTCCATATATTGTATATAATTTAGCAGCTAAAAACAATATTCAAACTGTTTTAACAGAACATATACCCGCTAGAGGTCATAGAGTATTTACAAATGACTATACGAAAATAGGTGCTGAAGTAATTGAGGAGTATAATGACTTGATTAAATCAGAGAGCCAAGTTGATTTTCAAACTGATATTTATAACTCTGAATGGGAAAGAATAATAAACGGAACAGCTCCTTACTACATGCAAGGAAAAAATGAATCAAATATCATTCGAATTAACTACTCAAACCCTTACAAACCAAGCTTAATCTCCAAAATAAAAAAATTAGTTAGTATAGACTATTTACACCACAAACTAAAAAGGTTTAATCATTTTAATAGGAGTGAAAAATTGAGAAACTTTTACGAGCAACTATGTGAAAGTCCAGATTTAAATTCTGATTTCATCTATGCAACTTTGCACCTTGAACCAGAAAAGACATCAATTCCCTTAGGCGGTAATTTTGGTGATCAAATTTTAATGATAGAAATGCTTTCTTATCATCTCCCAAAAAAATTTACTATATATGTTAAGGAAAACCCCAAGCAACTTACAAACTATAGAAGTATTAGATATTATCTGCGTCTTTTAGAACTTCCTAATGTTAAACTAATTAGCACCTCTTTCAATTCATTTGACTTAATCAACCACTCTAAAGCTGTAGCAACCTTGACTGGAACTGTAGCCTATGAAGCTATGGCTTTAGGAAAACCTGCATTCATATTTGGATATACAATACTCCAATATTTTGAACAGTCATGGGTAGTTAGAGGAAATGATGACTGTTCAAACTTCATGAAAGAACTAAAAGAGAAAAAAGGTCAAATTGATATAAATAAATTTAAAACCTTCTTTAAAGCAATAGAGAATGTAGGGATAAACATTCCTGTATACCATGAAAATGAAGTCTCTGAAGTAGTGTTTTTAAATAGAATGAAGACTGAGTACTTCAAATTTATTGACCAATTAATAGAATTAAAATAACCATATATGTTACCTTTGAACAATGCAAAATATTTTAATTATTTTCGGAACAAGACCAGAGGCTATTAAGTTTGCTCCTTTAATTAAGGCTTTAAAGACTAGCAAGCTTTTTAACCCAATCGTTTGTTCTACTGGTCAACATAAACAAATGTTAGAACAGGTTTTAAACTTTTTTTCTATCGATGTTGATTTTAACCTTGCTTTAATGACTAAAAACCAGTCATTATTAGAATTAACTTCCAGCGCTATTTTAAAAATTAAAAATATCATAGACACAACTAATCCTGACCTTATTTTTGTGCAAGGAGATACAACTACGGCATTTGTTGGAGCATTAGCTGGTTTTTATAGTAAAATTCCTATTGCGCATTTAGAAGCAGGTTTAAGAAGCTTTGATTTAGCGTCTCCTTTTCCTGAAGAAGGGAATAGGAAGTTAATAGGAAACATTTCTACTTATCACTTTACCCCTACTAGTAATGCCACTAATAATCTAAAGAAAGAACAAATAAAAAATAATATATTCGAAGTTGGAAATACTGTTATAGATGCGCTTCTACTAACTTTAGATATAATCAAAACCAATGGATTGTCTAATAAGTTTGAAGCAAAACATGAAAGTCTTAAAGAATTTGAAAAAAATATTTTAATTACAGCACATAGAAGAGAAAGTTTTGGAGCTCCATTTGAAGAGCTGTGTGATGCGATAAAAACACTTGCGATCAATTATCCAAATATATGTTTCACTTTTCCGGTACATTTAAACCCTGTAGTTCAAGAAATTGTATATAGGACACTTGAGAATATTGAGAATGTAAAGTTAATAGCCCCATTAGACTACCCCGAGCTAATATGGATGATGAACCAATCTTATTTAATTATTACAGATTCTGGAGGCATACAAGAAGAAGCTCCAACCTTAGGAAAGCCAATTATAGTAATAAGAGAGGTGACAGAAAGAACAGAAGGTATAGTAGCTGGAACCGCAATACTTACTGGAACCAATAAAAATAAAATTATCAATGCTTTTGATAACTTGATTACTGACGGTTCTTTATATAATAAAATGTCTACCAGTAAAAACCCATATGGGAATGGAAATACCTCAGAGTTAATCCAACAAATACTATTAAAACAACAAACATGAGTTTAAAAGATCGCCTGTATTATAAAGCTAAAAACTTTATTCATAAAAGAGATAAAGAAGTTCTAATGAAAAGTTTAGCTATTTCAAAATCTACAGAAGAACTAAACCTAGAATTCTTAAATATTATTGCTTCGATAAAAGCCTATAAAACTGATCTAGACACCTTAATAGATGTAGGATCTCACAAAGGTACATGGGCTAAAACTTGTGATTCTGTTTATAATTTTTCTAAAATTATCTGTTTTGAACCAAATTCTTCTTTTGAAGAACAAACTAAAAAAAAAATTGGAGATAAATTAACTTTTATAAACAAAATAGCTACCAACATTAATAATAAAGAAGGTACTTTTTATATACACGAAGACTCTACAATGAGCTCTATGGTAGTTAGTGACAACAAAGTCCTCTCTGACCACTTCCCTTATGACAATGGAGAAAAAATAAAAGAAATAAAAAAGGACCTAACAACTTTAGATTCATCATGTTCTTCATTAATTACTAGCAATGCTAAAGTACTTTTAAAAGTAGATACACAAGGAAATGAACTTGATGTATTAAAAGGGGCTAAAAACCTACTTTCTAAAAATGTAAAAGTATGTTTAGTTGAACATATGTTCTTATCTCCATATAAAATGAAATATACATTTCAAGATTTACTAGAGTTTATGAATGAACTTGAATTTGAATTTTCTGGCTGTGTAAATACAACTAAAAGAAATAATTTCTTAATCTGTGATGGAGATTTTTTATTCATAAAAAAGTAGTTTGAAAAACATCTACTTCATATCTAGATCATACCCTGGTTTTTTCGACACCGGAGGTGGTGCTTTAATGCGGAAATCCCAAGTAGAAGCCTTTAAAGATGCTGGATACAACGTAATTGTCGTTCTCCCTAATTACAACAGTAATAAATTAAAAAGAACAAACCAAGGTATTATATTAATCCCGTATAAAATTAATGAACGATTAACTTACTCCCTTCATAGCAGAGGACTCATAGAGTGTTACTTAAATAACTGGATAAAAAACACAGTCAAGTACTTAAAGAATGTTATTTCAACAAATGACATTATTTTTGCTACTACAGGTGGAGAACTTGGAACTTTAGCAATTGCAGGAAAACTAAAGTTACTAACTCAATGCAAAGTAATTTTTAACTATCATGATCCAATAGCAGACACTTCGATTTTCAATAATTTTCCCACCAACAAATCCACAAAAATTAACAAAAATAAAATTGAAGCTAAATACTTAAAAAATATTGACATAATACTAACTTCTTCAGAACGAAACAAGCAAGCGTTATTAGATAAACATCCTTTTATTTCAGACTCTAAAATTAAAACCATTTACTTTGGTTTTTTACAAGATTTATTCGATAATAATATATTAAAAGAAAAATCTCCAAATAAAATTAGAATTGTGTATGGAGGTTCATTTTCAGCTTTGCAACAGCCTGAGCTCTTAATCAAAGCAGCCAAAGGCATCGAAAACGTTGAAGTAATCTACATAGGAAACCATGCTAATTACGCACCAATACAAGAATTTAAGAACGACTGTACTTTATTACCTGCAATGCCTTACAATAAATATGTCAATTATTTACAAACCAAAGCTGATATAGGTTTTGTATCATTAACTGACGAATATTATGGAGCTTGTGTGCCTTCTAAAATGTTTGAGTATATTAATGTAGCAATACCAATTTTAGGAGCCCTACCCAATGGAGATGCTATGGATATTATTAACAATAAAAAATATGGCCTTGCTTCTCATTTTAGCGACATAGACCAACTTAAAGCAAACATAAAAAGCTTATCTAATTCAAAAGAAACAGACATTTACAAACAAAATATATTATCCGATAGACATGAGTGGTCTATGGATCAAAACATAAAACAAGTTATTGAATTACTATAATAAAAAAGAAACACTTTTATATGCAAGTCCAGCCTCCATCTACAATTATATTTTGCCCTGTTATATATTCAGCATCATTAGAAAGTAAGAAGGAAACAGTAGGAGCAATATCTTTAGGTGTCCCCATTCTTTTCATAGGTACTTTTTTCTCGTAATTCTGAACAAAAACAGGATCCTGATTATCAAAAATACCACCTGGTGAAACGGTATTTACATTTATATTTTTAGGCCCGTAGTAAGAAGCCAAGTATCTACTAAAGTTTATGACCCCTCCTTTTATAGCTGAATATTGAGCAGCTGTACCAATCTTAGTATTCTCATAAATTGTAAAGTCATTTCCAACTACACCATAAATAGATCCTAGATTTACAATAGATCCTTGAGATTTTTTTAAGTAGGGTATAATTAATTGCACACAACTAAATAATGTGTTTAATTGTAGGTCTATGTTTTGCGACCATGAGTCTTTAGTTAACTCTTCAAAATCTTTTCCCCAGTCTTTTGTTCTAGGATAGGCATTGTTTACAATGCCATCTATTTTATTATACTTTTCGTTTATTAACTTGTAAGCCTCTTTTATAGAGTCTTCGTTAGTAATATCAAAAAATATTTTATTTTGATCCAAGTTGGTTTCATGGTTAATGTCTGCATTGATAGCTATTCCATTTCTTTTGGTAATGTCTTTAATCATTTCCTTTCCTAGAAGCCCAGAGCCTCCTGTAACGATAATAATTTTATTTTTTAGCATAATTATTTATTTTAAACATATTTTAAGAACTTCATTGGCTTCGTTAGCATCATTAAAACATTCTTTATTTAAGTTTTTAATGAAATAATTTAATTGTCCTAAATAAGTATCGATAGCTTGTTGCTTTGAACTAAAGATTAATTCATTATTTTTATAAACTTCGTTTTTTAGTAGGTCTACTCTTATCGTATATTCCTCAAATACAATTTCAAGTTCTCTTTTACTATCTTTTCTAAAGTAATTTAAAGTTAAGTTTGCATTAAAATTATCGTACGTTAAATTATAGTTTGCGTAATCTACTGCATTAATATTTAAACTAGACTTTGACATTAGTATTTTACTACTATTAACTGGAGCTCCAAACATCCAATAAAGATAATCCAATTCATGTATCAAGTCTAAATGTACACCTCCTCCCATGTCTTCATTAGCGCTGTAAGATTTTTTATAATCTGTATCTTTTCTCCATTCTGGCAAATAAGATCCACAATAAGAATTAACCTCATTTATTGAGTTATGATTACCGTCTATAAATTTAGTTTTCACATAATTTAAAGCGTCTAAGAAGCGAAGATTACAAGCAACATATGTTTTGATTTTCTCTTTTTTTATTTTTTCTAGAAGAGTATCAAAATTTAGTTTATTAGAAAGAGGTTTCTCTATTATAACTGGAGTGCCTAGTGAAATCACTTTATTTAAGTCTTCTAAATGATTAAAAGTAGGTGAGCAAATAATACAAAAATTAAGACTTAATTGTTTAGCTTCTTCAATAGAAAAAATATTTTTAACATCGAGGTACTGTGCAGCATTTTGACTAGACCTCAACGCATAAACAATAATATCGCTATTTATTTCTTTTAGCGCGTTTATATGCTTTTTAGCTATGCTTCCAAGTCCAACTATAAGTACATTCATTTGTTTAAATTTCAAAATTTAGTTTATTATTTTTTAATAAAAATTCTAAAAACTCGAAATCAACAACCTCATCTAAATCAAATGAAGTATGCTCCATCTTATATATTAATGACTTTGAAAACAGATATAAACTGTTTTGATTAAAAAAGGCTCTTTTATAAAAATAAAAAGAAGCATTCATTTCATAAACTATTGGTGCTGTTTGTCTTGATAGTATTTGGTTGCCTTTTTTAGATAAAGAATAAAAACCTTCATCATTTTCTTCTACCATATTAAAATATGGGTTTTTATGAGCATTACTTACAGAGAATAAATTTTGACAATCTTTGTTGTTTATGAAAACTTTAAATCCTTCTATTAAGTCTTCAAGTGTTCTTAATGGAGCAGAAACGTCTAAATCTAAAATATAATCGTAGTTCTTATTACTTTCTGAAAAAAGCAAAACATCTTTTATTGCGTCTAGTTTCCCAGCAGTGTCATTCGCTAAATAGACTGGTCTCATATACTCAGTGCATAAACCGAAGCTTGATGCTACTTCAATAATTTCAGGAGAGTCTGTGGATAATTCAATAGTTGCAGCGCCATAATTTTGGTCAAACCACTTCTTAAATCGATTAGCATGATTTATTGAATAAGCAATTAATGGTTTCCCATTAATTGTTCTTATGTTTTTCTTAGGAATCCCTTTAGAGCCTCCCCTAGCACAGATTGTAATTAATAACTTCATCTTTAAAATTCAATATTTTCTATATCTTCTTGAGCTTTTTTGTAATCATCATGTTTTCCAACGTCTAACCAATAACCGTTAAAATTATAAGTTACAACATTTAAGTTGGCTTTAATAGCGCTTTCTATTAAGTCTGTAGCATCGAAAAAAGTATTTTCGGGAATTAAATCAAGTATCGAATTTTTCATTAAATAGACACCACCATTTGATTGGTATGTATAAGTAGGCTTTTCTTTAAAGTCGATTACTCGTTTATTTTCTATTTCTAAAATAGCGTAAGGTATATCTACTTTGTATGGTATAGAAAGTATAATTAAATCAGCATTACTTTTCTTAAACTCTAAGTAAAACTTCTCATAATCAAGATTAGTTAATAAATCTGAATTAGTTAGCAAAATTTCATCATGTTGATAGTTTTTTACTTGTTTTAGTGCTGCAGCTGTGCCTAAAGGAATGTTTTCCCAAACATAGTTTATAGAAACAGATCTAGATGAGCCATCACCAAAAAAAGACTCTATTTGCTCACCTAAATACCTTACAGAAATTTGAAAGTCAGTTATTCCAAACTTGATTAAGTTGTTAATATTGTGTTCTATAATTGGCTTATCTCCGACCTTTAACAATGGTTTAGGAATAGTATCGGTTAGAGGCTTTAACCTTTGACCTCTTCCACCAGCCATTATTACAGCATCAATGGGTAAAAAAGACTCTCCTTTTAAAAAGTTTATGACTTTAATTATTCTGTTTTGTTTATCTAGTAATGGAATGACTTTAAAATTATTTTTTTTATAATAAATAATGTCTTCTATTTTAAAGTTCTCTTTACTTATAAACTTTGGATTATTTTGGATTATTTTAGTGACATTTTCTTCTACTCCAATTCCTTTTATTAGTCCTCTCCTAATGTCGCCATCTGTTAATGAACCCATAAGAACATCAAAATCATCTACCACAAATAAAATAGCATTAGAAGCCAAATTTTCCAACATTGGCAATGCCTCTTTTATTTTTTTAGATTGATTTATTAGATGTTGTTGGTAATTATTACTCATTATTTTCTTTAATTATTTTGACTATTCTACTTGCGGAATAACCTTCACCGTAGGTATTTAAATACTCTAATTGAGACTTCTTTTTTAGTTCATTTACTTTTTTAAGTATTTCATGACAGTCAACTTTGCAACTTAAAATATTTTCAGTTAAAATTCTCCCTTTTTGCCTATCTCCAATATTAATAACATATTTCGGGAAATAACTAGCCTCAACAAAGCCACTTGAAGTATTCCCTAACAAGAAGCTACAGTGTTTCATACAGCTAAGATAGCCAACCATTCCAAATGATTCTACAATTTTTATTTCTTCTTTACTCTCTCCAAATTTTATAATTTCATTCCTTACCATTTCTCCCATAGTATCTGTATTAGGAAGAGTTATTACAATTTGATAATCTAGTCTTAAAATATCAAAAGATTTTATAAGTTCCTTAATGTATGACTTATTGGCTTCAAAATTTATTGTTTCAGGATGAAACGTTGATAAAATGGTTGGTTTACTTAGGTCGATATTAAATTTTTGGTTGAATTCTTTAAGACCTATAAAATCTATATTTTTTAAATTATCAATACTTAATGCACCAACGTTAAAAACTTTTGCACTTTGATGAACCACTTCTTGAGCTCGTTTTTTATACTCTTCGGTTGAAACAAATAAGTATTTTGAAAACAAGGAAATAGAATGGCGATAAGCGTTGTCAATTGCTCCTAGCGTTGTCTCGCCAGCATGTATATGTCCTATGTTTATATTAAACGGAGAAGCTGCAGAAACCGCAGCAAACATTTCATATCTATCTCCAAGACACAAAACTAAGTCATAGGTATTTTGGCCCCAAAAAGCAGAAAATTTTGAACAAGTGTTTCCTATACTGTTAGCAATAGCTGCAGGAGTATCTGACTCTAAAAGAGTATCTATTTGATGGATTTTTGTAAATCCATAATCTTTTATTTCTGAAATGGTGTAGCCATTATTCTTAGATAAATGGGTTCCAAAAGCTATGATTTCTAACTCAAAATAGGCATCGCTTTTTAACTGTTCTAATAAAGGAATATAGATACCAAAATCAGCTCTAGAACTTGTTAAAACTCCAACTTTCATATTAACTCATCCTCTTCATAGTCTCTTGTGGCAACATTGCCAATAACTTCATGCCATTTCATCGGAGAAATACCACTTCCTGGTCTTTTTACTATTAAATTATCGACAGTTAAGATTTCTCCTTTTTTTATATTTTTTGCAGCTATAATACTTTTTCTCGCGATTGCAATATTCTTTTGTTCGCTATTACTTGGAGCTTTAACTCCATTTCCTAATGCTAATTCAATATTTCTTATTGCAGTAACCATTGCCTTTAGTTCTTTAGGCTCAAGGGATGCAATATGGTCTGGACCGTCCAAGGCTTTATCTAAAGTAAAGTGTTTCTCTATGACAGTAGCTCCGAGAGCAACGGCAGCAATAGGAATCTCTATACCTAAAGTATGATCAGAATAACCAACTTTAACACCTAGTTCTTTTTGAATACTTAACATTGCATTTAAATTAACATCTTCAATAGGTGTAGGATATTCAGTATTACAATGTAGAATAGTAATATTATTTTTTTCTACTCCATTTTTCAGCAAAACATTAAAAGCGTCTTTTACCTCTTTCATATTTCCCATTCCTGTACTCATAACAATGGGAAGGTTTAATTTACCAACTTTTTCTAAATAAGGTAAGTTAGTTATTTCTCCAGAAGGGATTTTATAAAAATCTATTTTATCTTTTAAAAAATCAACACTGATTAAGTCAAAGGCTGTAGATAAAAACTTTACATTTTTAGTTTCACAATATTTAATTAATTCGTAATGATCATTGTCTGATAACTCTAGTTTTTTAACCATTTCAAATTGAGATTCTTTACTATTATTAGTGTTTTCAATTTGATAATCGGCTTTTTCAGCATTTTTAGATATACATAATTCTGTTTTAAAAGTTTGAAACTTTACATAATCAGCCCCTGCTGCTTCAGCAACATCAATTAATTTTTTAGCTAAACTGACACTTCCATTATGGTTTACTCCTGCTTCAGCAATAATTATTGTTTTATTCATGATGTTTTTCTTGCGGGCTGCCCTAAATACAACCCTTTTTCAATTAAATCTTTAGTCACTAAAGAACTCGCTCCTATAGTTAGTTTATTACCAATTTTCAAATATTGGAGTACAGTAGTATTTGTTCCAATAAGATTATTATCTCCTATTTCGACTCCTCCAGAAATATTTGAAGAAGGGTTTATTACATTATAGCTTCCAATATTAGAGTCGTGTCCAAAAGTACAATCAAGATTGAAAACATTACAATTCCCTATAGTGATATCTGTCGTAAAAGTGTTAGAAGCACAGATCACATTTCCAACACCAATTTTTATCCTTACCCAATCTCCAATGACGCTTGGATGAATAATGTTTGGAAATTTTATATTTTTATTTTTTTTGAATTTATCATATAGCTTCTCCAGTAAATCTGGATTTCCAATTCCAAATGTAACATATATAGGCACTGAGATATTTAGTAACCAATCATCATTTTCATAAACTCCATATTTACCATTAGAATCCCCAATATTGTCATCTATAAATCCTAGAATATTCCATGTGTTTTTTTTCTTGTTTATTTCCTCAATCAAGAATGCAACTTCTTTGGCAAAACCGCCAGAACCAATTATAACAATATCTTTCATATTCTTACACTACTTGTTATATTTACAATTCTTTTTTCAAGCCAATCTGAATTACTCAAATCTCCTTTGGGGCAGTTTTTAAACATTTTTAAGTTATTCATCAAACCCCAGATTGGTCTAGTCATTACTCCATTAGAATTAGTAAATTCTAAAAATTCATTTCTAGCCTTTTCGTCATTCAATAGAACTGCGTTTAACCAATAGTTAGAAGTAGAGTCTGCTGTTTCTCTTATTAAATTAATTTCTTTAAACTCTTTAAAAAATGTAAAGTATAGATCAGACAGCTCTCTTTTATTTTTAACATAGAATTCTAATTGCTCTAATTGCGCACAAGCTAATGCTGCATTTAGATTGGGCATCCTATAGTTATAGCCAATTTCATCATGTTTATAATCCCATTTATGGGGGGTTTTTGCCTGTGTAGATAGATGCTTTGCTCTTTTGGCAATGTTATAGTCGTTTGTCACAATAGCACCTCCTCCCCCAGCAGTAACAGTTTTATTTCCATTGAAACTAAATGTTCCCATTAATCCAAAAGTTCCAGTATGCTTATTCTTATAATAAGACCCTAGAGACTCTGCTGCATCTTCTATTACAGGTATATTGTACTTATTACAAATGGCTATTAACTCTTCCATATAAATAGGAAGACCAAATGTGTGCATAGGAACACAAGCAGCAATTCTTTTGCCTGTTATTTTATTATAACATTTCCCTTCTTTAATCTCTGCAATGTTATCTAGGTGTTTTTTTAGTAGCGAAGGCGATAATCCCATTGTATCTTTATCTACGTCAACAAAGTGAGGTGTAGCATTACAATAAGAAATAGCATTTGCAGTAGCCACAAAAGTAAGAGGTTGAGTTAAAACTTCTTCATTAGCTTCTACGCCAGCAAGTATTAGCGCCAAATGTAGCGCATTCGTCCCATTAACAGTTGCAACTGCATATTTTGCACCGGTTATTTCGCACATCATCTCTTCGAACTGATCTACATATTTACCTAAAGAAGAGACAAAAGTAGAATCAATAGCATCTAAAACATATTTTTTCTCATTTCCAACAAACCTTGGTTCGTGTAGTGGAATAAAATCTTCTTGGGTTTTAAAAGTAGATCGAATAAAATTTACAGTTTCTTTTAGCATACGTTACATTTTGCTGTCTAAATATTTAAAAGTCTCTTTATGTCCAAAGTTAGGAATCATAGTATGAAATAGATCAACAATTTCTGCTTTACTCCATTTTCTATTCTTTCTATATGAATTAATAGTTTCTAGAAAAAAAGTTAATTTTCCATCATCAAAATTTGGTTCATTTTTTACAATTCCTAAGTTTAAGTGTTTTTCTAGATCTAGTGTTTCATATTCAGTATAAAACTCTTCAAAGTCTTTCTCGCCTGTAGTATTACTTTTTGCAAACAAGCAAGGCCATTCTTTAGTTTTGATTAATGTCTCAACTTTTTCTCTAGCCTCTTCTTCAGTAGAACATAAGTATGGTTCATATCCTTTTTCTTTTAGGAATCGTTCAGCTATTTCAGAAAAGGTAATTAGATGAAGGTCCTGATCTAGTTTTGGAAAGTAAATATCTCTATTTTCACCATAAATACAGGACATTAAACAGAGTTCTCCCGATTCTTCAGGAACTAGAAAATAACGCCTAACATCTGAAGGTGCTGCTATAGGTTGCTTTTTATTGATTCTTTGTTCAAATCCATGAAGTAAAGATCCATCAGAAAAAGCTACATTTGCGAATCTAGCTGTAGAGATTGTAATGTCTTTACTTTTTTTCATTAAAAACATTTCCATAATTCTTTTAGAACCCCCCATCATATTAACAGGGTTTGCAGCTTTATCAGTAGAAACGCAAAAATATTTTTTTACTCCTTTTTCTATCGACTGATCAATTGTTTTAATAGTATTTAAAATATTTACCTCAATCATTCTCATTAAAGTAAAAGGGTCTTTTTCACTACGAACGTGTTTTAAAGCAGATAAATTCAATACATAGTCATACTGTCCATCTTGCTCTATAAAAGCATCATATTCTATAGATGCTATATCTAACACGAAAGTTTTAAAGTCTCCATCAATATATCCAATAGAACTTCTAAGGTCTCTAACAAGCTCAACTAAGTTATTTTCACTAATATCTACTACGTGGAGTTTTAACGGGTTTCGTTTAAATATTTCTTTTGTTACCGCTTGACCAATTGTGCCTGCCCCTCCTAACACTAAAAACCTTGACTTAGAAACAACGTCTAACAAATTAGAGTTATTATTTTCAATATCTCTTGTGAAAATTTTTTCTTGTCGATCTATTAAGTTTAAATAAGACATTCTTTTTAAATGTAAAAATACTTATTTTATTGTAAATATAATTATTGAGTCAATGAATCGTTTATTTATTCTTAATTAAACTATGGATATAATGATAAAATTAATTTTCCATACTCTTGTTTGACTAATCGTGAATTTTTATAAAAAAACTTTTGACACAAAAACTTTAACTTTTGTTTTTCTTCTGTTTTTACCTTTTTTAATAAAGGTAGTTCATCATTAATAAGTAATCCACAGTTGTTTTCTTTTACAAACTCAGAAAAATCACCAATATTCGGGGAGATTAAGACTTTTAGTCCTGCATTTAAGTACTCTGCAAACTTTACAGGAGAAGCAACTCTGTTTGTTATTTTATCATCCCTCAACAATATCCCATAATCACAACTAGAAAGCTCATTATAAACTTCGCTATGATCTAACCATTTACGTTCACACCTTTCAGGGTATTTCTCTATTAATTTCGTTAAAAAACTATTTTCTTTTGTAAGGAAGACAGCCTCTAAATTTGACTGTCGACTCATCGACTCATCCAATAAGCCGACTACCTTTTCAAATGATTGCCAAGCTCCTGTTCCACCAGAGTAAACTACTCTTACATTTTCCGAAATAGAAACTTCATCTACTTTATGATTTTGACTCGTTAGTGTACAAGGAATTATGGAATACTTTTCTGTCGGAATTTTATTTCCTAGTTTTTCCTCCAAGTAACTAATTAGTTTAGAAGAAACACTAATAAAATAGTCTGCATTGTTTATTGCAGTTTTCTCAGCATCGATTAATAAAACATCTAACTCTTTACTTCCTGTAACATTATACTCTATAACTTCAGCTTCAACTGCTGCCCTACCGTCGTAAATAACATTATTATAGCTATTTTCAGCAAAAACAAAAGCTAAAGGCCCACGACAAATAGCAATCTCTTTATTTTTAATTAGTGAAAGAAGTACCCCTGTTCTTTTAACTTCACTCAGAGAACCTAATATTGGAAATACTTTTGCAGAAGGTAACTTAGACTTAATAAGCTGTTTTTGAGCTCTCCATAATCGAATGGGAATAAATGCGATTAAACTAACCGAAACATCAAAGTTATCATTCAAAAAAGAAACAACATCTATTACTTGACTTTGATAGATTCCGCTATATGTATCGTTGTAAGTTATGTAATGGATTTGCTTCATAAAACAGCCAAAATACGCTCGGTTGTTTTACCGTCCCAGTACTTAGGAATTGTTCCTTTTTTATAGATTCCAGAAAAAATTTGATCTAAGTAAATACGAATATCTTCCAATTCAAACTTCACTAATGTATTCGTCCCTTCAGTAATCGTTATTGGACGCTCTGTGTTTTCTCGTATGGTTAAGCAAGGTACTTGTCTAAAGGTAGTTTCTTCTTGTATTCCCCCACTGTCTGTTAAGACTAATGAACTCTCTTTTATTAGTTTTTGAAACTCAAAATAACCTAAGGGAGGTGTAATAACTAAGTTCTTACATTGTTCTAACACTTCTAATAAACAGAACTCCTTTAGCATCTTAAGTGTTCTTGGATGCATGGGGACAACTAACATTTGAAATTCGGCTATGCCTAAGATAATTTCTGTTAGTTGTTTTAATTTTGTTGTTTCATCGACATTAGAAGGTCGATGAAAAGTTGCTAAAATATAATTTTTAGCTGTCAGGTTTAAGTCAGAAAGAATAGAAGAAGTATTTATTTCAGGTTCAAACTTAACTAAAGTATCTATCATTGTATTCCCAACAAAATGAACTTCAGACAAGGAGTTTTCTGCTTTTAAATTATCTAGACCAGACTGTTCGGTAACAAAACAAATATCGGCCATATAATCGGTTAATATTCGATTATGTTCCTCGGCCATTAATTGATCTCTAGATCTTAACCCACTTTCTAAATGAACTAATTTAACGCCCATTTTATTAGCTGCAATGGCTCCAGCTAACGTTGAATTAACATCTCCTGGAACGATTAAATAGTCTGGTTTTCCTATTTTATTGAATAACTCTTCTAATTTTAGTATAATTTGACCTATTTGAGCAGCAGGGGTTAACCCTCCTACTTCTAAAAAATAATCTGGAGATAAATCAAACTGCTTAAAAAAAACATTAGCCATATTTTCATCGAAGTGCTGTCCAGTATGAATAATACTCACTTCCTTATTGAAAGAACTAGCTAATTCTTTAAACCTAGTAATTTTTATGAAATTGGGTCTAGTTCCAACGAGGATATATATTTTATTACTCATATTTTAAAGCTAACTTATTTCTCTATAAAATCAAAAGATAAAGGTGTTCCTTTTTCTAAATTACAGTTTACTTTTTTTCCTAATATTTCATAATAATATTTTGGAGGTAACCCAATTCCAGGTCGAACAGATTTAATATTTTGAGGAGTCAAAATACCCCCTTTCTTAATTTCGCTAGACACAAATAAAGATCTTGAAAAATGACGGCTTGTTTTTTTCTTTTCTGTCATTTCATAATCTACTTTACCAATCATTTTCTCCGCAATTCGGACTGCTTTAACCATTTCTGTAAACTCTTTTTCATCTAATGAAAAATGAGCATCTGCTCCTCCAATAGATTTATCTAGGATAAAGTGTTTCTCAATAACCTTAGCTCCTAATGCTACAGCAACAACAGGCCCCTCTATCCCCATAGTATGGTCAGACAAACCAGACTGAACACCAAAACGAGCTGCTATGTCTGGAATAGTCAATAAATTTGCATCTTCTGGACTAGCAGGGTATGCCGAAGTACATTTTAAAATTGTAATTTGATCATTTCCAGCATCTTTACATGTTTTAATAGCGAGTTCTATATCTTCCAAAGTTGCAATTCCAGTGGAAATAATAATTGGTTTTTGTTTTTCTGCTACATATTTTATTAAAGGAATGTCTGTAATTTCAAAAGAAGCTATTTTATAAATAGGTGCGTTTAACTTTTCTAAAAAATCTACCGCAGTATAGTCAAAAGGAGAAGAAAAACAAACTAATCCCTCTTCTTTAGCTTTTTCAAACAATTCTTTATGCCATTCCCAAGGTAACGAAGCTTCTTTGTATAAGTCATACAAATACTGACCGTCCCAGTGTGTTCCTTGGCCTATCTTAAAATGCTCTTGTTTTGAGTCTAAAGTGATCGTGTCGGCAGTGTAAGTTTGTAATTTAATCGCATCTGCTCCTGCTCTCTTTGCTGCTCTTACCGTTTCTTTAGCTATTTCTATACTCCCTCCATGATTTGCCGATAACTCAGCGATAATAAATGTTTTATTTAATAGACTCATGTTGTATTAAGGCTTCGCCTCCTATAATTAAATTATTTTCTAAATCTCTAATTTCTGTTTTTACCAAAGCTCTATTTTTCTCTTTATAAACTTCAATTACATTAAAGGTTGCTGTATACTCAACCATAGTAAACATAGGTTTATAAAAGGCCATAGTTTGATTTAAATATATTGTTCCAAACCCAGGGTTAATTGTTCCAAATACTTTAGAAAAAATACTACCTCCTAAAAACCCATGTAAAATAGTTCTTTTAAAAATTGTATTTTTAGCATACTCTTTATCCAAATGTACTGGGTTACGATCACCAGACGCATCTGCAAATTTAATAACGTCATCTTGTGTAAATTGAAACTTATAACTAAAATTTTCCTTCATTAAGAATATATTTTTTTTCTAAAGAATTCATTAGTTTTCTCCCATTCATTTTTTAATAAAGCCAAACCAACGACATCTAGTTTTTGATTTCCTTTAATACAGTGTTCTCTGTAAAAAGCTTCTCTTCTAAATCCAAACTTTTCATGCATTTTAATAACGTTATCGTTTACTACAAAAACTTCACATCTCAATTTATTTAAATTTAATTCATTAAATACATACTCTATAACATTGTACTCAACTTTGGAACCTATTCCTGCTCCTCTTATAGAGCTATCACCTAAATAAAACGCCCAATAACAGCTTTGTAAAGCTTTATCGATACCAGTTATAGATGCTAATCCAATTGACTTGTTATCATAAGAAATAATCCAATATTTACAACTTTTATCCTTTACAACTTTTTCATACCAAGACGTTTGATTTTCTTTTGATATAATTGTATCGGTATACATATATTTAGAGACATCTGGAGAATTCCTCCAATTTCTTATCATTTCTATATCATCTAACTTAATTTCTCTAAGTTTAATATCCATTTAATTTAATTTTTGAGTGAATTACAACATCTATAAACTTGTTTTGAAACAAACAATGTTCCTTTAATCTCGCTTCTCTAATGTACTGTTTTTTTTCTAGTACATTATATAAATATGGTCGTAAATCAAATGCGTAAGTAGTTAACTTATGAAGTTTCAAATATTTAAACGCTATGATTTCTAACAACTCTAGGAAAGCTAACCAATACTCTTCAAAAAATTCCTTTTCTAACTCCGTACTCATTATAAAAGAAATTTCAGCATTTTCATCTATCCAATTGATGTGGACTAATCCTCCATAACCAATACAAACACCATCTTTTAAAAAAGAAAAAAGTAGTTGTTGTGGTTTTTCTTGGTCAAATAACCCAGCAACCGTATTTTTAAAATAATCTTCTTGTTTTTCTTCTACTAACAATTCAGCTTGTCGTAAATGATACATTTGTTCATTCCTCCATTTCATGATCAAAAGCCTATCTTCATATCGGATAGGAACAATTGAAAATTCATTATTAGAAATCTCATTTGTATTTAATACTTTATATTTTTTCGGAAAAATCACTCTTTTATTAATCTATATTTTAATTCTGCTAATTCCCAATCTAATTCATTATCTATATCTTGCCCTTCCAACTCCGTAATTAAAACCGAGCCTACATTTTCAGTCATTAGCGTTCTACTTTCTAATACCACTTTAGTTTTAAAACAATAAAACTGTCCTGCATCGTGATAGCTTTTTTCTAAGTCTTGAGATCGTTCTTTTTCATATTTACTATTAAACATCTTTAGTTTTCCCGCTTCTATTTTTAATGCTCTCTGAATAGGAAAACTAAAAGCCATTATAGGAAACACAACGTCTCTATTATTCACTCTTAATTCCTCAAAACCTTTGATAAGTTTTTCCCCAGTAACAAAAGGAGCACAAGAATATATGCAGCAAGCTTCTTCAAAAAAACAATTCTCTTGCTCATAAACTTCCAACACTTCTTTAATAACATCAAAAGTTGTAGCAAAATCATCTGCATTTTTACTGCTTCTTAAAAAAGGCACTTCAGCACCGTATGACTTTGCAATTTTGGCAATCTCTCTATCGTCAGTAGAAACCATTACTTTATCAAAAAGTTTTGATTCTAATGCAGCTTCAATAGAATAAGCAATAATTGGCTTACCTAAAAAATCTCTAATATTTTTACGCGGAATTCGTTTACTTCCTCCACGTGCCGGTATGATGCAAATATTACTCATTAAAAAATTCTAATACTTTTTGGATGACATACTTTTGTTCTTCGTCTGTTAAACTAGGAAACATTGGTAAGCTGATGCATTTCGAATAATAGTATTCTGCATTACTTAAGTTCGCATTTTTATACCCTATATTCTTATAATAAGGTAACGTATGCACAGGTATATAGTGTATTTGTGCTAAGATTCCGTTCGATTGTAAATAATCGTATAGTTCTTTCCTATTCTCGACCTCTATTACAAAAAGATGATGTGCGTTTAAGCAGTTACTTGGCAAAGACTGGAATTTTAATTTTTCGCTAAATGATTTTTTATAATTCTCTGCAATCTCATTTCTTCTAACGACCCCTTTATCATTTTTTGACAGTTGGGAAATACCTAAAGCAGACTGAATATCCGTTAATCTATAATTAAACCCTAATTCTTGCATTTCATAATACCAACCACCATCATTTTGAGACATTTTGTCTTTAGTAATTCCGTGGGAACGTAACTTTAATAAACTTTCGTATAATATTTTAGAGTTAGTTGTCACCATACCTCCTTCTCCACAAGCAATATGCTTTACAGGATGAAAAGAAAAAACACTTAAATCTGCATATTTTCCATTCCCACATTTATTAATTATCCCTTTAGAATCTGTAAAACATCCTCCCGGAGCATGGCAAGCATCTTCAATAATCCACAAATCATGTTTCTCAGCTAAAATACGAAACGCTTCTAAATCTACAGGTAACCCAGCAAAATCTACTGGTATTATTCCTTTAAAGAACCCTTTAGGCTTAGACTCTATTAACTTTTGAACAGATTCAATATCTAATAAATACGTATCGGGATCAATATCTGCAAACCAAACTTCTCCTCCAGCATAACGAATACAGTTAGCAGAAGCCGCAAATGTTATGGGTGTAGTAATCACTCTTTCGCCTGGCTTCAAGCCTAAAGCTAAAACAGCCAAATGTAAACCAGCTGTTGCATTAGAGACTGCCACAGCATATCTTGCATCTACATATTTAGCAAACTTATCTTCAAACTCAGCTACTTTTGGTCCTTGAGTTAAAAAATCAGTTAGTAATGTAGTCCTTACCGCTTCTAAATCGTCCTCTTCTATTGACTGACGACCATAAGGTATTTTAATTTCTTTCATTATACTTTAAAAGAAGGGTCAACATGTTCAACAATTAACTTTCTTAAAGACTCTGGAGTTTCCCATTCTTCATTATCATTAGAGTTATATTCAAAACCTTCTGCTACTTTCACGGCCTTAAACTCTTTAATGTACTCTTCTAACTTCCAGTTAGTAACAGTTGGTAAAATAGCATAATAACTGCCTAGGTCATAAGTGTAAAAAGAATCTGAATGTGTAATCATTTCCTCATGAATTTTTTCACCTGGTCTTATCCCGATTACTTTATGCTCAAGGTTTGGAGCAATTGCTTCTGCAACATCTCCAATTTTATACGAAGCAATTTTAGGCACAAATATTTCACCTCCCCAAGCATGTTCAAGTGCATGCATCACCATGTCTACTCCACCATCTAAAGTAATATTAAACCGTGTCATGTTTGGATCTGTAATCGGTAAGAATCCTTCTTCTTTCTTCTTCATAAAAAATGGAATAACAGAACCATTAGATCCCATTACATTACCGTACCTAACTACTGAAAAACGAATAGAGCTTGATCCTTTTATATTGTTAGCTGCTACAAACAATTTGTCAGAAGTTAATTTTGTTGCCCCATATAAATTTATAGGAGCACATGCTTTATCGGTAGATAAAGCGACAACTCTTTCCACATCCGTTTCCAATGAAGCATGTATAACATTTTCAGCTCCATTAACATTTGTTTTAATACACTCTGAAGGATTATACTCTGCTAAATGAACGTGTTTCATTGCTGCAGCGTGTATCACATAATCTACTCCTTTAAAGGCTCTTAATAACCGATCTTTATCTCTAACGTCTCCGATAAAAAAACGAATCGCATTATATTTTTCATGAGGAAACTCTTGAGCCATTACAAATTGCTTTTGCTCGTCTCTAGAAAAAATAATTAGTCGTTTTACATTTGGATATTCAGATAAAATTCTCTTAGTTAAAGCTTTCCCTAAAGATCCTGTACCTCCAGTAATCAATACTGATTTATTGTTTAAATCTAACATTTATTCTTTCTTTATTTCTTCACTAATATCCCATCAGAGATAAAAGAAACTTCTATTAAGTCTTCAGTTATTTCATCGTATTTTTCTTGAGCAACTTCTTCACCAGCTTCTTTTGCGTCATCTAAATAATGCTTTTGAAGATCAATACTTATAGTATCTATTTTTCCTATTCCTTTTAAAACAGCTTCTGTCCCTTCAGGAGTATTAGTTGGAACACCAAATTCATGATCTTTAAAACGGACACGAACGGATTCACCTGATTTATTAACCATAGTTACCCAACATCCCATTTTCTTACATACCCCATCTAAAACAGCACTAACATTCCCCTCAAAAGAACCGTTTTTTTGTATTGCTAAAACCATTTCCTCTACCGTAACAGCTTCACTTGGCTTAACTTCTGCTAAACCATAAAACTCATACCCATCGACTGGAAAGTTTACTTTAGCTTTTTCTTCATTTGCAGCATGATCATGATGCTCTTCTCCTTCTTTGTGAGTATGTTCTTTTTCCTCGTCCTTCTTGTCACTTGAATTTGAGTTAGAACATCCAACGATGCTTAGTAATATAAAAGGGTAAATAAAATAACTTAACTTTCTCATAATTTAATAGTTTTCATCAAAAGTAAAACATTAAATTTATTTTAACTCAAAAACAGCACCTTTTGTTCCCTAACCTAATATTTTGTTTAATTAGATTAATGTTTTATTCATCTTCTACGTAAACAATTCAAGATTTTAAATTTCTGATGCTAAATACAATTAATTTCACTAGGTTTTTTAGCAGA
>JAGXIB010000128.1 GCA_024635865.1 Flavobacteriales bacterium
GTATAAAGCTAAAGCTGCTTCAATTCTATATTTGTAATAGTAATTAACATACCCATTTCGATTAAACTTACTTGTTCCTAAAACCAGTCCAACTTTATTATTAGGAATATTTTCAACAGAACTGTAAACTTTTAAATTTGCATTAGATTTCACCCAATAGTCAGCTCCAAAAAGAGAGATAGCAATTAAAGACAAGCCTAAAAGAAACCACTTCAATAATTTACGCATGGCGTTGTCTATTTACTTCATACATAACAATAGAAGCAGAAACAGCAACATTTAAGGATTCAATCGTTCCATACATAGGAATTTTAACTTTGTTATCACACATTTTTAAGTATTCGCTAGAAACTCCATTTTCTTCAGAACCCATAATAATAGCAATTGCTTCTTTAAGAGGTGTTTTGGATAATAGGTTTTCTGTTTTTTCTGTACAGCCAACCACCGAAACACCATAATCTTTTAAATACTGTATGGTATCTTTTAAGTTATGTTCGATGCAAATAGGAATTTTATTTAATGCTCCAGCAGATGTTTTTACAGCATCAGCAGTCACTAATGCAGAGCCTCTTGAAGGCAAAACAATGGCATGAACACCATTACATTCTGCACTCCTAGCAATGGATCCTAAGTTTCTAACATCTGTAATTCGATCTAATATATAAATAAAAGGAGCTTCTCCTTTATCGTATATTAATGGTATAATTTGATCTAAAGGTTGATATTCAATAGGGGAAATGAAAGCAATTGCACCCTGATGATTTTTACGAGTCACACGGTCCATTTTTTGAGATGGAACTTGTTGAGTAATTATTTTTTCATTTCTCAAGACGTCTTTCAATTCAGTCATTAAGTCACTCTTAACACCAGTCTGTATCAATATTTTATTGATGGTTCTGTTGGCTTCAATAGCTTCAATAATTGCTCTAATCCCAAAAATATAATCTGTACTAGTTTTATTTGGTTTGTCCATGCTTTGTCTTGTGTTTTTTTACTAGTTATTCTAGTACTTTAAAATCCGTAATAAACTCTTCCGCTTCTCCAGGTATCAACAGCTCTGTACCAACTTGTTTTATAAGTACTAGAGCGTTGGAGTTTATAATCATTGTCTGAAAACGGGTTATCCTTTTGGCTAAAAACAAAGTTTAAAGCTATTAAGTTGTTTTCTTCTCCATAGGTCCAAGTTTCAGAACTTCCCGCTTTTCTAACGATGGTTGGTGGCCCAAAAATAATACTAATCATTCCTCGATCTGTTTTCCAACCCTCAATATGAGAAGTAAAGTATTTGTTTGCTTGTTCCACACGGGTGTAGTATTGTTTAATTAGTTCTCTAGCTCTTTCTTTACTGCTTGCTTTAGAAAGCCAAAACTCATCGATGCTTTTTTTAGGTTCTTTTGTCGTTAATAATTCATTGTACTCTGCTGTAGAACAAACGTACCTTAAAGGTTTTACAAGTCCTTGTATAGAGTATATAGTTGGATAATTTTGATCAAACTTAAATAGTGTGTAGCCGACTCTTGTGGTTGTATCTGTTTGGATGTGAATAAAACCTTCTTTTGGTGGGTAGAAAGCGATGTTGCCATTTTCTTCTATCGTTTTTACAATGGTTGTGTCTGGGGTGTAATTAAAAGGCTTAGTATTTATAGATGCAAATGGAGGAGCTGCTATACTGAAATTACGGTTGTAGTACCTTAAAAAAACTTTATTATTTTTATTTATTGCAGAAGTTAAAAGTAATTTAGAAGAATCGTTTACATAGGATTCATATACAGGAATAAGGCTACTGTCATTTCTAATTAGAAAGTATTGTCTGTTATGGAGGTAAGATTTCCGAATGTAGATTTTCTTTTCAATGGAAGCTCCTCTTTTTAAATCTTCAGTTGTAATTTTTAATAAGAAATCTTTAGCATCGGCTGTTTTTATATCAATAATACCAGTTAAATTTTTTAATGTTTTCTCCCTTACTTCATCCTTTAAGAAAATCGTAGCACTATCAATGATGAGTTTGGAATTTCCGTATGGAAATAGCTTGTAATGTATTTTTATTAATGAATTATATGGAGATAATTTATCTTTTCGAGTGTAAAGAATATTCTCAGTAGAGATTTTAAAATGAATTTGCGAACTATCAGCAGATTGGTTGTAGACTGTAAAAGCAGGGTTTAATAAATTTGTTTTGGTCTGTTTGGCAAGAGAAACATTCTGCTGAGGTACATTTCTTTTTGGGGAGCACTCAGAGAATAGGATAGCACCAAGTATTATTATGAAAAAAAACAGTTTCATAAAAGCTAAAATTAAGGTGTTGTAATGATTTCGGTTTCTATCGTATTACTAATGTTCAAAGCCCTATCAATTAAAATAATTTTATATTTGATTGAATCATTATAGTTGGAAAAAGGATTGTAGTAATTTGGTTCTAACGTTAATTTTATGTCTCCTTTTAAAGCTTTGTTTTGCCCTATTGGAGTAATGTTTGGAAGTCTATTGGTAAAAACAATAGTATCTGCTGTAGGAAAATTATTCCCTCCAGGATCAGCTGTTCCTTTAACCCATTCACCATTCATAAATTCGTAATACTCTAGGTAAGCATTAGAATAAAAGAAGCTTCCAGGAGCAAAATCACCTAAGGTGTCCCCAGTTCCAAGTCCAATGTCACCATCTCCGTCAGTAAATTCAATGGTAATAATGGCTGAATCCTCAAATACTTCAAAAGATTTATAGGAAATAACAGGTTCGTCAGGATAAGTTTCTACTTTTAAACAAGAAGAAAGTAAAATAAGCTGTGATAATAAAAATACAACTGTTATTTTTGTTCTTAAAACCATTATTAAATACATATCAAGTAGTAAAGTTACAATAATTATCTAATGCTCGCATTTTCATCAACAATAAAACCTAAAATATTCTCAATAAAATCTGCTCAAGATTTTAACGAAATTGCATTAGAAATATTTCATTATCAAGCTAAAAAAAATAAAGTTTACAATAACTTTTTAAATTTAATTAACTGCGAGATAGAAAAGGTAGACTCAGTTGAAACAATTCCCTTTTTACCCATTCAGCTTTTTAAGTCTCATGATGTTATAATAGAAGATCTAGTTCCAACAAAGGTTTTTAAAAGTAGTGGAACAACAGATACTGGTAGGAGTTGTCATTTGGTCGCAGATTTAAGTATTTATGAGGATTCTTTTATTAAAGGATTTTCACATTTTTATGAGGACATAAAAGATTATGTAGTGCTGGCTTTATTGCCAAGTTATCTGGAGCAAGGAGAGTCATCTTTAGTTTACATGGTTGATCATTTAATTAAACGATCTAACCATGAAGAAAGTGGTTATTGTTTAAATAAATTAGAAGAAACGGCTGCTCAACTTGAAGAGCTTTCAAAACAGAATAAGAAAGTACTATTAATAGGAGTAAGTTACGCGCTATTAGATTTAATAGAATTCAAGAACTTTAAGTTAGGAGAGCAGTTTGTGGTGATGGAAACTGGAGGAATGAAAGGTAGACGAGAAGAGTTAACAAAAGAGGATTTACATTCTAAATTGATGAAAGGGTTTGGAGTGAGTAATATTCATAGTGAATATGGAATGACGGAGTTGCTTTCTCAAGCATATTCAACTGGGGAAGCTATATTCAAAACTCCTCCTTGGATGAAAGTGCTCATACGTGATATTAATGACCCGCTTGCTTTTCAGACTAAAAACAAATCTGGAGGCATTAATGTAATTGATTTAGCGAATTTAAATAGTTGCAGTTTTATTGCTACACAAGATCTTGGAAGAATAAACAAAGAAGAAGGTTCTTTTAGTATTTTAGGAAGGTTTGATAACTCTGATGTTAGAGGCTGTAATTTGTTAATTATGGACTAATTTAAGGAGAAGTGTTTTAATTCTTAACATTAAATTATTGTAGTTTTAATATAAATAGTTTTACTTCGCATCAAATTATAAAATTAAGTTATGAGTAACTCTTTGTTAAAAACGTTAAAGTTGTCACTAATTTTTGGACTAATCAGTTCAATAAATGTAGGCTTTAGTCAAGCTAACTGTTCGGAATTATTTTTTTCTGAATATATAAAAGGAAGTAGTAATAATAAGGCGGTTGAGATATACAACCCAACAAATAGCGCTGTAGATTTATCCACTTACGCTGTAAAGATATTTTCTAATGGAAATATAAGTGCTGGAAATACGATTCAATTAACGGGAATGTTACAGCCAGACAGTGTATTTGTATTAACTCATACTAGTGCAGTTGCTGCGCTTAAAGATAGTGCAGATTTAACATCTGGATCATTAAGTTTTAATGGAGATGATGCGGTTGCTTTAGTTTCTGCAACTGATACTGTCGATGTAATAGGGGTTATTGGAACTGATCCAGGAACAGAATGGATTGGCTCTGGAGTTTCTACATTAGACCAAACTTTAATTAGAATGGCTTCAGTACAGGTTGGTATTGGTCCAGATTCTTCAAATTTTGATCCTTCTATGGAATGGAATTCATTACCTCAAGACGATTTTTCAAACATTGGAATTCATTCCTCTTCTTGTCATTTAAGTGGGTCAAATAATAACGATTGTTCTCAATTGTTTTTCTCAGAATACATTGAAGGAGATGGATTAAATAAAGGGTTAGAAATTTACAATCCTTCAACAGCACCGATAGATTTATCAACTTATTCTGTAAAAATATTTACAAATGGTAGCCCTAGTGCATCGATTACAATTCCTCTTTCAGGAATGTTAGCTGGAAATAATGTCTATGTTCTTACTCATTCAGGAGCAAATAACGCACTAAAGGATAGTGCAGATTTAACATCTGGATCATTAACTTTTAATGGAGATGATGCTGTAGCTTTAGTTTCTGCAACAGATACTGTTGATGTAATAGGAGTTATAGGAACTGATCCAGGATTAGCGTGGACTGGTTCTGGTGTTTCTACATTAGATCAAACATTAATAAGAATGGCTTCAGTAAAAATTGGAATTGGAAATGATTCTTCAAGTTTTAATCCTTCAATTCAATGGACTTCTTTAGGTTTAAACGATTACTCTAATATAGGAATACATACTTCAGCTTGTCACCCAATTTCTTGTACAGCAACATCAGATACAATTATTAGAGAGTATTGTTCAGGCGAAACGGTTACTTTAAATGGTGTAGCAATTACTACAACAGGATTCTATTATGACTCTTTACAAAGTGTAGGAGGATGTGATAGTATTTTTGTCTATGACTTAAGGTTTAATAATGCAGTAAGTTATACCTCAACAGTAACGATTGATAATTTTGGTTCTGAATTAGATATTTATATTACAGATACTTCAGGAGCAACAACATTAAGTGTGACTTCAGGTTTCCCTGATGGTCAATCTGGAACCACTTATACAATAGAGCATTGTTTAACAGACCCATGTATCAACTATTATTTAGTAGATGCAGCAGCAAATGGTTTTGACTCACCAGCAACGGTTACAGTAACAGATGCTTCTAATACAACGGTATTACAAATTTTAGATACTGACTTTAATAATGATGTAACAGGGTTTGTTTTGTGTAACAGCACACCTTGTACAGCAAGTTCAGATAC
>JAGXIB010000129.1 GCA_024635865.1 Flavobacteriales bacterium
TAAATAAACAGCAACCTCTTCGTAAGATAACCCATTCGGATAGACTTCATCAACTGAGCGTACTTCTATCTCAAAATCGTTAATAATTCCTTTTAACAACTCTTGCCTTCTCGGAGATTGGGAAGCTAGAACAATAATTTTGTCATGTAATAAATTGGTTAACATCATAATATAAATAGAATTAGTACACCTGAGAATAAAGCCAATTTTAAAAATAAGCTTGATTTAGAAAAGTTAGAGCGAAATACTTGAAAAATAGAAATTAATAATAATGTAAAAGTTGGAAGCTAAAAAAGCCAATTCTCAAGCAAGAAATTATTGAATAAATTTTTATCTAGAATTGATATTCCAAAAATAAACAAAACTGAAAAAATATAAAATAAAATCTTACTCATTCTTATACTAGCTAAAACAGGCAATGTTTTATAATTTGAAAGCTTATCTCCTTTTAGGTCTTCGATGTCTTTTACAAACTCTCTCAGTAAAGTAATTCCAAACCCTATTGAAAAATATAAGAAGATGACGGAAGTTAACTGTAAGTTTAAATTTACCCCATAATCAGAAAGCATTACAGCGTTAGAAAAATCTACTGTAATTGAATCAAATACAAGATACAAGACAGGTAACACCCCTGCTAAAACAGCTACTAATATATTACCTATCAACGGAAGCTTTTGAAAAGCAAAAGAATAAAGAAATAGTAATATGATTGTGCCTAATAATATGATTTCAGTTAAGCTATTCTCTGAGATTAATAAAACAATAATAATCGCTAAAACATTTACACCAATATAAATCAACCATAATACAGGTTTAGAAAAAGGCAACTTCTTTTCAGGCTTATTTACCTTATCAACTTCTATATCAAACAAGTCGTTAACCAAATAACCTCCAACCGAAATTAAGCCTATAGTTAATAAAAGATAAAGAAAATCAGTAGAAGATCTTTCAAAGGAGTAGACTTCTAATTTAACAAAATGCTTCCAAAAATAAAATCGTAGTCCTGCTAGTAGCAAAAGCATCGAAAAAACATTCAATAAGCGAAATGACTTCAATAATAGTATTAGGTTTTTCAAAATAAGATCACTATTTATAAAGAAGGTTTAAACCACTTATCTTGAACACGCATTATCTGTTCTATAATTTCTCTTACGGCTCCCTTTCCTCCATCATAAGTTGAGACATAGTCTGCTATTTCTCTTATTTCTTTTACTGCATCTCTTGGGCAAACCCCTACTCCTGCATTTTTAACACAGTCATAATCTGGCAAATCATCTCCCATATAAATCACTTCATCTGCTGAAAGATTATTATCAATTAAAAAAGCATCAAAAACTTCCCCCTTATTTAAGACACCAAGAAATAAATCTTTGACTCCTATTTTATTAAATAATTCTTGAATAATTTGAGAGTCTCCATGAGTAATTACAGCTATTTTAAATCCTTTTTCTAGGGCAGCCATAATAGCGTAGCCATCTTTTGAGTTTAATGAACGAATCGTTTCTCCATTAGGATGAAAGTAAATTTCTCCATTGGTAAATACTCCATCTACATCGAAAATAAAGGTTGTTATCTTTGCTAATCGTTGTTTATAATTTGATTTGGTTTTCATGAAATTCGTCTAAAATTAGTTGAGAAATAGTTTTATAAAGTTTTTTAAATTTTGGAGTATCCTTTAACTCGTCTAAATGTTTTTGTATGATTAAAATGTCTCCTCTTCTAGCTGGTCCAGTTTGAAGAGTTAATGAATTTTCAGAATAAAATGAATTTTGTATAGTCTGTAACAGTAAACTACTTAAATACTCTGTTTTTAAGTTATTATCCTCACAATACTGCTTTGTTAAACTCAATAAATAATGCGTGAAATTATTTACACCAACTCCAGCGATATGCAACGATTTTCGTTCTTTAGAATTCATAGGAACAACCAGATCCGAAAATAATTGAGCAAACTGAATTAAACTAGTTTGCTCTTCTTCTAGATTAGCTTCTATAAAAAAATGAACTTTAGATAAGTCTGTTTCCACTTCTTTCCTAAAAGTTTGAAAAGGATAAAAACAGCCGTATCTACTAGAAAAAGCAGACAGTTTCTGAGTATTAAAACTTCCAGAAGTATGAACAAGTAAGGAGTTCTTGAAGTTCACCCCCCTTAAAACATCTTCAATGACATCATCTTTTAAAGCAACTACAACTAAATCACTATTAAAAAAATCTTTAGAAATTTTATCAAAGGGTTTTGCATCAACTTTACTCGCTAAAAGAGTAGCATTTTTTATCTTGCTGCTGAACACACAATCAACCTTTAAACCTTTGTTATAGAAAGATTTAGCCAGACTAGTCGCTACATTTCCAGAACCTAAAAAAGAGACTGTTTTAATTGATTTCATAATACCCTTCAAAGGTAACTTTTTTAAAGAAATAGTAGATAAACATCAAATGAAAAATATAAATTATAATTTAAGAAATAAAAAGTATTACATTTGCAGTTCACAATATAAAAAAATAGATATGAGTAACGGAACAGTAAAATTTTTCAATGACGCAAAAGGATTTGGATTTATTACACCAGAAGACAGTAGTAAAGATGTATTTGTACATGCAAATAACTTAAATGAAGATATTAGAGAAGGTGATAAAGTTAGCTTTGAGGTTGAAGAAGGACAAAAAGGATTAAACGCTGTAAATGTATCAGTAATCTAATTCGTAATTATTTAAAAAAGGGCTTATCTTTCGATAAGCCCTTTTTTTTTATTTTTTTCTAAGATTTTAAATTCAAAAAAATCTTTATTTTTCTAGAAAAAATGTACCCTTTTTATTTCTTTGTATTTAACTATTTGAATTAATAACAATCTAAGTTTTGGAAACAAGTAAAAAGAGTAGGATTATTGCTTTAGAAAAAAGACAGATTGAAGCTGCCAAGCTTAATCCTGCTCATTTTGCTCCACTATACAATACCTATTTCAAACCTATATATATCTTTATATTTAAAAAAGTTAAAAATGAAGATTTAGCTGGAGACATAACGTCAAAAGTTTTTCTAAAAGCGCTTTTAAACATCAAGAAGTATAAACACATGGGATTTCCATTTTCCTCTTGGTTATACCGTATTGCAAGCAATGAAGTCAACCTCCATTATAGAAAACAAAACAAAGTTACAGAAGTCGAGTTACTAGAAAAAGATGTTCTTATCTTACTAGAAGAGATTAAACAACCAGAAGATATTAGACAGCAAGAAGTAATGTTAGAAGCGCTAAACCAATTACCTTTGCAAACTGCAGAGTTAATAGAAATGCGTTTTTTTGAAAAATTATCCTTTAAAGAAATTGGAGCAGTTCTTGGTCTAAAGCCAGTAACTGCAAAAATTAGAGTTTATAGAGCGTTAGAAAAATTAAAAAAACAAATTCTTAATGCTAAATGAAACAATATAAAATAAATAAAGATAAAAAAGAGCAAGCTATTCCTTCGGACGAAGTAATAGAAAAGTATCGTAATTTTAAGCAACTTAACGTTAGCTATAATGAGTTTACAAAGCGCTCAAAAGTTCCTTTATATAAAAACAAAAAAATGTTTTTATTTCTTTTATTAATTGGGCTTGTTGCTTGGCTTGTTGCAGAAGGTGTTTTTGATGAGGAAGAAAAAACAGAAGAAAAAACAGAAGTCAAAAAATAAGTTTACTCGAACCTAGCTTTGGAATTACCTTCTTCGTTTACTTTTAAAGATTTAATTCTATAAGCCACACCAACTCTAAAAAAAGAATGGTTATTAGTCAGTAAATTATTCTCATCTATTTTATAGCTATTCAAATCTAGACTATAATTCCCATAAAACTTAACATTGGATTTATATTGGTAAGCAACACCAAACCTGAAGCCATAAAACATTACATTCAGATTATCCGAATTACTCAGCTCTTCAAGTGAAGATGAGTTTGCAGCCGGTAAAAAACTAGAAATTTGTCCACTTTGGTCTATAGAATCTAACTCTACACTTTCTAATAAAGGTATTCTAGAGTTAGCTTGTTCATTCTTTTTAGAACTTAGAAGAAACCCAAGATAACCACCCACATCAAATTGAAATGATTTCCAAGTGTAGCTAAGTGAAAAAGGCACCTCTAATTGTAATATTTTCGCAATACCCATTGTTTCAGTATAGCGATCTAATTTGAATCCATTTTGTTTTAAAGTTTCTTTAATTTGATCAACGTCTACTCCTGCAAGTTCTAGAAAAAAACGATATTCTTCTATCACAGAATTAGTATCCAAACTTTTATATTGTTGCCTCCTGTCGGATAACCCCAATCCTAAATTTACCGAAAATCTTTGCCCCATTTCATAATTAACTTTTAAACCTCCGTATCCATTAACAAAAAAGTTATTAGTTAGTGTATTCTCTGGCTGTTTTTGCAAGTTCAAGCCTAAATAAGGTTCTAAAGAAAACTTTTCAAATGAACTATTTTGAGCATTTATGATAAAGTTTGTTAACAAGCATATAATAAATAGAGTTTTTTTCATTTCACAAACATAACATTTATTTCAAAAGATTTAAATACTTATCTTTGTAAATATACCATATAAATAGTATGAAATTAAATACAATAGAAGAAGCTTTAGAAGATTTAAAGCTAGGAAAAGTAATCATTGTTGTAGATGACGAAGACAGAGAGAATGAGGGTGATTTTGTTACAGCAGCTTCTAATATTACGCCAGAAATAGTTAATTTCATGGCTCGTTATGGAAGAGGACTTATTTGTGCTCCTCTAACGGCTGAAAGATGTGATGATCTAGGGTTGGATTTAATGGTAACTAACAACACTGTTTTACATGCAACTCCTTTTACTGTTTCTATTGATTTAATTGGAAATGGCTGTACAACTGGTATTTCTGCTAGTGACCGTTCTAAAACAATACAATCTTTAGTAGATCCTGCCACTAAGCCTAAAGACTTAGGTAGACCAGGTCATATATTTCCATTAAGAGCAAGAGCTGGAGGTGTATTAAGAAGAGCTGGACATACAGAAGCTAGTGTTGACTTAGCTCGTTTAGCTGGTTTAGAACCTGCAGGAGTTTTAGTCGAAATTTTGAATGAAGATGGGACTATGGCTAGAATGCCAGAACTTCAAGTTATCGCTAAAGAACATGATTTAAAAATTATATCTATTGAGGATTTGATTCATTACAGAATGCTGAACGAATCATTGGTCGATGAAGTGGTAAAAGTAAAAATGCCTACTAAACATGGAGATTTTGAATTAACTGCTTTTAAAGTATCCACTACTGGAGAAGAACATTTAGCCATTACAAAAGGAACTTGGAAAAAAGACGAACCTGTTTTAGTTAGAGTCCATTCCTCTTGTGTGACAGGAGACATTTTAGGATCTCTAAGGTGTGATTGCGGACCTCAATTAGAGGAAGCATTAGCTAAAATTGAAAAAGAGGGTAAGGGTGTGGTTTTATACCTTAACCAAGAAGGTAGAGGAATAGGTTTAATGAATAAATTAAAAGCCTACAAACTACAAGAAGAAGGATATGATACTGTTGAGGCAAATGAAAAATTAGGTTTTCTATCAGATTACAGAGATTATGGAATTGGAGCTCAAATACTACACAAACTAGGAGTAAGTAAAATGAGACTCATTACAAACAATCCAAAAAAGAGAACAGGGTTAACAGGTTATGGTTTAGAGATTGTAGAAAATATCCCTCTTGAAATCACTTGCAACGTTCACAATAAATCATACTTAAAAACTAAAAAAGAAAAAATGGGCCATAGCCTTAATTTAAAGTAGTTTTCGATTCAATTTTATTTTTCATCAAAAAAAGTCACTCGAACTTACTATTAATTAAATAAATAACTAAAATGAAATACGAACAAATAGATAAAAAATTATTCATTCATAATAGAAAAAAATTCATCAATGAATTACAACCTAATTCTATAGCTATATTTAATTCTAATGACATTATAACTACTGGAGCTGATAGTACTACTCCATTTGTTCAGCATAGAGATATTTTTTATTTATCTGGAGTAGACCAAGAAGAAAGTATTTTAGTTTTATTTCCTGATTGTAAAGATGAAAAACACCGTGAGGTTCTCTTCTTGAAAGAAACCAACGAAACAATTGCTATTTGGGAAGGCGAAAAATTAAACGAAAAACAAGCTTTTGAAGTTTCTGGTATCAAAACAGTTTATTGGTTGAGTGATTTTGATCGTATTTTTGAAACATTAATGACTACAGCTGAAAATGTCTATTTAAACACTAACGAACATCATAGAGCAAGCAAAGAAGTCGAAAATAGAGATGATCGTTTTAGAGCACAATGTAAGGCTCAATTTCCAGTTCACACTTACAAAAGGAGTGCCCCAATTATGCATAAAATTCGTTCGGTAAAGCATCCAATCGAAATAGAGCTAATGCAAAAAGCTTGTAAAATTACGGAGAAAGGAGTTAAAAGGGTATTATCTTTTCTAAAGCCTGGTGTAATGGAATATAACCTTGAAGCTGAGTTAATGCATGAGTTCTTGAATAACCGTTCTAAAGGTTTTTCTTATACTCCAATTATAGCTTCAGGCTATTCTGCTTGTGTTTTACACTACATAGAGAACAATAAAGAGTGTAAAGATGGAGACGTTATTTTAATGGATTTCGGTGCTGAATACGCCAATTACGCCTCTGATTTAACAAGAAGTTTTCCAGTAAACGGGAAGTTTACAGATAGACAAAAAGCAGTTTATAATTCTGTATTAAAAGTAAAGAAAGAAGCAACTAAATTATTAGTTCCTGGAACATTAATGGGAGAGTACCATGTGAAGGTTGGAAAATTAATGGAAGTTGAATTACTAACTTTAGGACTAATTACTAAAGAAGACATCAAAAATCAAGATCCAAAATGGCCAGCATATAAAAAGTATTTCATGCATGGAACTTCTCATTTTATTGGATTAGATACTCATGACCTTGGATTGTATAGCGAACCTATAAAAGCTGGAATGGTTTTTACTGTTGAACCTGGTATTTATATTCCAGAAGAAAACATAGGCATTCGTTTAGAGGATGACGTGGTGGTACAAGAAAAAGGAGAACCATTTAATATGATGCAAAACATACCTATCGAAGTAGAAGAGATAGAAGCATTGATGAGAAAGTAAATTATTGATTGTTAACTTCATGAAAAGTTGAATTACCTTAAATAAAGTCATGAAAAACGGGAGGACTGAAACTATAGTTTAGAATTCTGTCCTTTAAAATAAAAATAACTAATTTTAAAGTTATGTCCAAAACAGAAGCATTAGATAAAAAAATAGCTGAATCTAAATTAGGAGGAGGTGAAAAGAGAATAGAAGCCCAACATAAAAAAGGAAAATTAACTGCAAGAGAACGTATTCATTTTTTAATGGATAAAGGCTCTTTCGAAGAAATTGGAGCCTTTGTTACTCACCGTTCTACCAACTTTGGTTTAGACAAATCTAAATTCTTAGGAGATGGTGTTGTTACAGGTTACGGTAGTGTGAATGGTCGTTTAACTTATGTTTTCTCTCAAGATTTTACAGTGTTAGGAGGTTCATTAGCTGAAGCTCATGCGGAAAAAATCTGTAGAATAATGGATTTAGCTATGGAGAATGGAGCTCCAGTTATTGGTTTAAATGATAGTGGAGGTGCTAGAATTCAAGAAGGGGTTGTTTCATTAGGAGGATATGCAGATATCTTTTATAAAAACACTCTATCTTCCGGTGTAATCCCTCAAATATCTGGAATAATGGGACCTTGTGCTGGTGGAGCAGTCTACTCTCCTGCCCTAACCGATTTTATATTAATGGTAGAACATACCTCATATATGTTTGTAACAGGACCTAACGTTGTTAAAACCGTTACAAATGAAGAGGTTACTGCCGAAGAACTAGGAGGAGCATCTACACATTCAACGAAGTCGGGTGTTACCCATTTTGCTTGTGCAAACGAACTAGAAGCGATAAATAATATTAAAAAGTTATTGTCTTACATGCCTCAAAACTGTGAAGAAAAGCCACCAGTTGTTCCTTACGATATGAACATGGATGAAAGTAGACCTATTCTAGATACTATTATTCCAGAAAACCCTAATCAGCCTTACGACATAAAAGACGTTATAAGTGGGATAGTAGATATTGAATCATTTTTTGAAGTACATAAAAATTATGCAGAAAATATCGTTGTTGGTTTTGCTCGTATAGCAGGACGTTCTATCGGTATTGTTGCAAACCAACCTTCTATGCTTGCAGGAGTTTTAGATGTAGAAGCATCTAAAAAAGCAGGACGTTTTGTTCGCTTTTGTGACTCTTTTAACATTCCTTTATTAGTCTTAGAAGATGTTCCAGGCTTCTTACCAGGAACTGATCAGGAATGGAATGCAATAATTACAAATGGGGCTAAACTACTCTATGCTTTTAGTGAAGAAACTGTCCCTAGAATAACAGTAATAACTCGTAAAGCTTATGGCGGTGCTTATGATGTTATGAACTCTAAGCACATTGGAGCAGACATGAATTATGCTTGGCCAACTGCTGAAATTGCAGTAATGGGAGCAAAAGGTGCCGCTGAAATTATCTTTAAAAAAGAAATAAATTCAGCTGACAACCCCGAAGAAAAATGGAAAGAGAAAGAAGGTGAATATTCTGAACTATTTGCTAATCCTTATAACGCAGCTTCTAGAGGTTATGTAGATGAAGTTATAAAACCTCATGACACAAGAAAGAAACTAATTAGAGCTTTTAAAATGTTGGAGAAAAAAGCAATAACATTACCCAAGAAGAAGCATGGAAACATTCCGTTATAAATACATAAAAACAAAAACTTAAATAATTGTTAATTATTGGCATGATGATTGTTTTATACTAATCAAATATAAAACAAATCATTATGAAAAAGTTAATCAATATAATAATTATATGTTCTGTTTTTAATACAATAGCGTTTTCTCAAAAGGTAGACGAAAATAATTCGGAACCAGAACAGAGCATTATTGACTTTTTAGACAGTAATCAAGAGCTAATAAAAAGTAATAATGCTCTATATAAAAATGATAAGTTAAAAAGAGTTGAAGTAGAAAAACAAGAAGTATCTGCTGAAAAAAAATATAAATTATCTAGAACTAGAATATTAAGAGACCCCATAAACAGAAGTTTATATAACGAAAAAATTCGAGGGTCGAATGGATATAGGTACAATAACAGATTTTAATCACTAAAATATACGACATGAAAACTATAATAATTACAACATTAATCACCCTATTAAGTAGTGCTTCAATTTTTAGTCAAAGTATTGAAGATCAAAACCCAAATTTTGAAAAAAGCTTAAAGAAGTACGACCTTAAAAAAAACATGGCTGCCGATCAGCAATCAGTAACGGTACAAGAAACTTACAAAGTAGAGGATTGGAGAGATGTGAAAGCTGAACAAAAAGAATTGAAAGCTGAAAGAAGGCATGAGTTAAGAAAAATGAGAATAGAAAGAGATGCTCAAAACAGAAGGTTATATAATAACAATTATAATCGTTACAATAGAAACAGGTATCCTCATTACAATTATTAATAACTAAACCTACACCTAAGATGAAAACGTCATTACTATTTGCAGTATTTACCATACTATTTTCTATCATTAGTTTAGGGCAAACTGACCCAGATCAGAATCCTAACTATAAGAAAAGCTTAGATAAGTATATGAGCATGAAAGACTCTTCTCATGTTCTAATGAGCACTACTATTCAGGAAATTTATAAAGTAGTAGATTGGGCAGAAGAAAAGCAAAAACGTCAAGATTTAAAAAAAGAGCGTAGACACGA
>JAGXIB010000130.1 GCA_024635865.1 Flavobacteriales bacterium
CAACACAAGAAGCTAAAGAATTAACAAAATAAAAAAATGAAGAAAATAGGAGTAATAATATTTAGTGCATTAGCGATGTTAGCGTGTAAAAATGAGACCACAAAAGGATCAGAAACAATTAATAATACAAGCAACATAGGCTCAGACTCCACATCAGTAGAGTTAACTATTTGCGACTGCTTAGACTCTTTACCCAACAATAAAGAATGGTGTGAATTAAACTTTCCAAATCCTGCCACTATTCAAGAACAATTTGTTTGTACAGGCGACTCTAGTCTATTAGATACCATTCCAACAGAAGTAAAAGACTCTATTCGATCAGATTATGAAAATGATTTATCTTTAGAAATAAAAGAGATTGAAGAAGAGAAAGTAGATCCAATATCTGAGGAGTGTAAACAGTTCCTAGAGGAATATGCTGAGGCGATTAAAGATTTTAAATACTTAACAGATAAAGTAGAGAAAAACCCAGACGATATTGGTCTTAAAATTGGTTATGCTAGCCAAAGTGAGGAGATGAACTCTTGGGGTTCTAAACCTCAGATGTTTCAATGTTCTCAAAGTGAATCATTTAAAACACAAGTAGAAATACTAAATGTTAAAAAAGACAAACTCATTGAAAACTAACAAAACAAAATTTATATTTGCATCAATTAAATTAAAAATAAAATGAACGACAAAATTAAATTAGGGTTAATAGGTTTATCACTAGTAATAGGAATCTATGGAATAGTTAAATCAAGTTCTATAGAATCTAACTTAAACGAAAGAATAGATGGAATCTTAGCACTAAAACAGAACAATAATCAAAACAACAGTGCTGTTCCTCCTGTAAACCTTCAGCCCCAACAAAATAACAACAATAACAACACCCCTCAATCAAACAATCAACAACCTACAGGACCAACAACTAGCATAAGGTTTAACGAAGAAATTCATAACTTTGGAAATGTAGATGTAGAAACAGACAATCCTTATTCTTTTGTCTTTACAAATTCAGGTAAAGAGCCGTTATTAATTACTAACGCTAAAGGGTCATGCGGTTGTACTGTTCCTAGTTGGCCAAAAGACCCAATTATGCCAGGAGCAACTGGAAAAATAGATGTTGTATTTAAGCCAAGTAAAGGGCAAGCAGGAAAACCACAAGAAAAAACAGTTACAGTAACTGCAAACACAGAGCCAGTGAATACTGTAGTTAGAATAAAAGCTATGGTTAATCCAGAAGCTAAATAGAAAAGTTTAGTTATTTTTTGAAAAACAAATATATTTAGTATATTTGCACACCTTAAAAGGTGAGAATAAATTAAAAGAGGGGACAGTTGTCCCCTCTTTTTGTACTTAACGATGATAAAAAAAGAAACCATACAAGAACTGGCGCAAGAGCGAATGGACGAAATAAATAATGGGACATATTTAGTTGACATTATTATTTCTAACACCAACCAAATTGTAGTTGAAATAGACAATTTAAATGGAGGTTCTTCTGTAGATGACTGTATAAGGGTAAGTCGAAACATCGAGCACAACTTAGATAGAGAAGTAGAAGACTTTGAACTACAAGTAACTACACCTGGTCTTAGTAACCCTTTTAAAGTACATCAACAATACATTAAAAACATTGGTAGAAATGTAAAGGTGGTGTTTCTTGAAGTTGGAAGTGTTGAAGGAAAATTGATCGAAGTAAATGACGATAATATTGTTGTTGAAACAGAGTCAAAAGAAAGAATAGAAGGTAAAAAGAAAAGAGAACTGGTTGTTAAACAACATCCAATTTTAATTGAAAACATAAAGGAAACTAAAATAGTTATCTCATTTAAATAAAAAAATAAAAAATGAATGCTTTAAATTTAATAGAGTCATTTTCGGAGTTTAAAGAAATGAAAAACATCGACCGTGTCACAATGATGCGTATTTTGGAAGATGTTTTTAGATCAACTCTAAAGAAAAGGTATGGTACAGATGAACATGTAGATGTTATTGTAAACCCAGACAAAGGAGATCTAGAAATCTGGTTGAATAGAGAAATTGTTCCTGATGGAGAAGTGGAAGATGCTAACATTGAAATAGCATATTCTGACGCAATTAAAATTGAACCAGATTTTGAAGTTGGAGAAGAGGTTTCAGAAGAGATTCAAATGCAAGACTTTGGAAGAAGAAATATTCTTTCATTACGCCAAAACTTAGTTTCGAGAATCTTAGAATTAGAAAAAGATAACGTATACAAAATCTACAAAGATAGAATTGGAGAGATCGTTACAGGGGAAGTATATCAAATCTGGAAAAGAGAAATACTTGTATTGGATGATGATGGTAATGAACTTATCTTACCTAAATTAGAACAAATACCTTCAGACTATTTCAAAAAAGGAGAAACATTGAGAGCTGTTGTTGCTAGAGTTGAATTAAAAAACAACTCACCAATGATTATCTTATCAAGAACAGACCCTAAATTCTTAGCTCGTTTATTTGAGTTGGAAGTTCCAGAAGTTTTTGATGGATTAATTACAATAAAGAACATTGTAAGAGAACCAGGAGAAAGAGCAAAAGTAGCAGTGGAGTCTTATGATGAAAGAATTGACCCAGTTGGAGCTTGTGTAGGAATGAAAGGTTCTAGAATTCATGGAATTGTTCGTGAATTAAGAAACGAAAACATTGATGTAATCAATTACACAACAAACACAAAGCTTTTAATACAAAGAGCGCTTAGCCCTGCTAAAATAACTTCTTTGGAGTCTATCGAAATAAAAGAGGAAGAAAAAAGAGTCAATGTCTACTTAAGACCTGATCAAGTTTCTTTAGCGATTGGTAGAGGAGGAAATAACATCAAATTAGCATCTAAACTAGTTGGATACGAGATAGATGTATATAGAGAAGGAGCTGAAGATATTGATGATGTAGATTTAGATGAATTTGCAGATGAAATCGACAGCTGGATTCTTGACACACTTAAAGCGATAGGTTGTGATACAGCTAAGTCAGTTATTGAATTAAGTCAAGAAGAATTAGTAAAAAGAACAGATTTAGAAGAAGAAACTATTGCAGAAATAGTTAAAATTATTAAGTCTGAATTTGAATAAGAGTATTGTAGCGAAATTAGTTAAGCAATTTCGCTACAAAAAGTAAACGAAGATGTATATTTACATCGGATTATAGCCCTTTTTTAGGGTGGAATAAAATAAAAAACAACCAATTTTAAATAAATGGCCGTTAAAAGATTAAGTAAAGTAGCAAGAGAGATGAATGTAGGAATATCAACTATTGTTGAGTTTCTAGGGTCTCATGGTGTGGAAATTAGTACTAATCCAAATACTAAGATAGAACCTGCTGTTTACGAACAACTTTTGGGAGAATTTCAAAAATCTAAATCTGTTAAAGAAAAGGTAGATGAAGTTCGAACAGAAAAAGAAGAGCAAAAAGAAATAGTTGCTAAGAAAAAGCAAGCTGAAAAAGAAGCTCAAGAACAAGAAGAAGTTTCCAAAAAGGAAGAAGACCAAAAGGAAACAACAGGGTTAAAGGTTTTAGGGAAAATAGAGCTTCCTAATAAAAAATCGAAAAAAGAGCCTAAGAAAGAAATTGAAAAACAAAAAGAAGAAGTTAAAGAAGAGGCTGAAACTGAAACAATAAAAGCCGACTCTGACAAACTTAGTGGGCCATCTGTGGTTGGAAAAATAGACTTGCCTAAAAAAGTGAGTAAGAAAACAACCAAAAAGGAAGAGCCTAAAGCAAAAGAAAAAGAGCCAATAGAAGAAAAACCAAAAGGTCCAGTAAAAGAAGTAGAAACAATTAGAGCATCTTCTGAAAAGTTAGTTGCTCCTACTGTCTTAGGTAAAATTGTTCTTCCTGTTGACAAGGCTAAAGAAAAGAAAAAAGAAAAGCTTGCCGCTATTGAAGAAGCTAAGCAACGTCGTAAACGTAAACGTATTAAAAAAGTTAACGTTGAACAAGCGGGGAAAAAAGCTACTCAACAACATAGAAGCAAGAAAAAAGCTGAACCAAAACCAGAAATTACAGATAAGCAAATTCAACAAGAGATTAAAGATACTCTTGCTCGTTTAAGTAATAAAGGGAAGAATAAAGGGGCTAAATTTAGAAAAGATAAGCGTAATGCTAAGAGTGTTCAGCGTGAAGAGGAACTAAAGAAAGCTGAAGAAGAACAAGGGACATTAAAGTTAACGGAATTTGTTACTGTTTCTGAATTGGCAAGCATGATGAACCAGCAAGCAACTCAGATTATTGGAACATTGATGTCTATCGGTATTTTTGCTTCAATCAATCAACGTTTGGATGCAGAAACACTAACAATGGTAGCCGAAGAATATGGTTATGACGTTGAATTTGTAAGTGCAGAAGTTTCTGATTCTATCGAAGAAGTTGAAGATGATCCAGCAAGTTTAGAGTCAAGACCTCCTATTGTTACTGTAATGGGACATGTCGATCACGGTAAAACATCTTTACTTGATTTTGTTCGTAAAACAGCTGTTATCGATGGTGAAGCAGGTGGAATTACACAGCACATTGGAGCATATAGTGTAACTGGAGAGAGTGGAAGAAAAGTAACTTTCTTAGATACACCAGGTCACGAAGCATTTACAGCGATGAGAGCTCGTGGTGCACAAGTAACAGATATCGCAATTATTATTATTGCCGCTGATGATGATGTAATGCCTCAAACAAAAGAAGCAATCAATCACGCCCAAGCAGCAGGAGTACCAATGGTATTTGCTTTAAACAAAATAGATAAAGAAGGAGCTAACCCTGATAAAGTTAGAGAACAGCTTTCTCAGATGAATATTTTATTAGAAGAATGGGGTGGAAAATTCCAGTCTCAAGAAATATCAGCTAAGAAAGGTACTGGAGTTGAAGAACTAATTGAAAAAGTATTATTAGAAGCTGAGTTATTAGAACTAAAAGCTAATCCAAATAAAAATGCAGTAGGAACTGTAATTGAAGCTACATTAGATAAAGGTAGAGGATTCGTTACTACCCTACTAATAGAAGCAGGAACATTAAAAGTAGGAGATGTTTTAATTGCAGGAACACAACACGGACGTGTTAAAGTGATGCATGATGAACATGGTAAAGAAGTAGAAGAAGCTAAACCATCTAAACCAGTATCTGTACTTGGAATGAATGGCGCTGCTGCTGCAGGAGACCGATTCCATGTAATGGATGATGAAAAAGAAGTGAAAAATATCGCCTCTAAACGTCAACAGTTACAAAGAGAACAAGGACTAAGAACGACTAAACATATTACATTAGATGAAATTGGACGTCGTTTAGCATTGGGAGACTTTAAAGAACTAAACATTATTGTAAAAGGTGATGTTGATGGATCGATAGAAGCACTTTCTGATTCTTTACTGAAATTATCTCAAGATGAAATACAAGTTAACGTTATTCATAAGGCTGTAGGTCAAATTACAGAGTCTGATGTGTTATTAGCTTCTGCATCTGATGCAATTATTATTGGTTTCCAAGTAAGACCATCTATGCAAGCTAGAAAATTAGCTGAGGCAGAAGAGATAGACATCAGGTTATACTCTGTCATCTATAAAGCCATAGAAGAAGTTAAAGAAGCAATGGAAGGAATGCTTTCTCCAGAAATTAAAGAAGAGATTGTAGGTACTGCAGAAGTTAGAGAAGCATTTGAGATCTCTAAAGTTGGTACTATTGCAGGTTGCTTCGTAATGGAAGGAAAGTTAATGAGAAACGAAAAAATACGTTTGATAAGAGACGGTATTGTTATCTACACTGGGAACTTAGGTTCACTTAAACGTTTTAAAGACGATGTAAAAGAAGTTGCAAGAGGTTACGAATGTGGACTAAACATCGAGAAACACAACGATATAAAAGTTGGTGATCAGATTGAGTGTTTCATTGAAAAAGAAGTAGCTCGAAAATTGAAAAAGTAGTTATCAAATAGCCTTACAAAGCCAGTTATTAATTTAACTGGCTTTTTTTTTATCCTATAAATAGGGTTATTAACCATTTTCAAAGTAATTAACAATTTCATGCAACATTAAGGATGAATCCACCAAATAAGTGGACAAACCTTGGAAATCCCTAAACTAGTAATGGTTAGGTGTGATTCACTCTATCAAAAATTAATATCTAATCCTATTAATCAACGTATATTTATACAAAAACCCCCTTAATTATGAAAAATTTAACCTTCATACTATTATTAATAAGCTTTGTTTTTTTCGCATCGTGCAAAAAAACGAAACTCACAAAAAGAATGGAAAATAGTTCGTGGAAACTAAGTCAAATATTACTCGATTCTGAAGATAAGACTAATGAGGTATTAAGTTCTAAAATACTGTATACCAACTTAGACTATGCTACAGAAGGCGGTGAGATAAAGTTTTCTAATCCAACCAGAGAAAGTGTTGCTAAAGAAGAATTTGGTGAGTGGACATTAGAAAAAATCGTGCCTACCGTAGGAAAAAGTTACTACTTAGTTAAAAACGCAATGGCTTATAGTCAAGTAAGAGAATATGTCTTTAACTTACATGTCTACGGTTCTGAAGTAAAACTTACAGAAACAAATCAGTTAACGCAAACCGTAGGGGCTTACACTATCATTTACGAAAAAGTAAATTAACTAAATATAGTCTCTTTGTATTCTTGCATATATTTCCAATGAATGTATCTTTGTTATTAATCGAATAGATTTTTAATATAAAACAGAGAAACAAGTGAGTAGAGTTAAGATAAAGGAAGCATTAGCCCAAGAAGCTGGCTCAGTAATTACAGTAAAAGGTTGGGTAAGAGCGTTTAGAAGTAATCGTTTTATTGCTTTAAATGACGGTTCTACCATTAATAACATTCAAATCGTTATCGATGCTGACCAATTAGATGAAACGACCCTTAAAGGAATTTCTACTGGAGCTTCATTAGCAGTAACTGGAAACTTGGTTGAGTCTCAAGGAGCTGGTCAAAAAGTAGAGATAAATGCTACAGAAGTAATTGTATTAGGAAATGCAGACCCTGAAGAAGTTCAAAAGACCATACTACAGCCCAAAAAACATAGCCTAGAATTACTAAGAGAACAAGCGCATTTACGTTTTAGAACGAACCTATTTGGAGCCATTTTTAGAATTCGTCATGCCATGACTTTTGCTATTCACAATTATTTTAACGAAAAGGGATTTTATAACCTACATACGCCTATCATTACTGGTTCTGATGCTGAAGGAGCAGGAGAAATGTTTCGGGTAACAAACTTCGATTTAGAAAACATTCCCTTAACAGAAGACGGAAAAATTGACGTAGAGCAAGATTTCTTTGGAAAAGAAACGAACTTAACCGTATCGGGACAATTAGAAGCAGAACTCGGAGCAATGGCATTAGGTCAAGTTTACACCTTTGGTCCTACGTTTAGAGCAGAAAACTCAAATACATCGCGTCACTTAGCAGAATTCTGGATGATAGAACCAGAAGTAGCCTTTGCAGACTTAAAAGACGATATGGAGTTGAGTGAAGACTTTATGAAGTACGTGATTCAATATGCCTTGGATAACTGCAAAGACGATTTAGATTTCTTATTACAAAGAGAAACTAACGAAGATAAAAGCAAGCCACAGGCAGAACGTAACGAATTAAACCTTATAGAACGATTAGAATTTGTCGTATCTAATTCTTTCGAAAGAATAACTTATACCGAAGCAATCGATATTTTACAACGCTCAAAACCATTCAAAAAGAAGAAATTTAAGTTTCCTGTAGAATGGGGAGTAGATTTAGCAAGCGAACACGAACGTTTCTTGGTAGAGAAGCACTTTAAAAAACCAGTCATTATTTTCGATTACCCAAAAGAAATAAAAGCATTCTATATGCGAAATAACGACGATGGGAAGACCGTAGCGGCGATGGATGTTCTTTTTCCTGGTATTGGTGAGATAATTGGAGGTTCGCAACGTGAAGAGCGTTTAGACGTCTTAAAAGAGAAAATCAAAGACTTTAACATAGAAGAAGAACACATTTGGTGGTATTTAGATACCCGTAAATTCGGAACTGCGCCACATGCAGGGTTTGGTTTAGGTTTCGAACGTCTAATGATGTTTGTAACAGGAATGGCGAACATTAAAGATGTAATCCCTTTCCCAAGAACTCCTAAGAACGCTGAATTTTAGTCAGTTCGAGTGACTTTTTTTTAAAAAAGTTGTATCGAGAACAAATAAGTTGGGCATGACCCTCGAAAAAAAATCGAGGGTCGCGCTAGGAATTTATCCTGAGCTTGGTCGAAGGGCTCAATCTTTTTAGTCAGTTCGAGTGGTTTTGTTTTTGTTAAAAAAAATTGTGTCGAGAACAAACTAAAAAGGATGCCTTTACTATCGCTCATGCAAATAAATACAAGCCCCTATAATATCAGAAATTTGATCTAAACAGATAGAAAGTACTAGGTTTAAACAATTATAATAATTAAAACACACAAAATAATGAAAAAGTATGAGAAGATTATATTAATACTTTATTTTGGCTTAATATTTCTTCAACTATTCGACCTTCCAGGAAAAATATCTTTTTTAAATATAGGAAGGTTTTTATTGTTATTGTCTTACATAGTCGGAGGCTACTGGTTATTTAAAAACAAAGATATAAATAACACATTTCTACTAATTTTATCAGGCATTATAATAGGTGTTGCAACTTATCCCATACCTAGTTTAATTTGGGTTTACAAATTAGATTATTACAATTATACACCTATCCCTAATTTAATATTATTAATTGTATTAATTATACTATACTTAAAGGGTAAAAGATACTATAAATTAATCCTGTTTCGGTCTTTACTGTTTGGCATTCTTACTGTTTTTTTAACTTACACTCCTGTTTCTTTCAAACCTTATAGAGAACTTCTATATGCTTTTAACAACGGAAGGCCTTCTATACAAAGCAATATGTTAATGTTTGATTATACAAGCATATATAAAGATGCTTTAGAAAATAAAAATTTTGATGTTGCAATAAATTTTGCAACTAAAGCAAAAGATGCGGGAAAAGACTGGCTGTTCGTTTATGATTATGATGCAAATGAAAGAAAACTAGATTCAAGTCAATTGTGGAAAATAGACGTTTGTTACAGCAATATGTACAAAGTTTTTTCTGGAAAAGCAGAAGAGTTAAGTGATTTAAATCAGTTTTCGCAAGCGTTGCCTTATTATCTAAAAGCTAATGAGGCACTAAAGAAAATGAATAAGCCTTCACGTTCGTGGAGAATTAGTCATGCTTTTTTAAAACACAGAACAGGTCAATGTTACTTAGAGTTAGGTAATTATCAAAACTCAGACTCTCTTTTTATAGAGGCAATCAATGACAAAGTTACGTTAGACGACTCCCTTGATGTAGATTTAGCATTCATGTACAGTAATTTGGCAAAATCATTCTCTGAGCAAGCGGGGTATGAATATTCTAATCTATTTTTTAACCAATCCAATAATATTTTAGAGGAGTTTACTACCGATATTAAAGCTCAAGAAAAAATAGTGCAAAATCATATCGCTTTAATTCAAAACTACTTTAAAACAGACAGTTTGTTTTTAGTTAAGAAAAGTCTGAATAGAATTTACGAATCTATAGATAATGAAAACAAGTTTTACGGAAACACTAAACTTTTAGAAGGCTTATTTCACTATAAAGAAGACAGGTATACAGATGCATTAGAGGACCTAAATGAAGCCTTAAAGGCTTATAAAAACTCAAAAAAAAAACAAGAAAATAATATTGCCCAAGTTAATTATCTAAAATCAAAAACTTACATAAGTCTAGGTCAATTTAAAGAGGCAAAGAAAAGTATCAAGTTTAGTTTAGAGAGTGCTAAAAAAAGAAGAGGTAAAGGTATTCAGAAGTATGCAATGTATTTAATTACAGAAGCCGAAATTAACAATTTTGAAGGCAATTATGTCTCGTCAGAGTTAAAGTTTGAAGAAGGAATTCAAATTTATAAAAATGAATTGGGTGAAGACAACAATAACCTTGTTACTCCATACTCTAGTTTAGCTCAAGTAAAGTTAAGCCTTGGTAAGTTTGAAGAAGCAAAATATTATTCTGATGAATCAATGCGCCTTTTTAAATATTTTGAATTGTTTGAAACGCCCAATTCATCTGGCTTAATAAATAATTTTGCATACATCAATTACTTTTTTCATAATTATAAAACATCGGATTCTCTTTACAGTAAAACAGTTAACATTCATAAATCTTTCGGTAAAGTTACTTCGGCAAATCTCGCAATATGTCTTAGTGGCCTCGGATTGTTAGCTCTAGAAAATAGACAATTTAAAAAAGCTGATTCTCTTTTTAAATTGTCATTGCAAATGCATAAAGATATATATACAGAAAAACATCCACAAACAGCAATTTTACTAACTAATTACGGACAATTAAAAATAGAGATGAATAAAAATGAGGAAGCGAAATTAATGTTAGAAAAAGCAATATTAATCAATGATTTATTCTTAGATAAAAGCCATGATGCTTACGCTGAGATCTATTTTACACTAGGTAATCTCTATTTAAAAGAAAAGAATAATAGTAAATCAAAATTCTTTTTTGAAAAAGCGAAGAAAATTTACATCGATAAGTTTGGCAAGGATTATTATAAACTTAAGTACATTTATTGATTAGTACTTAATAGTCTATTAAGAAACATTAAACTTCTAATACATTAAACTCTAAGAAGGATAACATAAAAACCAGTTAACTCTAAAAAAACTAATGCTAATAGACACACATACACACCTATATTCATCAAAATTTGATGAAGACAGAGACGAAGTTATTCAAGATTGTATCTCAAAAGGAGTCGAAAAACTATTGTTACCCAATATAGATTCTACCTCAACAGACTCAATGCTAGTGCTAGCAGAAAAACACCCAAATGTGTGTTTCCCAATGATGGGGATTCACCCTTGTTCTATTAACAACGACACCATAGAAAAAGAGCTTGCTCACGCAAAAGAATATTTATTTAGTGACAGAAAATTCATAGCAGTTGGAGAAATAGGAATAGACTTACATTGGGACAAAACCACCTTAGAAGCTCAAGTAAGCGCCTTTAAAACGCAAATAGAGTGGGCAAAAGAATTGAATTTACCCATCGCCATACACGCAAGAGATTCATTTGACGAAATATTTGAAGTATTAGATGAAGTCAACGACGATAAATTAAGAGGAGTATTACATTGCTTTACCGGAAATGTAGACCAAGCAAAACATATCATTAACTATGGAGGTTTTAAATTAGGAATAGGAGGAGTTGTGACTTTTAAAAACGGAGGGTTAGACAAAGTTCTAAAAGAAATAGAATTAGAACATCTAATGTTAGAGACAGATGCTCCCTATTTAGCTCCTACCCCATTTAGAGGAAAACGAAACTCTAGTCAGTATATTCCATTAATAGGAGAAAAGCTAGCCGATATTTATGGGTGCTCTTTACCAGAAATAGCAACAATAACCACTAAAAATGCTGTTGAGTTGTTCGGATTATAGGGATTATTGCACATTTTAACGAAAAGTGATGAACCTTTTTATAGTTTTGCACTATAAGTAGAATAACTTATCTTTCTTTTTATAACAAAAGAATACATATTGAACTTTTTCGAATACATAGAAAAACATAAATTTAGCATATTGGGGACCTTAGGTATCCATATACTATTATTGGTATGGCTAAATTTACAGTTAATCGTAAGCGTTCCTTATGTAGCCAACGAAAGGGTCGTGATGCAGTTAGACTTTACTGAATCGGAAGACTCAGAAGAGGTCGAAACAAATGAGAACAATGAGGAAATAGGAGAAAGCACCTCCGCTCCATTGACCAATGTTGCAGCTAATGCTAATCAGGAAAAAACGACTTACACTAACCAAAGTTTTAGCAAATCTAAAGCAGATCGGGAGGTATTAGACGAATTAAAACGTTTAGAGGCTGAGGAGTTTAATTCTATAGAGCATTCGGAAGAAAACGAAGAAGAAAGCCAACAAGAAAAAGAAGCTATAGATAAAAGCTTAATAAAGAAAGATGCAGAAAAAAACGACAATGCTAGTTATGGAAATGATGTAAAAGCAACTGCAAACTATTACTTACCAAAAAGAAAACCTCAACGAAAACCAACACCATCTTATAAATGTAAAAGCCAAGGGGTAGTTACAGTCATCATAAAAGTAAACCAAAAGGGCGACGTTTCTTCTACTTCAATAGACGAGTCTAAGACCAACACAGATAGTGAGTGCTTAAGATCTGAAGCACTAATCTATGCAAAAAGATGGCGATTTACACAGGACTTTAATGACGAAACAAGGAAGGAAGGTTGGATTAAGTTTACTTATGCTTCGCAGTAATGGGTAAAATAATATATCTTTAGCGGAAAAAAAATGAGCGAAGAATTAGATAGTTTTCAATTAGAAGGGGATAGAGCATTACCAAATGCAACAGCAGTTTTAGTACTTGGTATCTTATCCTTAGTTACCTGTATTTTTTATGGGATAATTGGGCTAATATTAGGCATAATTGCACTTGTTTTACATAAAAAAGATAAAGAAATATATGCTTCTGATCCGTCTGCCTACGAGCGGTCATTTAAAAACTCAAAGGCAGGAAATATTTGCGCCATTATTGGGGTAATTTTATCTTCAATTTATTTCTTAATCATGGTTATAAGTTTAGGGGTTCTCTTTTTTGCGAACACATAATTAGATTACTAAGTCAAAAAATATATATTTGTATAAAAAATTATGAGTGAAGAATTAGACAATAGTCAATTACAAAGTAGTAAGTCATTGCCAAATGCAACTGCGGTATTAGTATTAGGTATTTTATCAATCGTCATGTGTTGGACCTATGGTGTTCTTGGTCTTATCTTAGGAATTATAGCAATAGTTCTCCATAGAAAGGATAAAGAAGTATATGCTACAAACCCTGCAATGTATGAGCAATCTTTTAAGAATTCTAAAGCGGGTAACGTTTGTGGAATTATAGGAATAGTCTTATCTGTTTTATTTTTACTTTATGTTATTGCCATGGTCGCATTTTTTGCAACAGCGATGGCTACAACAGCTGGGAGCCAAGAATTTCAAGATGCATTTCAACAAATTGCAGACACTATAAAAGCTAATAATCATTAAGGTTATTAAATTTTCAATCTAAATGGAACATAAAAAGCTACCCAATGCTACCGCTGTGCTAGTGTTGGGTATTTTATCGATTTGCTTTTGTGCTGCTTGGGGTATTCCTGGTATTGCCTTGGGAATAATTGCGCTTGTTTTATTTAAAAAAGATAAAGCACTATATGACGCTGAACCTGCCGCTTACGAGCAATCTTTTAAAAATTCTAGTGCAGGTAAAGTATGTGCCATTATAGGGCTTTCACTTTCTGCCGTATCTTTTTTATTTATTACGATATACTTTGTAATTCTTGGAACTATCTTAGGAGGTGTTGCCTCAACAATCAATGAGGTTTCAAAACATAGCAGAAACCATCATTATGACAGTCATCATTCCGACAAAAACTCACTTAGCGAAGATTCAGAGGTTTTAGACAGTAACTATACTGAGAAAATTGAAGAAGGAGAAGAGTTAAATCAAGATTCCTTAGCTATTGATTATCATTAATGTTAGAGTGTCATTGGAAAAAAACATTTGGGGTGGATTGTTTGGGGTGTGGGTTTCAACGATCTATACTAGCATTGCTAGAGGGGGACTTAATAACTAGTTTAAGCTTATATCCGGCAACAATACCAATTCTACTTACCTTTGTCTATACAGCAGCTCATCTCTTGTTTAAATACGATAAGGGAGCTAGGAACATTGTTGTCTTATTTTCTACAACTGTATTCATTATGTTAACTAGCTTTATTTATAAACTAATTGTTCACTAAAAAATAGTTGGGGAGTAACTTATAACGAACAAAAATCAACCCTAAGATGCTACCAAGAACATTCGCCATTGCATCTAGTAAGTTACCATCTCTAAAGGGAATAAAATAATGCTGTACTACCTCTATTGTTATTCCTAACATAATTCCATATACTAGAGAATAAAAAATGTGGTGCTTCGATAAAAACCTCCATTTACCTTGCTTTAAAAAGTCTTTAGTCGTAAACACTATAAGTACAAAGTAAAGTGAGAAATGAACGATTTTATCTAGGTGAGGAACCTCAAAAAACGAAGAATCCGGAAATTCTTTTCCAGGAATACAACAGAGCACTATGATAACCATTGACCAAATAAGAGTCAATAAATTATGTTGAAAAAACATAACTTGTTTATCCTATTAAATCTTGATATGCTTCAACAGAAAGTAACTCTTCTAATTGAGATTTATCTGAGATTTTAATCTTAATCATCCATCCTTTACCATAAGGATCTTCGTTTACTGCTTCTGGACCAGCTTCTAAAGACTCATTAAACTCAATGACTTCTCCTGAAATAGGCATAAATAAATCAGAAACAGTTTTAACAGCTTCTACAGAACCAAAAACTTCTTCTTGATCCAATGTTTCTCCCTCTGTTTCTATCTCTACATAAACAATGTCTCCTAGTTCTCCTTGAGCAAAATCTGTAATTCCTACAGTTGCAACATCTCCTTCAACACTAATCCACTCGTGGTCTTTGGTGTACTTTAAATTTACTGGTAAATTCATCTTTAAGTTTTAGTTTATCTTTAATGCTACGAAATTACATTTTTTTACAATTACTACCAATATAACACCCTACAATATTATTAAGGTTTTATTTCTAATGAAAACGGAACATCAGTCGGGGGTAAACAAGTCGTTTCATTACAGACCATAAAAGAAACTGTTCCGTTAATTACAGCACCTTTTTCTTTATTGTTTAATCGAACCAATTGTTTAAAAATAGCTTTGCCATCGAAGTAGTTTACATCTACTTCAAAAACGTCATCGAAAACAGCATGAGGTTTAGTTTGCTCAGCGACGTTTCCTACAGTGTCAAACGCCTCTAGATGTTCAAAAGTAAAAACCGTTGGTAAAGGCCCTTCATCCGGACTAGGTAAATGTTGCGAATACATGTGCCACTTATCTTCTATTTCAGCAATAAAAGTAATTTCATACATTCCATTTGCATTGGGTTCAGAAGAAACCTCAAACTGCCAATCAACAGGGCTCTCTTCTTGTGCTATTAATGAGTTAGAAATAAAACCTAAACCAGCACTAAGTATTAAAAAAGTAATTATTTGTTTCATTTTAATTCGATTTGAAATGATTTGTCTGTTGGAGGTAAACACTTCCCATCGTTACAAACCATAAAGTTTACATTACCTTTAACAACAACATTGCCACTTTTAACTTTAACTCTTTGCTTAAAATAAGCGTCTGTGGTAAAGGAAGTTAGGTCCATTTCAAAAGTGGTGTCAAAATGTGTTGCTGTATTCTCTTCAAGCGTAGAGTCTATTAATTGAAAACTCTCATCCTCTTCAAAAGAGATAACAGTTGGAAGTGGCCCTTCTAAACTAGTTAGGTACTGAGAATAAGTATGCCAACCTTTTCCTATTTTTCCGTGTATTACCACCTCATACTCTTCATCACTAATTTTGTTAGAAGAAAACTCCCATTTAATAGGCTCTATTACCTCTGCTACAACAATAGCATCCTGATCCTTCTCTTCTACCTCAAAGCCATCATTTAACTTTTTGTTAGCAGTCAAGCCACATGTTAACCAGGCAGCATAATTTGCCACTTCAGGAGTATAGCCTACAGGGTTATTTAATAGATGACCTTCTGGACTTAATAATACGTAATAAGGTTGTGAAACTTTTCCAAAACTAATCGCTTCTAACGTAGCCCACTTATCTCCTATTGTTTTAATTCTCTTTTGTCTTGTTGTACCATCTGCTTGTGGAATGGTAACATAGCCTTGTTTTTCTTTTGGCAATTCACTTGCATCATCTACATAAAGAGAAACTAAAATATACTCATCATTAATTAGATTAAATATTTGTTCTTGACTCCAAACATTATCTTCCATTCTTCTGCAGTTAGTACAAGCTTTACCAGTAAAGTCTACTAAAATAGGTTTACCACTTTCTTTTGAAGCGATTTGAGCCGATTCTAAGTCATGAAAACAAATTAGTCCATTAGGACAATCTAAAGGGTAAATCCAGCTATAATTAACTGGAGGTGCGACACCACTTAGTAAGTTTAACGATTGATAGGTATGTGTACTAGGGTTATATTTAAATCCAAAAAACAAATAAACAGTTAACGCTACAAATAAGCCTGCTAACCCCAATCTTGGTTTAGAGATCTTAGTAGTTGGACTGTCGTGAGGAAATTTAATTTTCCCTAATAAATAGATCGCAATCGCAATAGAACACATAATCCATATAATCAAGAATGCTTCATACTTTAAAACGCCCCACCCTTCTTGTAAATCTACAATAGAGAAGAACTTAAATGCAAGTGCGATTTCTATAAACCCTAAAACAACCTTTACAGAGTTTAACCAACCACCAGATTGAGGTAAACTTTTAAGAATAGAGGGGAAGCCTGCAAAAAGCGTAAAAGGTAATCCTATTCCAATCCCAAAACCAAGCATAGCAACTGTAATTGGAACAGGGCCATCTTTAATAGAGCCCGCAAGAACCGAACCTAATAAAGGACCTGTACAAGAGAAGGAAACTAGCGCTAATACCACAGCCATAAAAACAATTCCAAAGAACCCTCCCATATCTGCAGCCTTATCTGCTTTATTAGTCCAACTTGTTGGAAGTCCAATTTCAAAATAACCAAAAAAGGAAATAGCAAAGATGATAAATATGACAAAAAATGAGAGGCTTAAAATAGAGCTTGCTGCAATCTTATTCAAAACCTCAGCATCTAAATTCCAAACATAAAAAGGAATACTAATAGAGACATAAACTAAGACAATTGAAAGTCCATACAATAAAGCTTTAGCCATTCCCTTTCCTCTTTCTGAACCTCCTTTTGTAAAGTAACTAACCGTTAATGGAATCATTGGAAAAACACAAGGTGTAATTAAAGAAACTAACCCTCCTCCTAAGCCAAGAATAAAAATCCACCAGTAACTTTTGTCTTCCTCTTCTTTATCTCCACATTCTTTATTGACAGGATTTTTTAAATCTACATTTTCTAATGTCGGAATAACATTTAATGTCTCTTGATTCGTTTCGAAAATAACCTCTTCTGCTGCTGCATTTTCTTTTAATAAATCAATCTTAAATGGGTAAATGTCTGGAGCCATACATTCAGTCTCATTACAGACCATAAACTCAATTTCACCCACTAATACGGCATCATTAGTATTTTCAATATGTAACTTTTGTTCAAACCTAGCCTTATTATTAAAAAAAGCAATATCAAACCCCCAAACTTCATCAAAAAGAGTGACCGCACCAATTTCTGTTGCTTTCCCTAAAAAAGATATATTTTCATTTTCTGTATAAAAAAAACTTGTTGGAATTGGCCCTTGGTTTTCTTCTAAAAATTGGGAATAAACGTGCCATCCTTTTTCTATTTTTGCCTCAAAAATTAAAGTAACGTTTTCAGCATCTATTTTTTCGGTAGAAATACTCCAAGAGACAGGAGACTGACCTAAAAGAATAAAGTTAACTGCTGTAAATAGAGCAACTAAAAAAATGTTTTTCATGTTTTATGTTTTACTTATTCAACTCCAATAGCCAACAAAAATAGTTTATTTCATAAGATATCTCTTTGTATCAGTCTATTCTTTATGGAATTCCTTTATTAGTTTTTGATTTTTTAACAAAAAGATTTAATATTTCTAACTTAATAGCCCTCCTCTTTTCATACTTTCGTTACTCCTTTACAAACTAATTATTGTGCAAAAAGAACAAGCAAGCATTAGTAAAGTCAAAAGCTTTATTTTTGAGTCGATTACAGAAGTAAGTCAAAAAGACTGGGACTTTGTAAATAACAATCAAAACATTTACCTCTCTTTTGATTACTTATTGGCTCTTGAAGAGTCAATGAAGCCAGAGATGAGCTTTGTATACTCTGTTTCTTACAATGAAGACAAAACCCCAGCTCTCATTGCAGCTTTTCAAATAGTTAAGTTTACTACGAATAAAAAAAAATGCCCAAAGGTTTTGTTAAATAAGAAACCTCACAATGTTTCTATTAACTTATTAATTTGTGGAAATGTTTTTTCTAATGGGGAAAATGGCTTTCTATCCAACTCTTTTTTACCGCTTAATGAAACAATAGCAGAACTAACAATCATTACTAAAAAAATAAAAAAACAATTAGCTGATAATAAAATTTCTATCGTCTTATTTAAAGAATTCTCTCCAAACTCTAGCTATAACGAGGAAGATTTTAAAAACCAAAATTATAATGACTTTATGGTTGATGTAAACATGGTTTTAAAACTTCATAGCCAATGGAAGTCATTAGAAGATTACCTTTTTAGTATGACTACGAAATATCGTACACGCATTAAAAGGGTTTATAAAAAGTCAAAAGATTTAGTTATTAAGTCTTTTTCTACAGAAGAGATTGAGAAATATCAGCATGAGATTACAACATTATTAGAAAATGTTTCTAAAAAAGCAGAATATAGTTATGGTGTCATTAACGTAAAAGCATTTATCCTATTTAAGGAAAAGTTAAAACAAGACTTTACACTAAAAGCCTTGTTTTTAGACCAAAAAATAGTAGGGTTTAGCACTTCTTTTTATAATAATGGCCAATTGGACGCAAACTATGTAGGAATTGACTATGAATACAATACAGATTCTGCTGTTTATCAACGTTTGCTTTGTGACTTTGTAGAACAATCCATTGAAAGAGGAGTAAAAGAGTTACACTTTGGAAGAACCAGCGAATTAGTAAAGAGTTCATTAGGAGCGAAACCAGTAAACATGAAGCTTTATGCCAAGCATAAAAGTGCGATTTCTAACTTTTTACTAAAACCAATATTTAATTACATTACTCCAAGTAACTTTGAGTTAAGAAAACCATTTAAAGCCGATTTTAAATATTAAGATATGGACTCGTTAACTCAAATAGTATTAGGCGCATCGGTTGGCGAAGCTGTATTAGGAAAAAAGCTAGGCAATCGAGCAATGCTTTGGGGTGCAATAGCTGGAACTATTCCTGATTTAGATGTTTTTATTAAATTCTTTACTGATGAAATAACCTCAACAGAGTTACACAGAGGTGTTTCACATTCTCTGTTTTTTTCTGTTTTAATGGCTGTTTTCTTAGGTTGGTTAGTCAATAAAAATGAAAAGCTTGCTCTTGGTTTATTGGTCGTTTCGGTCTTTGGTTTAGCCACTATTGTTTCTCCCTTTACTTTTATTCAGTTTTTATTTCCTGTTCTCATTTTAGGGTTGTTATGGTTAATTTATAAAACAAATATTAAGTCCACAGCTACTTCTTATGAGTGGGGTAAGTTATTTTTCTGGAGCTTAGTGACTCATCCTTTACTGGATGCTAATACTACTTGGGGAACTCAGTTCTTTTGGCCATTTGATTACCGATTAGCTTTTAAGAATATTTTTGTTGTTGACCCCTTGTATACTATCCCTTTTATGATTTTTGTAACTATAGCAATGTGTTATAAACGAGCAAACCCTAAGCGAGCTAAATTTAATAAGATTGGCTTAATCGTTAGTTCTGTTTATATGCTTTGGTCTTTTGTTTCTAAAGGAATTGGCTACTACCAATTTCATCAAGAATTAAAGCAACAAGAAATAAAATATGTAGATTTAGAAACCAAACCAACTCCTTTTAATACCATCCTTTGGAATGCTCAAGTAGAAACAGAAACAGGTTTTAAAATGGGTTATTATTCCTTATTTGATACTAAACCCATTGGTTTTTCGAAGGAATATACCAAAAACCACCACTTATTAGATCAATATAAAGAAGTAAAGGCTGTGCAGCAATTAATTAAGATTTCGACAGGAATGTACCTGGTGGAAGAAGTAAAGGAAGGCTTAGTTTTTACCGACATACGGTTTGGCCAAATGGGGTTAAAGTTTGACGATAAGTTTCCGTGGATGTATCTAATATCTGAAAAAGATGGAGTTGTTTCGGTTGACAAAATAGACCCTGAATTCGACCGTATTAAAATGGGAGCTATTTTCTCTAATTTAGCAGATAGAATTAAGGGTAATTAACCTTTACATAAACAAAGAGATCATTAAACGGACTCCAAATAAAATCATAATAAACCCTATGATCTTTACTATTTTATCAAAAGTTTTCGGGGTAATTATTGTCTTAATTTTATGAGCAAAAATAGCCTTTAAAGTATCTGTTAAGAAAATAGTGACTAGAATAAAAAGTAATGCTGTTTTAATCTCAAGGTCGCTATTATATTTATTAATTAAAATCGTGTAAAAACCAAACCAAACAGCAAAAACAAAGGGGTTTACAAAGTTGACTAAAAAACCGTTTAATCCATACTTTAATAAACTATTTGCTTTTTTGGTGACTTCATTTATCTTTTTAAGTTTAGTATTAACAAATGACTTAATCCCCATTGCAATCAAGATGAGACCTCCAAAAAAAGCAAACCATTTTTGAATAATAGTATTTTCTAAGTACTCTCCCACCCCGTAAACGGCTAGAAATACACAAATTAAATCTCCTAAAATAATTCCTATTGCAACTGCAATCCCAGACTTTAATCCACTCTCCAATGAACTTTTTATCAAATAAAAAAAGACTGGACCCACAAATAATAAAGTGCTAAGTCCTAAAAGTATTCCTGTTACAATTGGCATTTATAAAGTTATAAAACGAAGGTACACTATTTAATAAATGCATCTTAAAAAACAAAACAAATACATTCTGGAGGCTTTAAACCATTCTTTCTTGAAACTATATCGTTAATTCATTCGTAACGTTTTCAACAATGGGTATAAAGTATCTTTTCTAGAAAGACAGAAAATGAGGATAAGTTACTTGTATTTTTGTTCATTAAATATCTATTTAAAAATTGGAAAAACAAGAGCAGCTCATATGGTGGAAGTGGACTAAAAGAATCATCGCTTCTTTAGGACTTCTTGTTGTTTTATTTATCGGGGTTTCTTTCTTGGTCATTAACCTTTATGAAGATGAAATAAAGCGTTTTGCAGTTCAAAAAATCAATGACAATTTAACCACTGAAGTTGATGTTAAAGCCATTGACTTAACACTAATTGACCAATTTCCAATGGCGTCTTTACGTTTTAAAGATGTTTTTATCGCAGATAAACTAAGTGCTTCTAAAAAGGACACTATGATTTCTATAGAATACCTTTATTTAAACCTTAATTTTATGGATTTAATAGGAGGGAACTACGATATAAAAGACGTAAAAGCTACAAATACCATCTCTTATTTAAAAATAAACAACGATGGTGAGGATAACTATTCTATTTGGAAAAAAGACACCTCTTCAAAATCAAAACAATTTTCTTTTGACCTAGAAAAAGTAAAGTTTAAGCACCTGTTCTTAAGTTATAAAAACGACATTCAAAATCAACAAATTTCTATTACGACAGATCAACTAAGGTTAACAGGTCAGTTTTCTGATGTTAGCTATCAACTGAAAACAAAAGGTGATTTATTTATAAATGAGTTTACTAATGACAGTGTTAACTATTTAATGGGTAAAAAAGCTTCCCTCGATTTAGACCTACTTATCAATACAAAAGATCAGTCCTACACCATAAATAAAGGAGAATTAGACTTAGAAGACCTAAACTTTTCTATGGAAGGAAAGTATACTGCTAACCAAGAAGAAAATGCCTTAATAGACCTGAACATAAAGGGAAATAACATTAAGCTTATTTCTGTTTTTTCTGTTTTTCCTGAGGGGTTGTTAACCTCATTAAAAAAGTATGACAGTAAAGGGTTATTAAACTTTAAAGCCGCTTTAATAGGAGAAGTTGGGAAGTCAATCATTCCAAAAATAGAAGCTGAATTTAGTCTAGAACAAGGGTCATTAACAGAAAAAACAAACAACATTTCATTAAACAACCTCTCTTTCGAAGGGCGTTTTTCAAATCAAAATAAAGCCATTAATTCACTCTTACTTCTTAAAAATATAAAAGGCCAATTGTCTAATGGTGGGGGCGATTTTTCTGGGTCTTTAACCTTAAAAGACTTTGCTAATTTACAAGTAGAGAGTAAGGTTAATTCAACTTTGAACCTTGAAGTATTAAATGACTTTATTGCATCGCCTTTAATAAAAACGTTAAACGGGACTGCTATTATTGATTATACCTTTAATGGACAATATTTAAATAACCTGTTTAAATTAAATAGCTCTATTGGAACGGTTAATTTCTCTGCTGTAAACGTCGCAACAACTGAAAATAATTTAACCTATGAGAACATCTCTGGAGTTGGTTTACTAAATCAAAATGACATTTCTTTTAAAAACTTTGAAGGAACTATTGCTAACTCTACCTTTACAGGAAGCTCTAACATAAGAAACCTTATCCCTTATTTATTAGACCAACAAAACAAGGTATGGATAGATGCCAATATAAACGCTAAACAATTTGATTTAACGACGCTTATTCAGCAAATTAAAACAGATGAAGAAGCAACAAAAACGGTAAGTGCAGACACTGTTCGTTTACCAGAACAGTTTCAAGTCAATATAGCAAC
>JAGXIB010000131.1 GCA_024635865.1 Flavobacteriales bacterium
CCTCCTATGTGTGTGATCCATACGTCTACACCCTCTAGTGTAAAACGATTGTTTTCTGGGTATTCTACTCTAACAATATGGTCATCAATATTCCCAAATACAGCACGAATAGGAGCTATTTTTTTTAGTTCATCCATAACCGAAATGTTACCAATATCTCCTGCGTGCCATATTTCATCACACTCCATAAAGTATTTAATGTATCGCTTGTCAAAGTGACTATGGGTATCGGAAAGGAGACCTATTCGTTTCAATTTATTTTTTTTAACTTGTTTTAAAAAGTTTGAGTATTTCTAGTGCCGATTGCTAGATGCTCTTTTACTTTGTTATTAATACTAAGACCATTTGAAGCAACTATTCTTTATCATCAAAAACCTCAATCGTTTTTTCCTTAGTAACTAAGTCAGTAAACTGACCTTTAAAACGTGTTGCTTTAACCATGTGGTTATCTATCCAGTGGTAATTTCCTCCTCTAGGTTTTCCAAAAAGACAACCGTGGTATTTAAATCCGTGCTGGTCTAACCACTTTTCAGTAACTGCTCTATGTGCTTCTGTTCGTGAAGTAAAGAAAGTAATAATATGACCTTCATCATACCATTTGTTTAGTATTTCTAACGCATCTAAATAAGGCTCACAAGTGGCCATCCTTTCTGGTTGCTCATTGGGAACGTCTTCGGTAACGGTTCCGTCAATGTCAATCAAATAGTTTTTAGTTTCTTCACTCAATACTGGGCTGGCTTTTTTACCGTCTTTGTCTAATGCTTCTTTTAATTCTTTGCTCATAACTGGATAAAATAAAATCCGCTAATGATCTCATTAGCGGATTCAAAAATAATAGATTCTACTTTAAAAAGCCTTAATTAATAATAAATTAATCTTCTCACTTTTGCAATATGTTTTGCTAAACGAATTACTTGTTTGGTATATCCAAACTCATTATCGTACCATGTATATAGCGTTGCGCTTTTTCCATCTTCCGAAACAATTGTTGCACTGCTATCAAAAACAGCTGGACAAGTATTTCCAATAATGTCATTACTAACCAACTCTTCGTTGATCTGATAGTTAATTTGGTTTACCATTTTTCCAGAAAGTGCAGCTTGTTTTACTGCATTATTTACTTCTTCTAAAGATGTTTTTTTCTTCAAGTTCAAGTTCATAATAGCTAATGAACCATTAGGAGTTGGAACTCGAACTGCATTGGCAGTTAGTTTATTCAATAAAGAAGGAATTACTTTAACTACAGCGTTTCCAGCTCCAGTAGAACTAATCACCATGTTGATTGCTGCAGAACGTCCTCTACGAGGTTTTTTGTGCATATTATCTAATAAGTTTTGATCATTAGTATAAGCATGTATCGTTTCAATGTGCCCTTTTTCTATTTCAAAAGTGCTTTCTATCACATTCAAGATTGGACTAATTGCATTTGTAGTACAAGATGCAGCAGAAAAAATATTGTGTTCTTCTATGTCAAAATCATCTTGATTAATTCCATAAACAATGTTTGGAATTTCTTTTCCTGGAGCAGTTAATAAAACCTTAGCAATCTCTTTATTTTCTAAATGTTGTGCCAATGTTTCTTTAGTCGTAAAAACCCCTGTACTATCGATCAATAATGCATTATTGATACCAAACTGAGAATAATTAACTGAATCAGGACTTTTAGCTTCAATCAATTGAATTTTTTGACCATTAACGATTAAAGCTTTGTTTTCTAAATCTACTTCAACAGTTCCTTTAAATGCACCGTGAACTGAATCATTTCTCAACAAAGCAGCTCTTTTTATAATTTGATCATCGGTAACAGTTCTAAGAACAATGGCTTTTAATAACAATTGTTGTCCTTTACCAGCTTGTTTAATTAGTTCTCTAACAACTAAACGTCCAATTCTTCCAAAACCATATAGTACTACATCTTTTGCTTCGAAGGTGTGCTTGTCTTGGCCCGTAAAGTTTTTTAATTTATTAGATAAAAAATCATTGATTGAAGAGTAGTTCGCTTTTTCTTCAAAATATTCAGAAGTTAACTTTCCTAAATCTATTTTAGAAGGAGCTAAGTCTAATTTTAACATAGCAGCAGCAATTTCAGCAGCAGTATGAACATCTATCGGAGAGTTTAATACCTTGTTAGCATAGTTCGAAAACAAGTTCAGTACTTCCGACAGGCTAATGTCTACTAAATGATTTCTAAATAAAACGAGCTCAACACCTTTGTTGAACATTAATTTACCTACTGAGTTTACTAGGCCTACTGCAGCTTGCTTTTGTTTCACATAGTCATTTAAGCCTGCGCTGTATACTGATTTTGTTGTTAACGATTCCATTTCAATTTATTTATTATTTATTCTTAAACAAAAAAATCGCCCTGAAAACTCAAGGCGATTTTTTTAACTATTTTTTATCCTAAATATGCTTTTAGTAACTTACTTCTAGAAGTATGTCTTAATCGGCGAATTGCTTTTTCTTTTATTTGACGAACACGTTCTCTTGTTAAATCAAATTTTGCCCCGATTTCTTCAAGGGTTAAGCCATGTTGCATTCCAATTCCAAAGAACAATTGAATTACGTCTTTTTCTCTTTCAGTTAAAGTAGATAACGAACGCTCTATTTCTTTTTGTAATGATTCTTTCATTAACTCTCTGTCAGCATTTGGTGAATCACTGTTCACTAATACATCTAATAAAGAGTTGTCTTCTCCATCAACGAATGGAGCATCAACAGAAATATGTCTTCCACTTACTTTTAAAGTGTCTTTAACCTTGTCTTCTGGTAAGTCTAATGCTTTTGCTAATTCATCAGCACTCGGTGGGCGCTCAAACTCTTGCTCTAATCTAGAAAATGCTTTGTTTATCTTGTTTAATGAACCTACTTGGTTTAAAGGTAAACGTACAATTCTAGATTGCTCAGCTAATGCCTGTAGTATTGATTGACGAATCCACCAAACAGCATAAGAAATAAATTTAAACCCTCTTGTTTCATCAAAACGTTGAGCCGCTTTAATTAACCCCAGGTTTCCTTCATTAATTAAATCTGGTAAGGTTAAACCTTGGTTCTGATACTGTTTTGACACAGAAACGACAAACCTAAGGTTAGCTTTAGTCAATTTTTCTAACGCTACTTGATCGCCTTTTTTAATTCTTTGAGCCAACTCTACTTCTTCTTCCGCAGTAATCAGGTCTTCACGTCCAATCTCTTGTAGATATTTATCTAAAGATTGGCTTTCTCTATTTGTTATAGATTTGGTTATTTTAAGTTGTCTCATATCTATTTTATCTGTTTTAAAACTAACTGAACATCTAAGGTCAAGCTAATTTGGGGAGCAAAAATAAGCTAAAACAAAAGCGAAGTCAAGTGTTTTGTTACTATATTTCTGCTCATTACGAGGAATGACTAGAAAAAGGGTTTAAAATCAATTATTTATAAGTTAAATTATTTTTTTCAATTAGATCCCAAATCCAAAATAACCTTTCATACCATTGGGGTAAATTCCCTCTACTAAAACCCCTCCTTTTTGAGTGTTAAAAAATTCAACGACCTCCTCTGGAGTTTTTACTGGCTTTTGATCTAAGTGAGTAATAACGAACCCTTGGTTAATTCCTGCGCTTCTTAATTTTCCTGATTTTATGGTCGTAACTTTTACTCCATATCTTAACTTTAACTCTTTTAATTCACCAGCTGTTAACCTTTTAAATGAAGCCCCTAAAGCCGTAAACTTATTTCTTTCATCTTTTTTAATAACACCTGTTTTGCCTTCTTTATTTCTTAACTCCAAGGTGTAAATAGATTCTTCGTCTCCTCTTCTTATTGTTAAGTTTACTTTATCTCCAGGTCTAAATTTTCCAATTTGTTCTTGTAATTGTGGTACATTATTTACTTCAACACTCCCTACTTTTAAGATAATATCACTTTCTTTTATTCCTGCCAATTGAGCTGCTCCATCGTTAGAGATACCATTGACCATTACTCCCTTTAGGTCTTTTAAGCCAAGGTTATCGACTAGTTTTTGATTTACATTTTCTATGCTAACCCCTATAAATGCTCTTTGTACAATTCCATATGCTAATAAATCTTCCGTTACTTTTTGAGCAATGTTAGAAGGGACTGCAAATGAATACCCTGTGTATGATCCAGTTTTTGAAGCTATTGCTGTGTTTATTCCTACTAACTCTCCATTAGGGTTAACTAAAGCTCCCCCACTGTTTCCTGGGTTTACTGCCGCATCTGTTTGAATAAAAGACTCCAATGGAAAAACTTCTTCCAGCGAGTTACCTTTTAATAAGTTAATGTTTCTAGCTTTTGCACTGACTATTCCTGCTGTAACTGTAGAAGTTAAGTTGAACGGATTTCCTACTGCAAGCACCCATTCTCCAACTTTCACATTGTCTGAGTTTGCAAAGGTCGTAAAAGGAAAGTTAGCTCCCTCTATTTTGATTAATGCTAAGTCAGTGCTAGGGTCTGTCCCAATAACTTTTGCTGTAAAAGTTCGCTCATCATTCATTGACACCTCTACTTTATCTGCATCTTCTATTACGTGGTTGTTCGTTACAATATACCCGTCTTTAGAAATGATTACACCTGAACCTGTTGCTACCATAGGTCTTGCTCCACGACTCCCTCTTGGCCCCCAGAAAAAATCTAAATAAGGATCATTAGAGTAAGTTTGGTTGTATTCTGTTTTAATGTGTACTACTGTATTAACTGTTTTTTCAGCAGCATAAGTAAAGTCTTTAGCGTCTACGGGTGCTAAGTTACCACTGTAGTTAACTGCACTTGATTGAAAGTTCTGAGTTGGTTGCTCAATTACCTTTTCAATAATTACTTTTTCATTTTTAGATTCTTGAATGGACATTAGCCCAAAACTAAATGCCCCGCCTAAGAGTCCTGCTCCTAATATTTTAATTGTGTTACTCATAATGTTAGTCTTTTAGGTTTACATTGTTTTATTACTGTAAAGATAACGAAGAGGAGCCCTTATTGTTTCGTTTGTCGCTGTTAAAAAAGGTTAATCTAATTGCTAAAATAAATAGTATTACTAAAATAAATAGCTTAAAAAAGGTTTGAATTAAAAAAATAATGTAGTTTTGATTGATAAAACAATACTTATGGGTATTCAATGTAAAGCTTGTGGACATATTAATTCTGATGAACAAACAAACTGTTCATGGTGTAAAGGAATTTTGGAGGAAGTCAAAAAGTCTGCATTGGATGAGTTGATTTTAAAACAAGAGCAGCTAGAAACTCGTCATAAAAAGGAATTAGCAGACTTAAGGCAAGAACTTTTATTGTTAAGAAAAGAATTATCCACAAAAGCGACTGAGGCTTCTAATAAACAATTACAGCCAATACAACACTCTAAACCTACAGCAAAACCAGTTGAAGTTAAAAGACCTCCTATTGTTGTAAAACAAACAATTACAACTCCAGAGAATCTTTCAAAAACAGATCCTCCTGTTAAAAGAATTCCAATACAGCAAAGAAAGCCATCAGAGTTTACACTGAAGTTAAAAAATGCGATAGAACCATTATATGATGGGTTAGACTTAATTTCTAAGGTCTATAAGAAGTATAAAACAGAAGGAAAGCTTCCAATCTTCTTTATGACAATAGCTGGTATTATTGCATTACTTTTTGGGGTTGGATATGGGATGCAATACACCATCAGTTCTGCAGGAATTTATCAAGGAATTATTAAAATTGGTCTAGGATTCGCTGCAGCTTTAGTTGCGATGCTTATAGGTATAAGGTTAACTCGAAAAGATACTTCATTGAAAGAGTATGGTTCAGCGTTAATTAGCTTAGGAGTTATTTTAAACTATGTAATGATTTATTACTTGTCTGACTTAGGAAACTTTCCTTCTCTTTCAAGTTCACTCATAGGGTTTTTATTGATTGTTGCTAATACAGGAATAGCGATTGCTTTAGCATTAAAGTTTGAGGCTAAAATAATTGCAGTTCTTTTTATTTTAGGAGGGGCATTTGCTCCGTTTTATTTAAATGCAGATGGAGATGGCAGGATGTATTATTTATACTTGTGGTTTTTAACCGTTGGGGCTTGTTACGTATCTATAAAGATTAAATGGAAAACATTACAATATCTAGCTTTTGCTATAAGTGCTTTGTTGTTAGAGATTGTTGTTTTTGTAGAAGAGCCAAGTAACATTGTTTTTACGATTTATTATCATTTGTTTGCCTACCTATTCTTCTATTTTACATTTTTCGAGAAAGGAAAAATCAAAAACCAATTGGATAGAATAGACCTTGTAGTATTGTCTGCTAATTTAGGTTTCTTCTCTTGGAATTTGTTCGTTGCAGAGCAATCTAATCTAGTGTTATTAGGGGTGATTTACCTATTCAATGCGTCGGTGTTTGGAGTTTTATTAACCAGAGTAAAAAGCAAATTAGATAAAATAAGTAAGCTAGTCTTCTTGGTTATTATCGGTCTTTTTGTCGGGTTAGCTATTCCTTCTTTACTCAGCCAGTCTTTAATGGGCTTATTTTGGTCAATTGAAGCTATTATGTTAATCTACTTAGGGTTTTTATATGGGAATGAATTGGTAAGAAAAGAAGGTTACTTTTTGCTAGGATTTTCTATTCTAAAGTTAGGTTGGCACAGTGCTGAGATCTTATACTTTTGGGATAGAGGAGTTTGGCACTCTGGATTAGTTAACTTTTCAATATTAGGTTTAGTCATTACATTGTGTTGGGCTCTAGGTCAAAGATATATTCAGCACTTTAATAAACTCGAGAAGTTTTTGTTTTCTCTATTTAGAGAAGTTGTTCCTATTTGGCTAGCTGTTATCTTTTTTATCATGTCTTATGGGTTTTTTGGGATTTGGAGCTTTCCTTTAGCCGTTGGCCCTTTATTTGGACTAGTTTATTGGTCTAAGTTATTTAAAACAGAAGTAACTGTTTGGTTTGCTTATGGACATTTGTTTTTACTTGTTCTAGCAGCCTTTATTTCTCTTGCAGAGACAAATTCAATACATTTCTTAGATCAAAGATTGTTTGCTCAAGTTTCTATTGTGGAGTTAATAGCAAGTCTGTGGTTATTAAAAGGGTATTACAAATGGCTAAAGTTAGAATCAGATTTTAGTTATGGACTTGCAAGTGCATTAAGGGTTACCTTCTTTTGCTTAGTTCCATTACTCTTTATCAATTTTTCAAGAAAGATTGATTTTTCATTCTTTGGTCCTGCAATTTGGTTAAGCGTTTTAATTGCTTATTTTTTATTTATAAAACTAAAACATTTAGCGTTAAAAATAGAAGCAATATTATTAGTAGGCTTTGCTATGTTATTTATTTTGACGTTTTTAGACTTAGTAGGAATGTTTTTTGGTGTGGGAGTGTTAATTGGGTTGGCTATTTTTGAGCAGTCCAATAAAGAAGCACAGTTTTTAAGTTCACAAATTAAGTCTTTTCTAGGGGTTATACCATATTTACTAATGGTCTTACTATGGTTTGTTTCTTTTAAGGTTTTAGGAGAGGACTTTAGTGTTTCTTGTGTTATATCATCTTTGTTTTTAATTATTCTTGTGATCTTTAAGAACCATCTCGCAATTGTGAGCCATAGCTATATTTTTGCTACAAGACTGTCTATTATTCTCTTGTTTGTAACTTACTTTTCATTTTTAATTAGCCAATCAAACTTAACTCCTGTTTTGGTAATGGTTTACCTTTTATTTTTAGGTGTGCTATTGTATAATAAGCAAAATTGGTATGATTTAGAAAAGAAAATAAACCGATGGAATTTTGCATTTGCTTTACACCAACTACTTATTATTATGGGGGTCGCTATTTTTATAGATTGGGTTGGAATAAATGTTCAAGGTCCAATTTCTTCTGTTTTATTGGTGATTCATGCAATTATATTAGTTTTTATCGCTTTAAAACAAAGAAGTAAGTTTATCAATAAAATTTCAATGGTTTTATTCATTATGGCTTTACTAAAAGTATTAACTAATGATATTAGTGATTTTTCAATGCCTCAAAAAGTAATTGTATTTTTAATTTTAGGTCTTCTGCTATTGGCAGCTTCATATGGTTATGTTAAGTTGAAAAAGAAGTTTGAAGAAAAAGAAGAATTAACGGAAGTAGAGACTAAAATAATCGATCCTAAAATAGAAATAGAAGAGTAATGTAAACTATCTTTGTTCTCGTTGAAAAAAGAGTTCGAAATATTAGATAAAATTAAATCTTCCGAAGATTTAAAGCACCGTTCAATTAAGGAAGGCATGCTTTTATGTAAAGAAGTCAGAGAAGTTATAGTGAATCAACTTTCTCAAACTCCTGGCCATTTTGGTGCTAGCTTAGGAGTTGTAGAATTAACAGTTGCTATTCATTCGGTTTTTGACACACCAAAAGATAAGTTAGTTTGGGATGTGGGGCACCAAACTTATGCCCATAAAATTCTTACAGGAAGAAATGAAGAATTTAAAACACTAAGAACATTTAATGGTCTGGCTGGTTTTCCAAAACGTTCAGAAAGTCAATATGATGATTTTGGAACAGGTCACTCTTCTACCTCTATAAGTGCAATATTAGGAATGGCAGTTGCTTCCAAATTAGATGGAGCGTTTTCTAGACAACATATTGCTATTATTGGCGATGGAGCGCTAACTGCAGGCATGGCTTTTGAAGCATTAAATAATGCAGCTTCAACCGAAACAAATGTCTTAATTATTATAAACGATAATCATCAATCAATAGATGATAGTGTAGGAGCTTTAGAACAACATTTAGAAAGTTTAAAATTAGAAAGTAAAGGCAATTATTTCAATAACTTAGGGATTGACTATTATGGAGTCGTTGATGGAAATAACTATGAGGAAATTCACCAAGCACTTTTAGCTCAAAAACGATTGAAAGGAGTACGTGTTTTGCATTGTAAAACGCAAAAAGGAAAAGGGTATTTTGCTGCTGAAAACGGAAATGCAGCAATTTGGCATTCGCCAGGTAAATTTAATCCAGTAACAGGAGAGCAATTAAAATCATCAACTGTTTCTCCTAAAAAGTATCAAGACGTATTTGGAGAAGAACTAGTAAAGTTGGGAGCTTTAAACAAAAACATTGTAGCAATTACCCCCGCTATGATAAGTGGTTCATCGTTACATTGGTTTAAAGAAAGCTACCCTAATCGCTTTTTTGATGTAGGTATAGCGGAGCAGCACGCTGTAACCTTTGCAGCTGGACTTGCAGCAACAGGTAAAATCCCATTTTGTGTTATTTATTCTACTTTTTTACAACGAGCTTATGATCAAATTATTCATGATGTAGCCATTCAGAATTTACCTGTTATTTTCTGTGTGGATAGAGCAGGAATTGTTGGAGAAGATGGAACAACTCATCATGGCGTTTTTGATATTTCTTTTTTAAGGTCTATTCCAAACTTGGTGATTATTTCACCTAGAAACGAACAAGAGTTAATTAATGCGATGCATTGGTCGGTAGAAAATGCCAACCAGCCCATTGTTATCCGTTACCCTAGAGGTAGGGGTGTCCTAAGTGAAACTAAGCCTCCAGAAAAATTGACGTTAGGAAAGTCAGAACAACTAGTTTTAGGGAAAGAAATGGCAATCGTTTCAGTTGGGAAAATGGCTAAAGAAGTTGAAGAAGCAATTTTTTTGTTAAACAATGACTCTGTTTTTCCTTCTCATTATGACATTCGATTTATTAAGCCCTTAGATACAGTTTTAATAGAGACCATTTCTAACAATTATAAAACTTTAATCGTAGTTGAAGATGGTTCAATTGCTGGCGGTACAGGAAGTGCAATATTAGAACACTTAGCTTCCGTTAATGCGAAGTTAAAAGTTAAACTAATAGGGATTGAAGATGCCTTTGTAACACATGGAAGTGTTGAAGAGTTGTATGAAGAAGTCGGAATCAGTAGTAATGCTATTTACAGAAAAGTGAGTGGTTTGATATCGAAGGATTAGAACAAAAACATTAAACAGCTAATAGACAGACATCTTTAATTCCTTTCCCTTTCAATGTCTACATAAAATCCGTACTTTTGCATGTAAATTAATTTTTGTATGATTTACTCAATGACAGGTTTTGGTAAAGCGGAAAGCAATATCGGAACAAAAAAAGTAACTGTTGAAATAAAGTCGGTTAACAGTAAAACTTTTGACTGTAATCTTAGAACGCCAAGTTTCTTCAGAGAAAAGGAAATGGAAGTACGTACCTTACTTTCCAAAGAATTGGTAAGGGGTAAGATAGAAATGAGCGTAAACTATACGAGTTTAGAGGTGGAGCAGAAGCACTTCATCAACAAAGAGCTTGTTAAGCGTTATTATCAAGATTTAATGTCAATTACTGATGAATCAGAGCTGTCTAATAAAGATAAAATAGATTTTTTATCCATTGTGATGAAAATGCCTGAAGTAATGCATTCAGAAAAAGAAAGCTTGTCTAAGGCAAATGCTGAAGAGTATACAAAACTAGTCGCTGAAGCAGTAGTTCAATTTAATGAGTTTAGAAGGGAGGAAGGGATTTCATTACAAAACGATATTTTTTCAAACATCAAGACAATTACAGATTTACTCTCTAAAGTTGAGCCTTTTGAACAAGAAAGAATTGAAACAGTAAAAGAAAGAATTCAGAAAAACTTAGCTTCTTTAGTTGAAAAACCTAATATTGACGAGAATAGATTTCATCAAGAGTTGATTTATTACATTGAGAAGTTAGACATCTCAGAAGAAAAGGTTCGTTTAAAGGCGCATTGCGAGCACTTTATTAAAACAGCTGAAGGTAAAGAGATGGGCACTGGAAAGAAGTTAGGGTTTATATTACAAGAAATAGGTAGAGAAATAAATACGTTAGGTTCTAAAGCGAACCACGCAGAAATGCAAAAGATAGTGGTCTTAATGAAAGACGCTTTAGAGAAAATAAAAGAACAAATTTTAAACGTTTTGTAATAGAATGTCAGGCAATATAAAAAACAAAGCGGTTATCTTTTCTGCACCATCAGGGGCGGGAAAAACAACAATAGTTCATCATCTATTAGAAGTCTTTGACGAATTGGCTTTTTCTATTTCGGCTTGCAGTCGACCTAGAAGACACAATGAACGAAAAGGAGAGGATTATCATTTTTTATCGATAGATAACTTCAAAGCTAAGATTGCCAACAATGAATTTGTTGAATGGGAAGAAGTTTATAAAAATAATTTTTACGGGACCCTAAAAGCAGAAGTTGAACGAATTTGGGCAGAAGGAAAAATAGTGATTTTTGACGTAGATGTTGTTGGGGGATTAAACTTAAAAAAGTATTTTGGAGATAATGGATTAGCAATATTTGTTAAGCCACCTTCCATTCAACACCTAGAAGATCGATTAAGAACTAGAGAGACAGAAACCGAAGCTTCTATTGGAAGGAGGTTAGGAAAGGCAGAACAAGAATTAAAGACTGCTAGTCAATTTGATTATGTTTTATTAAATGACCAATTAGAGAAAACATTTGAGGAAGCAGAGTGTGTAATTAAAAATTTTCTTGAAAAATAATTAACACATGAGCGATCAGTTTGCAATAGATGTAAATAAGTTAATATGGGGAGAAAATAAAACCTTTTCTAAAAAGATAGGATTGTATTTTGGAACTTTTAACCCAATTCATACTGGACACTTAATTATTGCGAATCATGTTGTAAACAATACCCCACTAGATGAGGTTTGGTTTGTGGTTTCTCCTCATAACCCTCTTAAGAAAAAATCTAGCTTATTAGCCGATCATCATCGTTTAAACTTAGTAAAAGAAGCCATTGAAGATAACGATAAGTTAAGAGTTTCTGATGTTGAATTTAAGTTGCCTCAGCCTTCTTATACTGCCACAACATTAGTTTACCTTCAAGAAAAATATCCTGAGAAAGAGTTTGCATTGATTATGGGGGAAGATAATCTACGCTCCTTGCATAAATGGAGAAATTACGAAGAAATAATCAAAAACAATAAGATTATTGTTTACCCTCGCCATCAAACTATTCAAGAAAAAGAATTAATTACTCCTCAAGTTGAAATGGCTCAAATTGCTGTTCTAAAAGATGCTCCTTTCATGGATATATCTGCTAGTCTTATTCGTAAAGCAATTAAAGAAGGACGAACTGTTCGTTATTTAGTTTCTGATCCCGTTTTGAAGTATATTGACGAAATGAACTTCTATAAATAATTTAACAATCAAAAGTGTATCTTTAGTTTTAATGATTGACTTTATTCAATATTTAATTATATTCGTGTCGTATGTTTAAAAACCTAACTAAATTTCAGAAAAGAGTCATGCTATTTTTGACGATAGCATTTGTCATAAGCTTTGTTTTAATAGGAGTATTACTAGCTGCTTTAAAAATAATGGAGTTTAGACTCAACAGCATTGGTAATACAATGGAAGAAATGGCAGTTCAGCACATTATTACCGATGTTGTTGTAAATGAAGACATTCCCTTAAATTCGGCTATTACTGTTACTGATGAGTTAACGGTAAATATTGATATGTTTATTCAAACAGAGATCCCTTTTACAGCAATGATTCCTGTTTCTGAACAAATGATGGTTCCTATTAGAATGGGGGTAAAAGACTACATTGAGCTAGACACCTTGATTTGGGTAAAAGAACAAATTACTATTTTGGTTGATGATACGATTCCTTTAAATCAGAAAATGAAAATGCCTGTCTTTGGAAAAAGAGGATTTAATGTCCCAATTCAAGCTAAAATTCCATTAAAGCAAAGTCTATTAATTGATTTTGACGAGCCAATGCCTGTTAGAAGTACGATTCCTATTGATATGTTAATTATTGATACGCTTCCAATTGGGATTAAAATGAGTATCCCAGTTGATGTTATGGTGCCAGTTAAAATTCCCATTAAACAAACTGCAAGAATTAGCTTTAACGGACCTATGCCAGTAGATGCAATGATTCCAATATCTATGACTATTCCTGTTGACATTCCTTTAGAAGAAACATCTTTAGCTAAATATTTTAGAAAATTAGCCAAAGGATTAAAAGGATTAACTAGTACAGAGTTGGATGATGTGATGAATGCGGAGGAAGGTGAATGAGCAACTTTTAGATTCTGTTTCTACATGTAGTGACTACTACCCAGGCGGGATGCTTATGCCAAATAGAAATGCAAGCTCAGATTCGTATAGATATTCATTTAATGGGAAAGAACGAGATGATGAAGTTAAAGGGAATGGAAACCATTTAGATTTCGGTGCTAGAGCTTATGACAATAGATTAATGAGATGGATGTCTACTGACCCTCAATTTGATCGTTATCCTGCATGGAGTCCCTATCATTTTGGATATAATAACCCTATTATTACAATTGACCCAAATGGAGAAGAGAATATAATTGTGATTGGAGGTGTTGATTTGCATGGGGATAGGGAGAAATTTATTAACTCTGGATTAAAGCAATTTAATGATTTCATATCTCTTCAAGATAAAGAACAGACAACAATAGCTTTAGTAACAGCTTTTATGACTAAAGAAGAAATTCAAGAAGTAAGAAATAAAGTTATAGCTTTAAAAGAGGCTGGGCAAAATGTATCAATTGTTGAAGTTACATCTGGCCAAGAGTTAACAAATTATTTTAATTCTAAATCAACAAAAAAGGCTGGTATTTCAAAAGAACGTTCTAATGATAAAGTTACTGATGTAGCATTCTTTGGTCATGGGTTAGCAAACCATAGAAAAGATGGTCCTAGTTTTGAACCCGGATGGTATGGTCCAAATGGAGATTCAGATAAAGACAAGTATAAATGGGGTATGTCAGATATTAACTTATTAGACCCTGAAGCTTTCCTTAACCCTTGTTGGTATTTTTATAGTTGTAATTCAGCTACAGATAACAAAAAAGGAGACAACATGGTAAAAGAGGTTAGTGCTAAGACTAAAGGAGTTGCATTAGGTTATGAAGGTAAGACTGACTTTGTAAATATTTATGATGCTGCATGGGGTATTACATGGTATACTTTTGTTAATGGAAGAATTAATGCTAGTGATAAATATCCTACAGGGGGATGGAAAGATAGAAAGAAAAATATTGAGAAGTCTGAGCTTAAAAAATATGATAAAGGTGAAAGAACTAAGCTTTAATAAACATATCTACTATTTAATAGTATTGATTGCTTTTTTACAAAATTGTAGTTCAGAGAATAATGAAAATTCTTATAATCTATTTTTTGAAAATAATAGTATTCCGCCTAAGAATATCTTAGCAAAGAAATTATATTTTGTTAATAATCCGTTAGGTTTAGCTATTAAAGATTCAGTATGGGTTTTGTTTAATGATCAACTTGTGTATAGTGGAGGCTTCAATTTTGGTATTGATATTAATCTTGATAAGAATATAAAAGAAGATCTTTTTGTTGATTTTTTAATAAAAAAAGACGGAGTTTATTCTAGGTACTCTAAAAAAGAATCTGAATTATTAAAGTTGAGTATAAATAATCTTGACTCTTTTCACTTTATATTTTTACCATCTAATGATGGAAATGATAAGTTTATGGTAATACCTAATAATAATGGAGGATATCTTCAGGGTCAGTAGAAGAGGTTAATAATATATTAAGTATTACAAAACGAGAATCTATTCAATTAGGTTTTCGCTTTAGGAGTTCATTTTCTTATACATATTCTCAAATAGTTGTTCCATAACAGGAGTAACTATTTTGTTTACATACGGGTCATTAATAATGGCTTTTCCGTTGTGTGGTTTTAATAAAGTATTTATAACAGGTAGTAACGCTTCATGTTTATGTAATACTAAAGTAAATTCTTCTTTTTTCTCACTAATCAAGTTCGGTTCTTCTAGTAGTAAACTAATGTGTCGTAATATTAGTTCGTCGGTTACTTCCTCTTCAATCCCAGTATTAAATAAAAAGTGGCTGTAGCCATCTACCGCTAAAAATAAATAACAATCTCCATCTTGTGTCGGAAATTCCATAGGGTAGAGGCAAATGTATTCTAATGGTCTAGTTGGTGTAGGTATTTTGGTTTTAATTGTATTTGAATATAATTGTAGCAACTCCATAAATTAAAGAAGTAAAAGCTATCAAAAAAGTATATTTAGTAGGACTTGTTTTGTATCGTAAATGATGGCATAAAAAGCCAAAATAGATAGAAAGTAAAGTCAAAAACATAAACCCTAAAAAAGCTTGCGAAACTAAGCCTTCGCTTATTTTAGTAAACAGTATTACAATAGCCCCTAATAGACAGAAAACACTTGTAGAAAGCAAAAAGAATAATCCACAAATTCGAACTATACCTTTCAACGATATTTTAAACTCTAACGCTACAATTTTTTCTAATGTTTTGCCAACTTTCTCTTTGTTTTTAATTAGATGTATAATGATGTGTATTATTAGACCTGTAGCAACTCCTGAAACTATAAGTTTAAAGTCTAAGTATTTATCAATAAATTCAATCATAGTTTGGGGTATTAAATTTATTCTTTAAAGCGTATCCGCATTTTTATTAAAGAAATCTTTAAACTTAGATTTTGTCAGCATACCATCTATGATACGAAAAATAGCGTTTCTATCTTGTTCTTCAAGTTGTAAGATTAATTGTAAGCGTTCATTAGCAGATTTATCTACAATGGTAACTTCTTTTGGAATTTTACCGTTCATATGTACTAATTCATCAATAGTAATTCCAAAGAAAGAAGCGATCTTATTTGCAACCTCTATAGACACATCTCTTTCTCCTTTTTCCATTTTAGAATAATTGGAAGGATGAACACCAACAGCATTGGCAACTTCTTTTTGTAGCAATCCTTTCTTTTCTCTTAAAACTTTTAGATTTTGAGCTAATTCCATGTGTAAAACAGTATTTAAAGCTCAAATATAGTCAAAATGTACATTTTAACACTTTTAAAGTACGTTTTGGAAAGTTTAAGTTGTCAAAAAGGAATTTATTATTTAGGTTTGTTATAGTCAAATTGACAAATAATAAATTTTCCTATGAAAAAACTAGACACCTCCAACGCACAAAGTCTCATCTACGAAAATGACATTCTAAAGCAAACCGTACTCGGAGGGTTAAAGTTAGAAGGGTTAGACCGTATGCGTATCACATTAAAAGTAGAATTAATAGATAGCTGTCGACCACCAGTTCGGCACAACTTAGATTTGTACAACGATAACCAATTAGAAAAGTTCATACGTAAACTAGCCGAAAAGTTCGAGATCGGAACATCTTTAATTTCAATCAGTTTATCAGAACTTACCGAACAACTAGAAAACTATCGATTAGAAGAAATCAAAAAGCAAGATTTAGAAGAAGTAAAAATAAACCCACTCACCAAAGAAGAAAAACAACAAGCAATAGCATATTTAAAAGGAGCAGATTTATTAAAACGCACCACCGAAGATTTACAACAAAGCGGCATACAAGGAGAAGAAAATAATGCACTAATTCTTTATCTAGCTATGACCAGCCGAAAAATGAGTGACCCACTAAGTGTAATCTGTTTAGCAAAAAGTGGAATGGGAAAAAGTTATTTAATGGAAAGGGTTGCGTTATGTATTCCATCCAACGAAACCAAAGAACACACCCAATTTAGCGGAAATTCATTTTACTATTTTAAGCGAGAAGAAATAAAAGGAACAGTGTTCCTCATCGAAGATTTAGACGGAGCGCAAGCCGTTATGTTCCCAATACGCGAACTACAAACCAAAAAACGGATAAGTAAAACCGTAACCATGAAAGACAAACAAGGACAAATGCGAACGGTAACTTTAATCGTAGAAGGTCCAGTTTCTGTAATTGGTTGTACCACCCGAGAAAAAATATACGAAGACAACGCCAATCGAGCCATCTTAATTTATTTAGATAGTAGTGAAGCACAAGATAAAAGAGTCATGGATTACCAAAAATCACGCAGAGCAGGACTAGTAGAAATACAACAGGAACTAGACATTCAAACACTCTTAAGAAATACCCAACAAGTACTAGAACCGATTCAAGTAATTAATCCCTATGCGCCACTCATCAACATTCCGAAAGAAGATTTTAAACCCCGAAGAACCTTACCCTTATTACTCAACTTTATAGAAACGATAACCTTTTATCATCAGTTCCAAAGAGAACAAAAAGTAAACGAAACAACAGGAGAAGTTTACATAGAAGTCCACCCCGAAGACATAGAACTAGGCTTTGAAGTATTAAAAGAAGTTCTCTTCAAAAAAGCCGATGAACTCAGCGGTGCATCTCGTAGTTTTTACGAATGGTTAAAAGACGAAAAGCATCCTTTTATAAATCCACTCCACAACAGCGGGAAGGGATTTTATGGATCAGATATTCGCAAAGAAAACAGAATCCAGCCCAGAACATTACAACGCTATTTAAGTGAGCTCAGTAGTTACGGACTATTGCAAATCACAGGAGGAAATAAAAATACAACTGGTTACACTTACAAGCTCAATGAAACCAAAAGTTTCGAGCAACTCAAAGAAAGTATCAATAAGCAATTAGAAGCAGTAAAAACAGCCGTTTGGGACAATTACAACAGTAAGACAGTAAGTCAATAGTACGACAGTTCACCCCTTGTCGCACTTGATCTCTTATTCTCATTGACTATACCCACAGTACGACACTACTTTTCAAAATCACATAAGCCTCCTTTTTTATGAAACAACTCTCCCTTAAATCAGAACACTATCAATATGTAGAAAAAGCCTTTAAAGACTGGTTAGATATATTGGGTTATGCACCAAGTACACGCTATAGTTTACCGCTTCACATTCGAGAGTTTTTGCACTGGATGGAAAGCCAGGGCAACACACAAGTAGGACAAATAGATGTCCCATTAATTAAAAGCTATTATGAGCAACTAAAACAACGAGCTAACCAACGAAGAGGAGGAGCACTAAGTAATGGAGCACTCAATAAACACATACAAGCCCTATATAAATTCGCAGAATATCTAAGACAAAGTAACCGATTAGTCATCCCGTATTTAGGGATAGAGTGGGAGCATGACGATACTAAAATAATAGACTGGTTAACGACTTCAGAAATTAAAGAACTCTACAAGTTAACCTATGGTTACAATGAAACCAGTCATTTAGAACCCATGAACAAAAGAGACCGAGCCATGCTCACGATCTTTTACAGTTGTGGTTTACGAAGAAACGAAGGGTATCACTTAGACCTCTCAGATATTAATTTCGACCGCAGAATCCTGCACGTAAGAATGGGGAAAGCCTATAAAGAACGTTTTGTCCCCTTCAATAAGACCAACGCAAATTATTTAGAAGAATACATCTATGATGCACGTCCACAGCTCTTAAAAGATAGTCACCAAAATGCTTTTTTTATTAGTCAACGTGGAGTAAGAATGCACACTCAAAGCATGGCATTACGCTTAAAACTCATTCAACAACGAAGCGATAATAGTAGCCTAAAAGAAAAAGGAGTTCGCCTTCATGTCCTTCGGCATAGTATTGCAACCCACCTCTTACAAAATGGAATGTCATTAGAAAATATCAGTCGTTTTTTAGGGCATAGTAGTTTAGAGAGTACACAAGTTTATACCCACTTAATTGAAGAAAACCAATGAAATTAGGCAAGACAAAAGACAGTCGTACTAGGCGAAAACATCCCATAAAAATAGAAGAAGCAGAAACACTAAAAAATCAACTAAAAGAACAAAGTGAGTTTATAGATTATCTGTTATTAAAAGGGTTTAGTAACGCTACAGTAACCAGTCAAACCAAAGTTGTTGTTCGTTTTATTAATTGGTTAAATAAAGAAAATACACCAGTTATATCAGTTAGTTATAACGATATTTTACATTATATACAGACAAGAAAAGTAGGGTTAAAACAACGAACGGTAAGCATGGAAGTCAATGCGATTAAACACTACTATAACTTTCTATCCATTACCCATCAAGTATTAGAAAACCCAACTACACAAATTCAAATAAAAGGAATTAAACGACAAACCCTATACGATGTATTAACCAGTCAAGAACTAGAAAAGCTCTATCATGATTTTAAAGTAGATGAAACTCAAAAGCCACTCACTGTAGCAGTTGCTAAACGAAACCGAATGTTGTTAGGCTTAATGATTTATCAAGGATTAGGAACATCAGAACTTAGTAATTTAACAGTAGCAGATCTAAAACTACGAGAAGGTAAAATAATGATAAGAGGAGGAAGGAAAAGCAATGATCGAACCTTAAAATTAGAAGCCCATCAAGTACTCGATGCGATGGAGTATACCTTGCAAGTAAGGCAGTTTTTAATTGAAAATAAGCCTGATAATAAAGAGATAGAAACTTTGATTGTAAGTACAGGAAAAGGAGCTAAAATAAATAATCTACTAGTTAAAGTGATGAAGCAATTACAGAAGCAAGAGAAGAAAGTAGTTTCCATCAAACAGATAAGAGCGAGTGTGATTACCAACTGGTTAAAGCTTTATAACTTAAGAGAAGTACAGTATAAAGCAGGACATCGTTACGTTAGTTCAACAGAGCATTATATAGTCAACGATTTTGAAGGTTTACAAGAAGACATTACAAAATTTCATCCAATAGGTTAGTTACGCGCTGCGCGCACTCGTACCTCTGGCACTTTTTTCGAAATCTTGAATCCGAAATAAATAACTTTTAAAAAATTAACTAAATATGTGAACATCTGTTCAATGGAGTTTAAGAACCTTCTTAACAATCATTCCCAAGAGGAGTTCCACCTCTTCTGGGACAACAACTCATCCGAGGCTCAACCCGCCATCCCGAAAAGGAGACTTAAGCACTAGAACTTTTTTAGAGAATTTAGAATAATGTTATTTAATTTCAATCGACTTTTAGCAAGTTCGGAAATTCCGCTATCGCTTCATTTCCTCCTGTAATACTTAGGTTGATAAATAACTTCCCACAAAGAGCCATCGCTTCTGTTTGTTCGTTGTCCTCACAAACCCCATCACTTGGTTATAAGGTATTCACTTCGTTCTCCATTTTGTTTCAAAAAACACAACAACAAGGGTTTATAAACTCCAATAAATTGTCGCCCTTGCAGTCTATCGTTTCTTACATAGATCTTCCTTTGTCAGAACTATTTCAGTCACTTGTTTTTCTTCACACATTCCAAACTTCAATCATTCGTAGCTACTCTGTTTGCATCGCCTATTTTGTAAAAACAAAACAAGCGATTGCAACCACCGCTACTAGTTTATTTTGCTCGCCTGCGTAGTCGTTGCGTGTTGTAGCAAAGCTACAAGCAGAGCCACAGCCAAAACATTTTTTGAAGAAAAAAATCCTTTTGTCTGGCACTTTCTCCTCTCGCAGTCTATGCGAGCATAGTTTTTCGTTCTCCATCGGCTGTCGCCTGTTCTCTCAGCCGCGGGCGCTATAACCAAGTGTTTCACACTTTCGAATGTAATCGAGAAATTGATTTTGATTTATGGGAACTTATGAAATAATCAAAAGCTATGCTTTTATCTACTTATCTGAAAGTTCAGAACGTAGCTTTCTGAACCACACATCAAACAAAAGATACGCGCAAATCCCACCACACAACCAAATATCTTTCGTTTGAAGTGCGTTTTTGATTCAGTTTCAGAGCTTGTTTATAAAGAATTTTATTATCTTTATACCAACCCATGGGCTGCCTAAAAATTTCATATCAATCTAAGATTACCATAATTGACGAAAAGCAAATTTTCGTTGACTTTGGATATGAAAAAAACGCAAGAACAAAAAATAATTGTTCTAATTACTACTCATTTGGTATGGAAATACCAGCTCTAAGTTCGAATAGTTCGGAATATTCTTATGGGTTCAATGGAATGGAAAAAGATGACGAGGTGAAAGGGAATTCTAATAGCTATGATTTTGGTGCTAGAATGTATGATAATCGTCTAGGGAGATGGTTGAGTCTTGATCCTTTAGCCCAAAAATACCCTAGTTTATCTCCATATAATTTTGTAGCTAATAGTCCTATCATGTATGTTGATCCAGATGGTAAAAGAATTAAGCCAACAAATATCAATAGTAAAAAACTTATAAAGGAGGCATATGATCGTATATTTTCTGGAGCTTTGGAAGAAGTTGGAAGTAATATAGATTTTAATGATGACGGTATTTTAGCATATAAAGATGAACCAACTTTAAGTCAAAGTAAGGCTAAAAGAATTATCAAAGATTCAAACCTTTCACGAGATGAAAAGTTAACAGCTATAGCATATTTAAATGCGGCTAGAATAGATAGAACTTATGAAGTTCAAGTTGATTATGAGTCAGGAGATATAGAGAAAGGTATTGAATCAGACCTTAATTTTGGTCTTGTAACACCAAATAAGCAAAATTATGATCTTTCAGAATCTATAAAAAAGGCAAAGGGAAGAGGGGAGTCTACAAGAGAAATTAAAAGAGAAATGACTGGGAGTATTAGTGGGGAGGCTTCTTCTGAGTTTTATGAGAATCAAGATATAAAGTCTGTTCCATCATCTTCTGGACTATATAATTTTCAGGTTAATGAGAGTGGAGATAATATGCAAACAAATCAGGCTTTTGATGAGATGATAATAAAAATAGGAGCTCAGGGTGCTGCTTATCAAGAGATTACAATCGATGGGAAAAATAAAACTTCTGTTACCCATTTCATAAATGAGGACGGTAAACCTGACTCGAAAGAACCAAAAACAACCAAAATAAAGAAAAAGTAATGGATATATTTAAAATAATATTACTTGCATTTACTTTTATTGGTTGTAATCGCAATATTAAAAAGGATACGGTCGATGTGATTAGCGGTTTAAATAAAAGTGCCTACGAAGTCCGATATCAAGACTCAGATACTCTTACTTATTCAGTAAGGCCTACTAAAGATTATACACTTTCTTTAAATGATACTAATTCGATTACATACAAATATAATTTTTCCTTAAATGAGGAGGTGTTGACAAAAAATAAAGAAGGAGTTTATATAGATTCGCTAACAACCTATCTTAACCATACAAGAGAAATATTGATTAATAGAAATATAACTACTGGAGAAATAACTAAAATATCAATAATGGAAAATAATGGGAATTATTATTCTGTTAAGTTAGATTCAAGTGCAAGTAATATAGTTGATTTTAACTGGAATATTGATCTTATGAGCTCTTTGGATTATTTAAAATAAAGTTAGTTTTTCTTGAATAAATTTAAAACGAGAATCTAAATTTAGGTTCTCGTTTTTTTTTGCTATAAACTATATGATTCTTTATTTCTGAAATCTCTAATTAGAGCATCAAGAGTAACGTAAAGATATTCTTTGTTCTTGTCTGTTAGTTTAGTTATTGCTTGAACTCTATTCAACATATCTTTGTCTAGTTCTATGTCTGTATTGCCAGTTAAAAAGTCTAGAGACACCTCTAAAGCTTGAGCTATTTTTAAAGCCATTTCAATAGTTGGCTTAACTTCATTACGTTCATACCTACCATAAGCATCTCCATTGATTTTTATCAATTTACCAATTTGTGCTTGAGATAATTTCTTTCTTTTTCTTACTAATGTTAAACGTTCTCCAAAAGTCATATTTGTATGATTTAATGCATGATAATGGCATTAGAAACAAATATACGCGTTATAAATGTATGATAAAAATAACAATTGTTTGTTTTGTTCATACAGATTTTATAGATTTGCGTCAGATACCCTTCTGGCGCTCGTTTGTAACGAGTGCTTTACCGTTACACTCCACAGCACAACACGTTACACTCCGGGCACTCTGCAATAAAAGTGTCCCAATATTGAGAAAAGAATTAACATAATCTATTGGAACGATTTTAATCGTTTCATTAGATTATGTTTTAAAAGCCCCTCCGGCATTAAATGAGGAGTTGCAAGGTGTACAAAGTTGGTTAAGGAATGTACATTCTAACCTTGCAAAAGAGTTCGTAAAGTTAAAAGTGTAGTTGGGTTGCGGGGCTATTTTGCATAATGTGCTTATACAGACGATTGTTGAGCGTCTTGCACTGAGCGCAGCCGAAGTGAGCCGAAATAAGTTGTATAAGAACACGTTATGTTAATATAGACTTTGGGTATTTTTTATTCTTTCAATAGAAAATACAAGGGTGGTGTGCGGAACTAAAGAAAAGACTATGCAAGCTTTGTGCTTTAGCTAAAAAGTGAGGGTTTTCTTTAGTGTGGGAAGTGGTTTTTATTTTAAACCTGCATTTTTCAAAAAGGTTTGAATTTGCTTTTTTGTAATATTGCTTATATCGGCTTTATCATAGATATAAGCAAGGTAGATCCCCTCTGGCGCTCGTTTGTAGCGAGTGCTTTACCATTCAGGCTTTTCTTTCGTTTTCGAATTTTGAGCACTAGTAATTTGCTTGCTTAATACCCATACTTCCCTTTCCAAACCCAGTTAAGGTATTTTTTTAAATCTAACTCTCTTTTGTTTTCGCTAGGGGTAAAAATTGTGGTGTTAGTAATTTCTTTAGGCAAAAACTCTTGTTCATGAAGCTTACTTGTGTTTTCATGAGAATATTGATATTCTGCTCCATAACCAATATCTTTCATTAGTTTTGTTGGGGCATTTCTCAAGTGAAGTGGTACGGCTAGGTCTCCTGTTTTTCGAACTAAATCTTGAGCAACATTTATCGCCATGTAAGAAGCATTACTTTTTGGTGAACTTGCCAAATAAATAATACACTGAGAAAGAATTATTCTACTTTCTGGCCAACCAATTTTAGTAACGGCATCAAAGCAAGTATTGGCCATAACCAAAGCTGTAGGATTTGCGTTTCCTATGTCCTCTGAAGCTAAAATCAATAATCTTCTTGCAATAAATTTAGGTTCTTCACCTCCTTCAATCATTCTTGCCATCCAATAAACTGCTCCATTAGGATCGCTTCCTCTAATCGATTTTATCATGGCAGAAACAATGTCATAATGTTGTTCCCCGTTTTTATCGTAATTAGTTAAGCCTTGCTGTACATTTTCTATTACAAACTGATTGGTAATTGTTTTGTTGTTTGAGGGCAAAGAATGAACAGCTATTTCTAAGCTATTTAAGAGTTTTCTGGCGTCTCCTCCAGATATTCTTAGTAAGGCTTCTGTTTCTTTTAGGATAACTTTTTGACTTTTTAAATAAGGATCTTTTGTTAGGGCCTCATTTAGAAGAAGTTCTAAATCGTCTTTAGTGTGATGTTCTAAAATGTAAGTTTGGCATCTAGAGAGTAAAGCAGAAATGACTTCAAAAGAAGGGTTTTCTGTAGTAGCTCCAATAAGTGTTATAATTCCTTTTTCAACAGCGTTTAATAAAGAATCTTGTTGTGATTTACTAAAACGGTGAATTTCATCAATAAATAAGATGGCATTTTGCCCACCAAACATTCCTTGATTTTGTACTTTGCTAATGACTTCTCTGATGTCTTTTACTCCGCTGTTAATAGCAGAAAGAGTGTAGAACGGCCGGTCTAAGGTTTCAGAAATTATTTGTGCTAATGTTGTTTTTCCTACTCCAGGAGGCCCCCAAAACAATATAGAAGGTAAACTGTTACTTTCTATGGCGTTTCTTAAAGGCTTGTTTTTTCCAACCAAATGTTGTTGTCCAAAATAATCGTCCAGAGACTTAGGTCGCATTCGCTCTGCTAATGGTATGTTGTTGCTAGGATTAATAACTGTAAGTTTTTCTCAAAATTAAAGGATAGAATTTTAAAAACCTATCAAAAGTAGAAGGACTTTTGTTTCCAAATAGTTTGGCAACAGATAAATTATTACATTTGTAACACTTATGAAATCGGTAGCCAAAATAGATCACCCAAAATTAGACGTTAGTATTTATTTAAGAGAGAATAAATACAACGTAAAAATAGTATTAGATCAATACGAACAAATCTTTCGATTAAGCCAGTCAGACGTAATGGGTATGGAAGATATGGAAAACTTAGTTTCTAAAGAGTTTTTAGATAAAGTATACATGCGTTTTGTAGAAATGAGTAAGGATTTTGCAGAAGCATTTAAAAAAATTAATTTGGAGTAAATTATGAACATTAAAACATTAACTGTTACAAATGTAATCTTAGTCGTTGCAGTGGTTATTTTGTTTGTCTTGCAGTTTAGCTCAGGAAAAGAAGTAACTAAAGTAAAAGAGGAGAAAAAGGAAAAAAAAGAAGCTCACCTTGAAGCTAATTTAGAACAAGCAGAAGGGGAACCTTTCAAAATTGCTTATGTAAATAGTGATACAGTAGCTGCTTACTATGATTTTTCTAAGCAGATGACAACAAAGTTAAAGTCGTCTCAATCTTCAGCAGAAATTAAACTGAAAAGGATGTACGATGACTTTCAGAAACAGCAAAAAGCTTTCGAAGCCGAAGCCCCTATAATGGGTGAAGAAGAAATGCAGCGTAAATATCAAGAGTTAGGAGCACTTCAACAGTCAATTATGCAAAAAGAGCAAGAACTCTCATCCGAACTTGCTCAAAAAGAAGCCGAAGTTATGACGACTTATGTTTATGAAACAGACAAGTTTATGCAAGTTGTCGGTAAAGAGTTGGGGTATGATTATGTAATGAGTTATAGGGTTGGAGGTCCAATGCTTTATGCAAACCCTGATTTAGACATAACATCTAAAGTGGTAGAAATGCTTAACGTAGAGTACAAAAAAAGTAAAGAGCCGAAGCAACCCTCAACAGAAAAATAGATTATAACCATAATGGAATTTACAGCAGAGCAAATAGCAGGTTTATTAGGGGGAGAAATAGAAGGAGATAGAAATGCTATCGTTAATGACATGGCTAAGATTGAGAAGGGAGCAGAAGGAACAATTACTTTCTTAGCTAATCCTAAGTATGAAGAGTTTATTTATACAACTAAATCTACAATTGCATTAGTAAATAAAACATTTTATCCCGCTCATACTTTGCCAAGCACACTAACTTTAATAAAGGTAGAAGATGCTTATGAGTCATTAACAACATTACTTGGGTATTATGATGAAGTAAATCAGCAAAAATCTGGAATAGAACAACCCTCTTGCATTAGTGATTCTGCAGTTCTGGGAGACGACTGTTATGTTGGAGCATTTGTATATGTTGGCAAAAATGTGAAAATAGGAAGTAAAGTTAAAATTTTTCCTCATGTTTATATAGGTGACGGAGTAACTATAGGTGATAATACAACTATATACTCAGGAGCTAAAGTTTATCATAATTGTACCATCGGAAAATCTTGTACTATTCATTCAGGAGTAGTGCTAGGCTCTGATGGATTTGGCTTTGCTCCTAGTTCAGCCAATAACTATAAAAAAGTCCCGCAAATTGGGAATGTCCTTTTAGAAGATTTTGTGGAAATAGGTTCAAATTCAACCGTAGATAGAGCTACTATAGGAAGTACTATTATTAAAAAAGGGGTTAAGCTAGATAACTTAATACAAGTTGCTCATAATGTCGAAATAGGAGAAAATACAGTAATTGCAGCTCAAACAGGTATTGCCGGTTCTACTAAGTTAGGAAAGAACATGATGATTGGAGGTCAGGTTGGAATTGTTGGGCACATTGAGTTAGCCGATGAAGTTAAAATTGCAGCTCAATCAGGAATTGGACAAAGTATTGTTCGTAAAGGAGAAATTGTTCAGGGTTCCCCCGCATTTTCTATAGGAGATTATAAAAGAAGTTATGTTTTGTTTAGAGGGTTGCCTAAACTAAGAGCTCAAGTAATAAAACTAGAAACAAAATTAAAAGACGAGGAGTAAATGATTTAAAATATGATGCATACTAAACAACATACATTAAAGTCAGAAGTTACATTTAGTAGTGTTGGTCTACATACTGGAGCCAACGTAAATGTAATTATAGAGCCGGCAGCAATAAATCATGGCTACAAGTTTCAAAGAATAGACTTAGAAGGGCAGCCAATTATTCCTGCAGATGCAGATTTAGTGGTAGATACCCAAAGAGGAACGACACTAGAAAAAAACGGAGTTCGAATTCATACTACAGAGCATTTGTTAGCAGCTTTATATGGCATGCAAGTAGATAATGCTTTGATTAAAATTGACGGGCCTGAAATGCCAATAATGGATGGAAGTGCTCAAGCATTTGTAGACGGAATTGTTCAAGTAGGTTTGGTAGAACAAGATGCAGATCGAGACTTCTTTGAATTTAACGAAAACCAACCTTTCGAAGATTTAGAAAAAGGAGTTGAAATGTTGGCTATTCCTTACGATGATTTTAGGTTAACTGTAATGGTAGACTACAATTCTCCTGTTCTAGGAACTCAACATGCTTCCATGTATGAAATCTCTGAGTTTAAAGATAATATTGCTCCTTGTAGAACCTTTGTTTTTCTTAGAGAACTAGAAACGTTAGCAAGAGCGGGGTTAATAAAAGGAGGGCATATAGACAATGCAATCGTTTTAGTAGAAAGAGAAAATGTTCCTCAAGAAGAACTAGACGAATTAGCGACACTTCTTGGAAAAGAAGACTTAGATATTCAAATAAAAGGAAATACCCTTAATAACATTGAATTAAAGTTTTTAAATGAGCCTGCTAGACATAAATTACTAGATGTAATGGGTGATTTAGCTTTGGTAGGAAAACCGATTAAAGGTCATATTTTAGCTGCTCGTCCTGGTCATTCAGGAAATGTTTCATTAGCTAAAATCATAAAAGGAATCATAAAGAAACAAGCAAAACAACCTAAGGGTTTTGACTTGACTAAAAAGCCATTGTACGATATAAATGACATTGAAAAAATGCTACCACATCGTTACCCTTTCTTATTGGTAGACAAGGTAATGGAGATGGACGAGAATAGAATTGTAGGGGTGAAAAATGTCTCTATGAATGAACCTCAGTTCACAGGGCACTTTCCGGGGAATCCAGTAATGCCTGGAGTACTTCAGATAGAAGCGATGGCGCAAGTAGGAGGTATTTTTTCTCTAAGTAAAGTTGATGAGCCAGAAAAATATACGACTTACTTTATGAAGATAGATAAGGTAAAGTTTAAACGTAAGGTTATACCTGGAGATACTATTGTTTTTGAGTTGTTTTTACTCTCTCCTATGAGAAGAGGACTGGTAGAAATGGGTGGAAAAGCATATGTAAATGGAGAAGTGTGTATGGAGGCAGAAATGTTAGCTTCAGTGGTAAAAGATAAATAGGATTAATACTGTTATAATGAATAAAGAAGCACTAAGGTTTGTTCATCCAGATGCTAAAATTGGAAACAATGTTACGATAGAACCATTTGCAACTATTTATGGAGATGTTGAAATTGGAGATGGAACATGGATAGGTCCTAATGTTGTAATAATGGATGGTGCTAGAATAGGAAAAAATTGTAAAATTTATCCTGGAGCTGTTATTTCTGCTGTTTCTCAAGATTTAAAGTACAAAGGAGAATATACAACAACTCATATAGGAGACAATACCATTGTTAGAGAGTGTGTGACAATACATAAAGGCACAGCAGACAGAGAAAAAACAGTTGTTGGTAGCGGTTGTTTACTGATGGCTTATGTCCATGTTGCTCACGATTGTATTATAGGGGATAATGTTATAATTGCAAACTGTAC
>JAGXIB010000132.1 GCA_024635865.1 Flavobacteriales bacterium
CTTTAATCGCAGTTTGTAGTAAGCTCCTAAAACAGGCTTTTGGAATAATGAAAAGTGGACTTTGTTATGATCCGAATTTTAAAAGCACTTTAGCAAAGAGTTAATGATAAAAATGCTTGTTTTTTACCATAGTTCTTTGTTGGCGTTTCGTTATTTTATTTTTCACAAACTTCAATCATTTCTTTATAATGAATTTCGTCAATTTCTTTAATTAGATTCAAAATATCTTTTATAACATTGGAACCTTCGTCCATTTTGTTATCAGAGGAATCATTATCAAAGTCTTGTGCGTGAGAATATTTGTTTATAAAACGATAGATGTATTCTTCCTTGTCCTTAAATGATGTGTTTTGAATCCCTTTTTGTAATAATTGTCTAAAATCACCTAACCTTTTAGGGTGTTTGAATTTTAGAAAAGTTTCAAGTATTTTTCTAGAAGCATTTGCAGATAAATAGGCTTTGTCTAAATCTAAATGAGTATCATTAGAATAGGTTATGAGTTTTTTAAACAAATAATGATATTCTGATGTGTATTCTAAGAGAGTTGGGTCTGCATCTTTAATATAAGAAAAACGCATTTGATTACTATCAAAGTTCGATTCTATTGAGTAAATATTACATATGGTTTCTGGTTTGGAAGGGTCTTTTCTGTGTTTCTGATTTTGCTTTTTATTTTTGGTTTCGAACCAATCTCTTACAAGTCTGTAATAGTTGAAATTATGTGTTAATATAAATAATTGCTTTGCTTCATTACAGTTTAATTTTAGGAACGAATACGAACTAAATAAATTATTCGAATCAAAACTTGAAATGGGGTCGTCAATTATTATGGTTGTATCTTTTATTTTATTGTCTTGTTCTAATATTTTATTTATAAAATAAACAAAAGCTATTGCTGTTTTTTCTCCTTCACTTAATTGACTCCCGTTTGTGTTAGGGTTTCCATTTCTTTGTATTTTATAACCGCCTTTTTCTTGTGGATCTAGAGCTATATCTTTTCTTCCTAAGAATTTCCATAAATCATTATTAAACTTTGTAGCACCAAGAGCTTCAGTAGAAATTAATGAATTCAATTGTTTGATATCCAATGTTGTTTTTTCAAGTTCTAATTGAAGTTCCTTGTTTTTTTGAATAGTTATTAATTCAAGTTTTTTTTGCTTATAATAATCATATCTTTTAATTTCATCTTTAATGTACTCAATTTCAAGGTTATTCTTAGCCTCTTGTATAATTGTCGAAGCACTTAAATATTTTTTATTATGGCTTTTAATTATTTCTGTCGCCTTTTTATAAAGCTGAATTAAATTGGTCTCATCAAAATTTAAAATTGAAATTTTAGGAATTTCAAATGGATTTGAAGCCTTAGTTTTAAGTGTTTCTTTCCAGTCATCAAGTATTTTTATCAGTTTTTTATTCTCAAAATCAATATTCTTTTTAATTTTCTCGTATTCAGTTTGATATTCCTTATAGAGTGTTTTGTAAGATGGTAATTCTGTTATTTTTAGTTCATCCATCCAAGCAATAGCTTTAGATAGTTGTTCCTGTAAATTTTTGAAAGAATCACTAAAATGATTGTTTAAAGTGGAAAGACGTTGTTTAGAAATATTATTTCCACAAAAAGCACAGTTGTCTTCGGCTTTATGCAGTTCAAGACCTAATTTAACCCAATCAGATTTTTTAAAATCATTCTTTAAACTATAAATTACTTCTGATGTTATTTTTGAATTTAATAGTAAAATTATTTTTTCATAGCCAGAAGTTATTTGAGGCAAAACTGTAAAGTCAGGTGTTTCAATTCTATCTTTGTCTTGTGGCTTTATAGTTTGAGCTAACTTTTCAATTTCTTGAATAGTCAATGAAGCTTTTCTAATATTATCTTTATTATTATTTAAAGAACTTTCAATTTTTGTTTTATTATAATTGGACAAGTGTTTGTCTTCAACCTCAATTAATTGAAACTTTTGTTTAATGTTTTTGGCAGATTCTGATAGGAAATTACTATTATTTCTTATTAATCCTTTGTTCCCTTTCTTTTCTCCGTTAAGTATTAATTCATTTTGAGCTATAGACGAACTGATTGCTGATTTTTCTTTTTTCTTATCCTTTAGTTTTAATATTTCTTCATTTTTATCATTTGAAACTACCAAAATACCTTTAATTGTATCGTTCCAGTTAATATTCCGTTCTATAAAATCTGTATTGAAAACTTTAATATTAAAATCATTTTCAAATTTGTCTGATTCTGAAAAAATTTTCCCACTTTTTTGAAAACTCCATTTTGATTCTGGAAACCTTGATATAGATTCATTTGATTCAATTAAAGAAAATAAATGTGATATTGTAGATTTACCGCTACCATTTAATCCGTAAAATAGATTTAGTTTATTAAAATTACTATATGTTGGATCACTCTCTATATTCTTGAATATTCCAAAATTTGAGACTCCTTTAATTTTTTCAATCATTTAATTTGGGGTGTGTTTTGAGTATGAGTGGTAATTACCACCAACAACTGATTATATCTATCTCAGCCTGTCCATCGACTTAATCAACTTCTCATCTGCTTTAATTCCTCTATTTGCCAAGAATTGAAATGCAAGTGCAGCTACAGGTAAAAACATTCCTATTCCATAAGAAATAGCAGAAGGCATTAAACCTAGTTTTTTAGTCGTAGCGTCAGAATCTATAGAGATAAAAATAAGTGTAATTATAATAATTAAGTAATTAACCTTTCCTAATTGTAATTGTCTTTTTCTATTCTTAAATTGAGCAATTGTCATTATTCCCAATCCAATAGAAAGCCCTAAGGTAACATAGTAAGGAAACCAAGTACTAACTTTTAAAGTATTTTCTGAAACACCAAATGCATTTAACTCTACAACAGTATCGTTGATCGGGTAGGTCGCAAAAGGAAACCCGAATGTTAGTCCTAAGCAAATGACTAATAAAGTTAAATATACGGTTTGAATTCTCTGTATCATAATTTTAAAGTTTGAACAAAGATACTATTTGTATATTATCATAAGGCTTCAATTAACGTATTTTGTTACAAAAAAATCAAATAATTAATCAAACAAATAGTATTTTTGTAGTTAGTTAAATACATGAAGAGATGAAGTACAACTTAAGCGAAATCACAGAGGTTATTAGAAATAGACGTACAATTTACCCCGAAATGTACTCCAGTAGAAAGGTGCATAAGGAAGTGATCGAGGATTTGTTGAATAATGCTATCTGGGCTCCAACTCATGGTTTAACACAGCCTTGGAGGTTTAAGGTGTTTACAGGAGAAGGATTAAAACGTTTAAGTGATTTTCAAAGTAGTTTATATGCAGCACTTTTTGTAGGTGAAGACTATAACGAAATGAAATTTAATAAGTTAAAAAACAGACCGTTAATTTCTTCGGCAGTGATTGCGGTGAGCGTAAAGCCAGATCCAAAAGGTAAAATTAGATTTAATGAAGAAATAGAGGCAACAGCTTGTGCGATTCAAAACATGCATTTAACTGCGACAGCCTATGGTATTGGAGCTTTTTGGGCAAGTCCAAAATTGCTAAGTCGACCAGAAACAAAAACATTTTTAAAGTTAGATGAAGGAGAAGAATGTATTGCTTTGTTTTATTTGGGGTATCCAGCAAACTCTGAATGGCCAATAGGTCAACGAAAGCCAATAGAATATCTAACAGAATGGATTGACGCTTAATTTATCAAGTTATGGACGACATGAATGATGGGATTTTGAGGGTAACTAATCATCAAAATCATCCAACGAGTAAATTTCATAAAGTTTTCTTTTTTTACATAGAAGAACAAGCTGACTATTTTGAAGGTTTACTTATTGAAAAGAAGATTTGGTTCGAAAGAGATTCTGAAATCAATAGAGGCAAAATGATGTATCTTTTTGGAATAAAATTGACTAATGTCAAGGAAGTTGACCAATTAAATTACTTGGCTATTGGTAAATATCGTAAGCCTATTTTTGAAAATAAATACCTAAGATATGGGGTTGTTCTTTTTGGAGCTATCATTATTTTTTTAGGTGTAATTGGTTACTTTTTAAGTCCAGTTTATCAAAACTAACACTTTTAATGGTGTTTTTCAAGTGCTTGTTATTCAAAGTGTTGCAAAATAAATTGTTGATTTATTAAAGTTTTTAACAATTATTGAAACTATTGTTAGTAACTTGCGTTCTGTAAGGTAAGTTTAGAATCATTTTCTAGCTTGTTTTTACAACAACAACAACAACAACAACAACAACAACAACAACAAAATGAAATCTTTTCTATTATTTATAGTTTTGAGTTTGCCTATACTAGGTGTCTTTGCTCAGCCATCAGAACGATTTACTTCTCGTCAAGACTACATCGAAATGTGGAAAGATGAAGCGGTTGCTCAAATGGTTCGATATGGAGTTCCAGCAAGTATTACATTAGCTCAGGGTTTATTAGAGAGTGGTAGTGGAAATTCAGAATTAGCTAAATACGCTAATAATCATTTTGGTATAAAATGTCATGGGTGGGATGGTCCTGGAGTATACAAAGACGATGATAAAAGAGATGAATGCTTTAGAAAATATACCAATGCGTTTGAGTCTTTTGAAGATCACTCTAAGTTTTTAGCTCATCGTGAGAGGTATTCTGAATTGTTCACTCTAGAAGTGACGGATTATGAAAGCTGGGCCAATGGATTAAGAAAAGCTGGTTATGCTACCAACCCAAAATATGCTAACTTATTAATAGAGTTAATAGAATCCAATGGATTGTATCAGTTTGATAGAATGGATGTAACTAGTGTTGATAATGAACCAATTAAATTAATTGCTTTGTCACAAAACAAATTAGTTCTTCCTAAAATTGAAGCTACTAGACACACGATTCAAACACATTTTAAAACAGATTATGTTTTAGCTAAAAAAGGGGATACTTATTACAAGGTGGCTAAGGAGTTTGAAATGGCTCTATGGCAATTGTATAAGTATAACGATTGTAATAACAGTACAAAGTTAATAGCTGGTGAAAGAATTTACTTGCAGCCTAAACGAAATAAAGTGAATTCTAAAACACATATTGTAAAGGAAGGAGAAACATTAAGGTCTATTGCTCAACTAAAAGGAGTAAAATTAAAAAAGATAATTAGGAAAAACGATTTGACTTTGGACAGTCAAATCACCGTAGGGCAAAAAATTAGACTAAAATAACAGCATTGCGATAAAATAATGTCGCTAATTGAGTGAGGTTGATGAGTGTTGATTTGTTTTTGTTTGTTGTAAAAAGCCCCGGTCTTGTTGTCTGGGGCTTTTTCTATACATAGGATTATAAAGATTTTTCACCGAACGGTGTTTTTATTTTTATAGACTAGATTAAGCTTAGTATGAATGAGAGTCTTAAAAGTTACTTTACTAGGTTGTCTGTTATATCTTTGGGGCTAATTCACCTTTGTTTACTGAAATGTTATGAGATGCAGATTTGTCTTTTGTGAATTGGTCAGTTACTCAATTGTTGAATTGCGAAAACAAAGAGAAAACTAGATATAATTTTAGGCATGAGGGATAAGTTGCTTCCCAGTTCAGCTAAAATAGAGTCTGTTTTTTTATTTATTAATGGCGGTGGTCATTTCCAAGTTGTAGACAATGGGAAAGAGTCTGTGAGATTATTAATAAGATTACCTTATTAAATTAACATGTCCCATATTTTCTTGAATGTTTAATTCTCCTTCAATCTTATATTTTATTTTCCAAATATAGACTCCGCTAGGAGCAAAAGTTCCTTGTTCAGTACCATTCCAAGATTCTCCCAAAGTTTCTGTATTAAAAATAATCTCACCGTTTCGATTAAAGATAGACATCGAGTAACCGTCATCAATTATATTAGAAAGTATAGGTCTGAACTCATCATTTATATAGTCTCCATTTGGTGAAAAAGAATTAGGAATAAAAACATTTGTATTGTTTAAAATGGTGATTTTTTTAAACGCAGTATCTGTACAAAAGTTATTTGCAACTAATAGTTGAGCAATAAAGTTCCCTTCTGTGGTGTATGCTTGTTCTTCGTTTTCGTTAGAAGATATAATTCCGTTTCCAAAATTCCAATTGTATTGATTAGCATTAATAGAAAGATTAGTAAAGTCGATTAGTAAAGGTTGGTATCCAATAGAGTCACTGATGTCAAAATCAGCAATGACGCTTTGGTCTATTAAACTAAGGTAAGCAGTGTCCTCACCACAAGCATTGTGTGCAATAACGTAAATGTCTTCAGCAAGGTTGGTTGTCAAGTATCCTGTATTGTTGCCGTTGTGCCAAGTATAATAATCTCCTCCACTTGCCGAGTATAAAGAAAGTTTGTTTTCACAAATATTAGGGTCTCCGCTGATGGTCGCTTCTGGAAGAGCTCCAGTAGAAGTTAAGGTAAAGTAGGTCGTGTCTGCTCCGCAGTTATTGGTTGCAATTAAAAATCCGCTAGTGTCAATTGTAGAGGTATTACTTGTCGTTCCGTTACTCCAAAGATAATTATCTCCTCCGTTAGCAGTAAGCATTGTACTATCGTCGCCACAAACAATTAAGTCTCCAGTTATACTTGCGGAAGGGGGAGTTCCAATTATATTAATAGTCATGAAGGAAGTGTCTGTTCCACAGTTATTAGTTACAGAAGCATAGATTTCCTCATTGGTTGAAGCATCATAAATAGATCCAATCGTATTGTTGTGCCAAGTAAATGGCCCGTCTCCGCTTGCGGTAATCTCCGTGGTCTCTCCTTGACAAATTTCGGTGTTTCCAGAAAGAGTTACGCTTGGTGTACTTCCATTCCAGATGATGTCCACGGTTGCAGTATCTATTCCGCATTGATCAGTGGCTGCAAAAAATGTTCCCGCGGTATCTATTGTTAATGTCGTTCCAGTTGATCCGTCATTCCAAATAAAAGAGCTAGCTCCACTTGCTGTTAAAGTAATGGTTTCTCCGTCACACAAAGAAGTGGCCGAAGGGGTTACAAAAATATTAGCATTGGTATTTAAAACAATTTCCGTACTATCAAATAAAGTGTCCCCACAAGGGATTAAAAAACCTGCGTAAATAGTGATTGGGAAAACATCTGAAGCATCAGAGTAATAAACGGTGTTTACATTATTTTGGTTTGAGAATATTCCATTTCCTCCACTCCAAACAACATTGCTGTTAGAGCTAAGCGCATTTAGGTTAATGGAGTCTAAAGGGCAAATGCTTGTAGGGAAAGCAGAAATAGCGATACTGTTTGGTGTAATTGGAGCTTGGCAACCATAATTTGAATAAGTAGCAGTACCATTTGCTGTGTATTCAACTGTTCCTCCATCTTTATCACTAGAACTTCCACCAGTTCCGCCAGATTGATTCACTAAGAAACTCCTGTTGTAAGAAACTTGGTCGGTACACCCGCCTGATCCAGAAAAGGTCATCGAAAACGTTTTGATTGAGCTGCTCCCATGATTTCCAAAATGGCCATAGGTGTTTCCATTACATTGATAGATAATGTAAAGTGTGTCAGAAAGGCCATCAAAAGAGTTAAAGGTAGCGTCTATATTTGTACTGGTAACAAGTATAACTCTAGCTCCAGCTGGCAATACTCCATTGGTTGGCTCTTTTAAATAGCCACATGTAGTTATGGTTGCGTTAAGTTCTGCAGTTTTTTGAGCTGTGTTTGCTCCTTGGCAAGTTCCTAGCCATGGATTGGCAGTTGTAGCCCAACTTACAGATAAATCATTGGTGTTTAATGGAGCGTTTCCTATAGCAAATCGGACCATTTCATTTTCCGATTCGGGAGTCCCGCAAGCATCAACTAAAATGCTTTCTATTTCAAAGCATTGTGCTGTCCCTTTTGTAGAGGAAATAAAAGCGAACGCACAAAGTGTGAAAGCAATTATTTTAGTATAATTAAAGTGTCTCAACTTAACTAATTTCTAATTTAAATTCGTTGCTATTTTTAGCATTGACGAGTCAAACATTATTTAGTTGCTAAGGTAAGGGTTTTAATATTAAGAAAATATTAATTTTTTATTAGATTTTCACTAATAATAGTTGGCTTTCAATAGCGTTAACCTCTTTTAATGTGTTAAAATATTCTGTTATATTCCCTATCTTCATTAATTCTTTTGCTAATGATTTTAAAGTCGCTAAATTTGATTTTAATTCGTTCATGGCAATTTATTTTATTGTTTGAATAGCTTTAATCAAAACGTGTGCCAAGAAATAAAGTTATGCTAAAAATAGAACTGATTTAATTCAGTGAATTATTGTATTTTTGTAATTAAGTATGAGAAAAGGAGTTAAAAGTAAAGGAGCGAAAGAAGCTTACGAAGTCCGATTAAATAAGTTTATTGCTGATGCTGGAGTTTGTTCTAGAAGAGAAGCTGATAAATTAATAGGAGCTGGTGAAATTACTGTTAATGGACAGACAGTAAAAGAAATGGGGTATAAAGTTCAATCTACTGATACGGTAAAGTATGGTCGAAAACTATTGAGTCGTGAACGCTTTAAGTATTTTCTTTTAAATAAACCCAAGGACTGTATTACTACAGCAGATGATCCGCAAGGAAGAAGAACAGTTATGGATATTATGTCTGAAGCATGTTCTGAAAGAATATATCCAGTTGGTCGGTTAGATAGAAATACAACGGGATTATTAATTTTAACCAACGATGGTCATTTAGCAAAACGATTAACTCACCCAAGTTATAACGTTATGAAGACTTACAATGTAGAGTTAAATAAAGGGTTAAAAGATGAAGAGCTAGAGCAATTATTAAAAGGAGTTGAACTAGAAGATGGTAAATCTAAATTTGATAATGCAGAGTTTGGTAAGAAAGGAAATAATAAGAAAGTTGTCTTAGTGACCTTACACTCTGGAAAAAACAGAATTGTAAGACGTATGTTTGAGCATATTGGTTATGAGGTTGTTAAGTTAGATCGTATCGCTTTTGCAGGAATTAAGAAAGACATGATAACGAGAGGAAATTTCAGAGCCTTAACAAAGCCAGAGATTGGGTTTTTAAAAATGTCTAGTAAGAATAGTGCTAGTAAGTAGAGTTGACTTCGAAAAAAACAATAGTAATTTTAGGAGGTGGAGCAGCGGGAATTATGACTGCTTTACATTTAAGTACGCTTTATGATGTTTATTTAGTTGAACAAAAGAAAACATTAGGGAGGAAATTATTGGTCGCTGGAAAAGGGGGATTCAATTTAACTAATAATGCCGTTCAAGATAAATTAGTAACTAGTTACCACCCTTTTTCTTTTTTAGAAGCTTCATTACATCAGTTTTCAGCACAAGATTTACGTGCTTTTTTACAAAAAATCGGGATAGATACTTTTGTAGGGTCTAGTAATCGTGTTTTCCCTGTTGAAGGAGTTAAACCTGTTGAAGTTTTAAATGACCTTATATCTGAACTTACTAAAAAAGGAGTACATATATTGCTGAATCATCAAGTTGTTGGATTGAATCAGAGTAGCGTTTTGTTGCTGAATGAATCAAATAAAGAAAAAAAACTGTCTTTCGATTATTGTGTGTTGGCATTAGGCGGAGCGTCTTGGTCTAAAACAGGGTCAAATGGTAAGTGGGTTAATTTATTTCGTTCTCAGAAGATTAAAATAAATACATTTGAACCCTCTAATTGTGGAGTGAATATTAGCTGGAGCAATTCTTTTCTTAAAAGTCACGAAGGTAAACCTTTGAAAAACATAGCAATATCTGTATGTAATTTTAAAGTAAAAGGAGAAGCTTTAATCACTAGTTATGGTTTAGAAGGTAATGCCATTTATCCTATTGTAAAAGAACTACGGTTACTAATAAAAAATCATGAAAAGCCTATTCTTAAAGTGGACTTTAAGCCTAAGAATTCGTTAGAGGATTTACTGAAGAAAATAAAAAATAGTAAACCGAGTCAATATGCTAAGGCTTTGAATTTGGGTTCGCATGAAATGGCATTGATAAAGCAATTTACCTCTAAAGAAGAGTTCCTAGATCCAACAAGTTTTGTTAAAAAGGTAAAAGAAATCTCTATTTTAGTAAAATCTCTTCGTTCAATTGAAGAGTCTATATCGACTGTGGGGGGTGTAGCGTTAGAAAACTTAAATAATGATTTCTCGTTAAAAGAATCGCCAAAAATTTATACCGTAGGAGAAATGGTAGATTGGGATGCTCCAACTGGAGGGTTTTTACTTCAAGGTTGTTTTTCAATGGCCTATACTGTAGCTAATGCCATTAATTTAAAACTACCTAGCTAATTTAATAATGCCGCTTTCTTCAAAGTTTTTACCATCTGTTCCTTTAGCTTTTATCATGTAGATATAATTTCCAGCCTCAGCTTTTTCATCGTATTGAGTGTTTCCACTCCATCCTTTTTCAATGTCGTTCGATTCAAAAACTAGTCCTCCTGATTTATTGTAGATATAGAGATTAAAAGTTTCAATATTTTCATGGCTGATAGTAAACTCATCGTTTATACCATCATCGTTTGGAGTAAATATATTAGGAACTTTGTTTATTTTACTTGTTGCTAATACACTTATCGTTTTAGTGGTGGAGGCTGTGTTTCCCTTTTTATCAATAATAGTTAGTTCAACTTCATATTGTCCTTCTTTTTCAAATGTATGGGAGAGCTCATTTTTATTGCTGCTTGTGCCATCTTTAAAGTTCCATCTAGTAGAGGTGTTTTCATTTTGATGAGAAAAATCTACGGTTAAAGGAGCGTAGCCTCCTATTGGGGAAGCCGAAATTGAAGCAACAGTCTCTGTTGCTTCAATTTCAATTATTTCAATGTCTTTTAAATTTTCATCTTCTGTTACTGTAATCGGTTTTATTGGTTTTTTGGCTACAATTGAAGGCGAATTTTCATCTACAGTTAACTCGTTGTTATCCTCATTAGAAGTCGTGTTTTTAATGATGTACTGTTTTGTTGATTTAGTTTTTTCTTTCTTTGTTTCTTCTATAACAGGATCGATTACCGTTTGAGGAGTTGATTGGGTCTTTTCTGTTAAAGTTATAGTACTGGTTGTAGATTTATCTTCTTTTGTTTGAGTAATTTCTTTTGTTTTTTCTTCTTTTTTAGAAGCAATACTCGTTTCTTTTTCGTTCGTTGTTGAGTTAGAGTAAATTATTGCTCCAGTAGCAATGGCTAAAGAAGTTCCTATAGAAACGATAGTGAAAGCAGTACTTCCCCAAAAGCTAGTTTTAGCAACTTTAGAAGCGTTTGCAATGTTGTTCGAAATATTGCTCCATCCATTTTTTGGGACCTCCATTTCAAAGTCTTCCAATTCGGACTTAAAAACTTCTTCTATGTTATATTTATTCTTACTCATATTCATTACTTCTTAGTAATTGGTTCTTATTTTAAATTCAGCTTTGTTATTTTTTCTCTCAAAAGTGCTTTCGCTCTTGAGTATTGTGATTTAGATGTGCTGGTAGAAACTCCTAGTTGCTCTGCTATTTCTTTGTGAGAATAGCCTTCAATGGCGTACAAGTTAAAGACTGTTTTATAGCCTAATGGAATGCTGTGCAAGACTTTTATTAAATCTTTAGCAGCCAGTCGTTCTTCTATGAAGTCATTGCTCGAAAGTTTGTATCCCTCAGTTTCTAAATCTGTGTTTAAAAGAAATTTTTTATTTTTTCTAATGTTATCCAAAGCCGTATTGACAACAATTCTTCTCATCCACCCTTCAAAAGAGCCAATTCCAGAATATTTGTCAAGTTTTTCAAAGATCTTTATGAATCCATCTTGTAGAAGGTCTTCAGCTTCCTGCTTATTTGTAGCGTATCTGAAGCAAACCCCCATCAATTTAGGTCCAAACTTATCGTAAAGCAATTTTTGAGCACGAGCATTGCCCTTCAAACAGTTTTCAATTAATTGCTCGTTTGTCATTGTTGCTTTTCTATTTGATTAGACTTTTAAATTGAAACAAAGGTTGCATTTGTTTTATATATTTGTTTAATAATAACATGAATTTTTTATTTTGACCTTTAAAGTAAAAATTAATTAGCATCTTTTCTTCATTTATGGCTGTAAATAAAAGTGCATTTCAGAGGTATAGAATTATTGATCGTTGTATCCGTAATTCGGCTAAACCATTCCCCAGCAAAAAGGAGTTGAGAGAAGCTTGTGAAGAAGAGTTGTTTGGTACTAATGAAGCACATATTTGTGATTCTACTATCGAAAAAGACTTGCGATACATGCGAGTTGAGCATGATGCACCAATAAAATTTAATCGGTTAAATAATGGGTATTTTTATAGCGATGAAAAATATGCATTGGATAAAATGCCACTAACAGATGTGGATGTGGATGCCATAAAAATGGCTACAAATATTTTAAGTCAATTTAAAAATACGAGTTTGTTTCAGCAATTTGAGGTAGCCATAGATAAAATTGTAGACAGAGTTAATATCTCTAATGACGTTCAAGATGTTGCCATTGAAAAATATGTGCAGTTTGAAACCGTTCATAAAATTGAAGGGAATGAACATTTAGAGCAAATTTTAGAAGCCATAAAAACCAATAAGGTTATTCAGTTTGGTTATCAGAGTTATCAAAGTTCGATAGCGAAAATTAGAAGGGTTCATCCCTACTTATTAAAAGAGTATCGGAATAGGTGGTACTTAATTGGTAAAAGCGAATTAAGAGATAAAATTTTAACTTTTGGACTAGATCGAGTTTATGATTTAGAAATGCTTTCTCAAAACTTTAAAAAAGATCAAGACTTTTCTGCTGATCGTTTTTTTAAACATGCGATAGGAATTACCACAAGTGATGAGTTGCCTGTAGATTTAAAAATAGAAACCAACGAAGTATTGTCTAAATACTTAATGTCCCAGCCATTACATCATTCTCAAGTATTCAAAGGAGAAAAGAAAGGGAAGTACCAGTTTACCTATTATTTACTCATTACTTATGAGCTGAAAATGCAGTTATTAGGGTTTGGTTCAGATTTAAAAATTTTAGCTCCCAATCAACTCATTGAAGACATAAAAAACACTTCCAAGTCCGTTTTTTCTCAGTATTAAAGTTTTCTATGCTGATTAAGTTTTAATTAAAATGAACGAACCTTAATTAGGCTGGTTTTAAATAACCTTTTAATTCTTACTATGTGACCTTTTTAACTAGTCTAGTTTACAATTAAATCATTATCTTTGCGCCCGAAATAAAGCGTTAAATAAAACTCAACGTTTTATTCCCAAATTAATTATGGGTCAAAAAATAAAAGCATATACCGAATTAATGAAGCTACGTTTGTCTTCGTTAGTTATTTATTCAGCAGTTTTAGGCTACATGATAGCTCCTGGAGAAATAGATTATTTAGTTTTGGTTTGGCTTTCTATTGGAGGAGCTTTTGTCACAGGGTCATCTAATGCTTTTAATCAAATTATAGAGCGAGATTTAGATAAGATCATGGATCGAACTCAGAAACGCCCATTGCCTAGTGGAAGATTAACAGTGAGAGAAGCATTAGTTTTTTCAGTTATTTTAGGAAGTATTGGAGTAGGAGCTCTATTTATGATTAATGCACTTTGTGCTTGGTTAGGTTTATTAGCGATGGTTTTATATGTGTTAACATATACTCCACTGAAGACTAAAACACCTTTGTCTGTTTTTGTAGGTGCTATACCAGGAAGTTTTCCTCCGATGTTGGGTTATGTCGCAGCGACTGCTGAGTTTGGTTTAGAAGCAGGAGCATTGTTTGCTGTTCAATTTTTTTGGCAGTTTCCTCATTTTTGGGCAATCGCTTGGAAGTTAAATGATGATTATTTAAAAGCCGGATTTAAAATGTTGCCTTCTTTGGGAGGTAGAGATAAGAAAAGTGCTTTTCAAATAGTATTATATACAGTAATGATGCTGCCAATGGGAGCTGTTCCTTACTTAATAGGGATGTCAAACATTTATTCTGTTCCTTTGTCTATTTTATTGTTGATTCCAATGTTGATGGCCGCTATTAAATTGTACTTAACGTTAGAGATGAAATTTGCTAAGAAAGTAATGTTTTCTTCTTTTTATTATTTGCCTCTCATTCAGATTATATATTTAATTACTAAAATCTAAAATAGCTATGAAAGATATTGTAAGAGATTCAATGCCTAAAAAGGACTACCAAAAAGTTGCTAAGCAGATTGTTTTAATTGGTATTATAGCAAGTGTAATGATGTACGCTGGCTTTACAAGTGCTGTAGTCGTTAGTAAAATGGATAAGTTTTGGGTAGACATTCAACTACCTCATGCATTTACTATTAGTACAATTATTATCATTATTAGTAGTTTAACATTACTTTTAGCTCTTAATTTTGCTAAAAGAGGAAACAAACAATTAACGGTTACTTTTGTAGGTCTTACCTTATTATTAGGAATTGTATTTTCAGTATATCAATTTAAAGGTTGGGGTCAATTAGTAGAACAAGGGAACTATATTGCTGATAGAATTTTTTTCGATTATGGAGCATATGGTAATCGCTATTCAATTTTAAAGAATGGAGAAGAAATTACTCACGATGGAAATAATTACTCATTAAATGGGAAAGAACTTACTGGAGCTGATATTGAAGAATTAAAAGAGTTTACGCACCAAATATGTGGAGATGAACTTGGATTAAGATTGAAGCCTTATAATATTAAAGATTACGGTACTCCTTATACGATTAAAAATATTGCCAAAGAAAAAGAGGTAGAATTTAAAAATGGATTAGCCTTTGTTGGAGGAGATACTTTAAGCGTTTCTCAAAGAGATGAGTTATTTAAGTTTTCATTTGGAGTATACAACGCAATGCCTTTCTTTATGCTTAAAGGTACCTATGGAAAAGACTTTTCGATTAATCTAAACGGAGAGCGATTAGATTTTGAGAATAAAAGGTTGTATTTCCCTGAAAGAAAAATAACAGAGCAAGAAATTGATGCCATTAAGAAAACAGTGTTTCAAGGGGGTAAAGAATACGTAATTAAAAACGGAAAAGTTTATAATGAAGAGCAAGAAGTGAATTTAGCTAATTTCGAAACTTACATTGATTTAAGTAAAGGAATACAAGTTCATTTGAAAAATGGAGAGTGGACTCAGTTAAGGCAAGAGTTAAATACCATTCAGTATGGAGAATTTTATCAAACAAAAAATGTCGCGAGTTCTTATGTTTGGATTTTAACGATTCTTCATTTTTTCCATTTAATCATAGGATTGGTCTTAATGTTAGTCTTATTTATAAGGACTATAAAAGGGAAATATAATAAAGAGAACCAGATGGGCTTAAGAGTAGGAGGAATATTTTGGCATTTTTTAGGTGCATTATGGGTTTATTTATTCGTATTTTTACAATTTATTCATTAAATTCGCAACTATAAATAAAAATTTTACAATGGCAGCACACACAGAAAAGGTTGATGGAGCAACGCTTTGGGGAGGAAATGGCTCTCCTTTTAGACTTTCTTATGGAAAACAAATGATGTGGTTTTTCTTGCTTTCAGATGCTTTAACATTCGGAGCATTATTAACCGCTTATGGTTACGCAAGACATCAAGCAGTAGATTGGCCAATCGCTGAAGACGTATTTAATGCAATGCCTTTTTTAGGAGAAGGTTTCCCACTATTATACGTGGCATTAATGACTTTTATACTTATTATAAGTTCTGTAACCATGGTGTTAGCAGTAGAAGCTGGCCATCGTTTAGATAAAAAAGGAGTAATAAAATGGATGGCTTTTACCGTTGTTGGTGGAGCGTTTTTTGTTGGTTCTCAAGCTTGGGAGTGGTATCACTTTATTCATGGCACTGCTCATGGAGCGGAGATTGGAGGTACTGTTATTTATGGCGCAAATTTATTGCAAAATGAATATATGCCACTCGTCCCTCAGTTCGCAGATTTCTTTTTCTTTATTACAGGATTTCACGGTTTTCACGTGTTCTCTGGAGTAGTAATAAACTCGATAGTTTTAATACAAGTAATGAGAGGAACCTACGATGATAGAGGACATTTCGAAATGGTTGAAAAAGTAGGACTTTATTGGCACTTTGTAGATTTAGTATGGGTGTTTGTATTTACATTCTTTTACTTAATTTGACAGAACTTTAGTTTTTAACTAATTTTAAAAATAAACAAAATGGAAAGAGACGATTTAACATTAGACCACTCATATTCAGTTGCAGCTAATCATGATGAGGAGCATGGAAAAGAAATGAGAAAAATGATATGGAAAGTAACAGCTATTTTAACTGTTATTACCTGTGTTGAAGTTGGTTTAGGAATGTAC
>JAGXIB010000009.1 GCA_024635865.1 Flavobacteriales bacterium
AAACTGTGCACCATAAACACCATTTGAGTGTGTTGCTGGTGTTGAGGTATATTCAGTCCAACCAACCGGTAGGATTTGTTCGCCATTCCAAACACCTTCTTGCTCATATAACATTCCATATCTACACCAGTCTCTTGCTGTAGCCCAAGCATAAGAAGAACCTATAAACAAACCAGTAGGGTCTGTTTCTAGCAACATACTTTTTGTTCCCAATTTAGAAAACAAAGCTCGGTATGGAAACAACAAATAATCTTCTTGAGTTGGAAAAAAACTGCGAATTTGACCAGATAAGATATTAGATGAACCAGATGAATATTCATAATAACTACCTGCTGGATATTCCAGCTGGTTAGTAGTCGCTGCTTTATACACGTCATCTTTTGTATAAAGCATTTTTGTTACATCTGAAATAGAACCGTAATCCTCTACCCACTCTATTCCTGTTGACATTTGCAACACATTATTTAACGTTATGTCTTTTCGATCATCATTTGACCATTCCGCGAGATTAATGGATTTATTGATATCTAACCCTTTTTCTTTTACCAATATTCCCACCAAAGAACTCATGATACTTTTTGCCATCGACCAACCTAAAAATCGGTTATCTTTATTAAACCCTTTGGCATAACGTTCAGCTATTAATTCGTTGTTATGAACAACCAATAACGCTGTAGTATTTATAGCAGGTTCTCCCTCTTTTTCTGTAAAGTGATGATTGATTGCCTCTTTTAATTCTTGATTTTCTGTTTTAGTTTTAATCTTTAATGTTGAGTCTTCATTGTAATACACTATTTCTTTTTCAAAATCTAGTGCTCGAAACCCTTGTATATTCTCTTCATTATTAACTAAAGCACACCCTACATTATCGTTAAAAAATGATTTTTGTGGTCTAAACCCAAAAAATGAACTGGTTACTGTTTTTTCTATGGTATCTATTGAACTGGAAGTATACTTTATAAAAGAAAAGTTTAGTTCGTTAGCTTCTGCTTGCTCTTGAGTTCTATCAGACACAAAAACGCATGAACATAAATTTTTAGAAGCGTAACCGTTAATAATTGGTAAACGAACATAAAGATAATAACCTCCAAAAATAATTCCCATTAACAAGATGACAACTCCGTATTTTAATGCTTTTTTCATGACTTTTTGGCTTTTAGTTTTTGGTTCGAAGCTACTAGCGCCTCTATTTTTTCTTAATTTCTAAAAACTCTGCCCATAAAGGATCATTCTTTGGTGGATTTGCTCTAATGCTCATCTTTTTCTTTTGTACAGGATGCATAAACTCTATAGAACGTGCTAACAAATGAATAGAACCATCTCGATTTGTTCTATTTGCTCCATACTTCACGTCCCCCTTTATTGGACAACCCATGTGACTTAACTGAACTCTAATTTGATGGTGACGACCAGTCTTAGGTTCTACTTCTAAATAAAAATAGTTTTTACTTCTTCCTTCCAATTTATAATGGAGTTCACTCATTTTACTACCCTTAACTTCCTTATCGTATGCTCTAGAACGATTTTTTTCTTGATTTTTCTTTAAATAATTAATCAAGACTTCTTCGTTTTCCTTTGGAAGCTTTTCTACTACAGCCCAATATGTTTTTTGTACTTCTCTATCTTGGAACAACTTATTCATTCTTACTAAGGCTTTACTTGTTTTAGCAAAAACGATTACGCCTCCAACAGGACGATCTATTCGATGAATAATACCTAAATAAACATCACCTGGTTTATTATACTTCTTCTTAATGTAAGCTTTAATTTCTTCAGAAAGAGGCTTATCTTCTGTCTTGTCTCCTTGCACAATATCACCCGCTTTTTTATTTACAGCTATAATATGGTTATCCTCGTATAATATCTCTAAGCTCATGTTCTTTTTTTAAGACTATTTTTTTTTGTTCAACGATTAATATTGTTCAGAATCGTTAGGGAAATCTTTGCTCTTAACATCTTTAATGTAATTTTCAAAAGATCCTTTTATTTCATCAAACAAGTTATGATACCTTCTTAAAAAACGAGGAGAAAACTCTTTATTAATTCCAAGCATATCATGCATAACCAACACTTGACCATCAACATCTGCTCCAGCCCCAATTCCAATAACTGGTATACTTATACTTTCTGCGACTTGTTGCGCTAGTTTTGCTGGCACTTTTTCTATTACTAAAGCAAAACAACCTGCTTCTTCTAGTAGTTTAGCATCTTCTATTAATCGTTTAGCCTCATCCTCTCCTTTAGCCCTTACGGTATACGTTCCAAACTTATAAATAGATTGTGGTGTTAACCCTAAGTGCCCCATTACCGGTATACCAGCAGAAAGGATTCGATTAACAGACTCTAAAACTTCTCTTCCTCCTTCTAATTTAACAGCGTGCGCCTCCGATTCTTTCATGATACGTATAGCAGAACGCAGTGCTTCTTTAGAATCTCCTTGGTAAGTACCAAATGGTAAATCTACAACGACTAAAGAACGTTTAACTGCTCTTATGACAGACGCCGCATGATAAATCATTTGGTCCAAAGTAATTGGTAAAGTCGTTTCATGACCAGCCATAACGTTTGAAGCGGAATCTCCAACTAGAATGACATCCATGCCTGCCTGATCGACAATTGTTGCCATGGAGAAATCGTAAGCTGTTAGCATCGAGATTTTCTCTCCACGCTCTTTCATTTCTAGTAATGTATGAGTGGTTACTCTTTTTACATCTTTATAAGTTGACATATTTATTAATCTTTTTTTATAAGAGTTAAGCTTCGATTAAAGTAGCACTTGAAGTAGCAAACTTACGGTCTACTTTTTTGAATAACCCTTGTAATACTTTCCCTGGACCAACCTCTGTTACAGAGTCTGCTCCATCTGCAATCATCTGATGCATTGTTTGTGTCCACCTTACTGGAGCAGTTAACTGAGCAATTAAGTTCTTTTTAATTTCTTCTGGATCAACCACTGCGCTTGCCGTTACATTTTGATAAACGGGACAAGTTGGTTTGTTGAAAGTCGTGTTTTTTATTGCTGCAGCAAGCTCTTCTCTTGCAGGCTCCATTAATGGAGAGTGAAATGCTCCTCCAACAGGAAGTAGCAATGCTCTTCTAGCTCCTTTTTCTGTTGCTAGTTCACAAGCTTGGTTTACTGCCTCAAAAGATCCAGAAATTACTAATTGACCTGGACAATTATAATTAGCAGCAACTACAATCCCTTCAACTTCTTCGCAAATTCCTTCTACTACATCGTCATCTAACCCTAAGATAGCTGCCATTGTCGATTTTTGAGTTTCACATGCTTTCTGCATTGCTAATGCTCTTTTAGAAACTAACTTTAATCCGTCTTCAAACTCCAACACTCCATTAGCAACTAATGCTGACAATTCTCCTAGAGAGTGACCTGCAACCATCTCTGGTTGGAAGGAATCTCCCAATACTTTTGAAAGAATAACAGAGTGCAAAAAGATAGCTGGTTGCGTTACCTTTGTTTCTTTTAACTCTTCATCAGTTCCTTCGAACATGATATCTGTAATTCTAAACCCTAAAATTTTATTGGCTTTTTCAAATAATTCTTTTGCTTCGTTAGAAGTTTCATAAAGATCTTTTCCCATCCCTACAAATTGTGCTCCTTGACCCGGAAAAACGTATGCTTTCATATTTAATCTTATTCTTTGTTATACCTTGAAGTTAACTAAACAACTTCTTTATTACCATTTACAAAAATAAAATAAAAAAGCATCCCAATTAACTGGATGCTTCTTTATTTAATGATTCTCTATTTTTATTGATTCAAATCTTACTTAAAGTATTTATTTCGATTAATCTCTACCTCCAAAAATACGTAACATAAATAGGAATAAGTTCACAAAATCTAAGTAAAGATTTAATGCTCCCATTACGACCAGTTTCTTTGTCTCTTCTGCACCATCGATAACTTCTGTGCTCAGGTTTTTTATTTTCTGAACATCGTAAGCTGTTAGCCCTGTAAAAACTAAAACTCCTATTATACTAATGATATAATCTAACATGTCGCTTTGAATAAACCAGTTAACAACCATTGCGATAATGATCCCAAACAAGGCCATAAACAATAAACTTCCAAACTTAGTTAAATCGGTTTTTGTTGTGTACCCTAACAAAGCCATAGATAAGAAAGTAGCTGAAGTAATTCCAAAAGTAACATAAACCGTTGATGCAGTATACATTAAGAGGATCATCCCTATGCTTAGCCCCATTAATACAGAAAAGAGTATAAAAACTCCTGTTAACGCTAGAGAAGATAATTTCTTATACCTAAAACCCATTAACAAAACCAAGATAAAAGGTGAAAATTGTATCACCATAATCCCAAAACTACCAATACTTAAATAAAACTCTGAAGCAACCATCCAGTATGCCGAAACACCTGAAATAGCTAATGCCAAAGTCATCATTGCAAATACGTTAGAAACAAAGCTTGTCGAAACACTTCTAGCCTCTCCTCCAAAATTTTCGTCAATAACATCAGAAAAACGATCTTCGGCCATTCTTTTCTGTTCAAAATTACTGTTTATCATCTTATTGTTTTTTTTTATTTATTCTTCTCCAAAGTACTCCACAAAATTATTTTCTGTTTCGCACAACTTCACTTTGTGCAATTGAGTACCTATTTTTTTTATCTCTTCTTCTAATTGCTCCCAAATGGCGATTGTCAAGTTTTCTGTACTTGCCAACTTATCTTTCATAAAAGGAACTTCTAGATTAATATTTCTATGATCTAAATAATCAATGACGTGTTTATTGATAACAACACTCACCTTTTTTAGATCGACACAATATCCCGTTTGAGGATTAGGTTCTCCTTTTACGGTGACAAAAAGCTCGTAATTATGCCCATGCCAATTTTTATTGGAACATTTTCCAAATACTTCTGCATTCTTTGAATCGCTCCAATCAAAATTCCACATTTGGTGAGCAGCATTAAATCGCTCTCTTCGGGTTACGTAAACTGTTTTCATTTGAATTTTATTATTGCGAAAATTATACCTTTTCGGAAATTCTGCCAAATTGTCTTTTTTGACTTATAATTCTTCTTTTAACTGCAACAATGTACTTTTGACATGTTGCAATCTTTTCACTATTTCGTGCTCCTGAATAGTATCTTCTTTATTCCCTTTTAACTTGTCTTTTGCTCCCTGCAGTTTAAACCCTCTTTCTTTTACCAAATGATAAATTAAATGAAAATTTTCTAAGTCAGACTTTGTAAACAAACGATTTCCTTTTTTGTTCTTTTGAGGTTTTATGACATCAAATTCTTTTTCCCAAAAGCGAATTAACGATGTATTCACATCGAACATTTTAGCAACCTCTCCTATAGAGTAGTAAACTTTTGTTATTTCTTTTGGTTTATAAGGCATTTTATTCTCTTAATTAGTAAAAGTATACATTCCGTTGAACACTTCAAAATAAAAGCATTAAAACGTTTTACATTTACTTTTAGATGAAGAATTTGACACCAAATTATTCTTCTTCGTCAACTTTTGGTTTATTAAATGCTGAAGGCAATAACTTGACCCCTCTTTTGTCTGCTATTTTTAACAAAAATGGAATTAACAATGAGGAACCTGGGATTAAGAAAAAAGGAACCCCAATTCCCACAAGTTTTAATAAATCATAAACTTGTTGTTTTAGTTCTATCTCTTCTGCTTTATTAACTTTTCCTTCTTTCAGGAACTTTACTAGTATTTTAGAGGCTTGATGGGTTTCTTTAGCTTCTGTCCCCATGTTGTTTAAAAACAAACGCATCGCTTTAGACGCTTTATCTTTATTATTACTTAATTTTCGAGCAAACTCTCTTGCTCCATTATTCTTTAATAAAGCTAATTCTTCTTCAGTTAGTTCTTTTTTTTTACCCATTTCCGTCTTACTTAATTAGCCCTCAACATTTTTTATGTCTAATAATTTTCATTACAGAATTATACATTTGTTGACGATACTCTTCATTCACCTCCATTTCAGCTAACATCGCAAACAAGTCTTTTTCTTCCTCTACTGGCATCAACAACATATCACAGCCTGCCATTGTTGCTTTTACTCCAGAATTTTCTAGACTACTTACACCTCCCATATTCATAGCGTCGGTAACCACCAAGCCTTTGAATCCTAGCTCCTTTTTTAATAAATCGGTAACAATTGTTCTAGAACAAGTTGAAGGTAAATCGTTAGTGTTATACTTCTCGTTATTCTTAACTGCAATGTGAGCGACCATAATCGAAAGTACATTGTTGGCGATAATCGGCTTATAATTGTCTACCTCTTTCATTTCGCCATCTATATAAACTAATTTTTCGTGAGTATCTCCAACAACATAGCCATGACCTGGGAAATGTTTTGCAGTGGCGACAATTCCATTTTCTTGTGTTGTGGTAATAAACTGATTAGAAAATAAGGTTACGGTATCTCTATTCAAACCAAAACTTCGATTACTAACTGTTTTATTTGGCGAAGCATCTATCACGGGAGCAAAATTTTGTGTAATCCCAATTTTCTTTAAGTCTCCAGAAATTGTATTGGCCACTTCTTCCACTTTTTCTAGGGTTTTAATCTGGTTAGTTTTCGGAACAGGTGTCGATTCTTTAATTTTATAGCGAATAAGCGTAGGCTCTGCATCAGCACTATAAATGGGCAACAATACATTATTAGCAACACAAATACTATCGAACTGTTTTCTGTACCTGTCTCTTATACACATCTCCGAGC